>JBAXSU010000001.1:0-82543 GCA_037130535.1 Actinomycetota bacterium
GGACCGGGTACACGCCGCGGGGGAGGAGATCGTGAAGGCCTCGGTGGCCGCCGGCGGGGTGCTGAGCGGCGAGCACGGCATCGGCATGGAGAAGCGCGACCTGATGCCGTTGATGTTTGCGCCGGCCGACCTGGCCGCACAGGCTGCGTTGCGGGCATCGTTCGACACCACCGGTCTGGCCAACCCCACCAAGGTCCTGCCCAGTCCGGCCGCATGTGGCGACGCGCACGAGGTACCCGAGGGGCTGTGGGTCTGACGTGATCGACCTCGACGCGTTCGCAGCAGAGGTGGGCACCGACGACCCGGTCACCATCTGCGGCGCAGGCACCCGCGGCGGCGCCGTGCCGGGCGTGCGCACGGTGACGGCACCCGTCGGTATCGACTGGCTCCAGGCCGACGAGATGACCGTGTGCTGTGGCGCCGGCACACCGGTGGAGGTGCTCGATGCCGCACTCGCCGAGGTGGGCCAGCGCACCGTGCTGCCGCGCACTGGCGGCCCAGTTGGCGGTACGGCCGGCGGTACGGTTGGCGGTGCGCTGGCGGTGGGGCTGAGCGGTGTGCGGCGCCTGGGCGACGGCCCGGTGCGCGACGCCCTGTTGCAGGCCCGCTACGTGTCGGCGACGGGTGAGGTGGTGAAGGCGGGCGGACCGACGGTGAAGAACGTGAGCGGCTTCGACCTGTGCCGCTTGCTGGTGGGCAGTTGCGGCACGCTGGGCTTCCTCGGTGAGGTGATCGTGCGGACCCGCCCGCTGCCGTTGCACTCGCAGTGGTTCCGCATCGATGCCGACGACCCGACCCGGCTGTTCACGGCGCTGTATCGCCCGGTGTCGATGCTGTGGGACGGGCTGCAGGTGTGGGTGTTGCTCGAAGGGCACCCTCGCGACATCGAGCACACCGCCGCGCAGCACCGCCTCGAACCCTGTGCCGCGCCTGCGGTGCCCGAGGCGCGCCGAGCGATGGTGGCGCCGAGCAAGGTGTACGCCACGGTGCGCTCGCTGCCCACCGGTTCGGTGGTCGCCGAGGTGGGTATCGGCGTGGTGCACCTTGCTGCCGAGGCCGCCACGGCGTTGGCTGCCGAGGCCGCCACTGCATTGGTGCCCGCCGTGGTCGCACCCGAGGTGCTGGCCGTCGAGCACCGGGTGAAGCAACAGTTCGACCCGGCAGGACGCCTGAACCCTGGTGTGGCACCGGGTGTGGTGCCGGGCGGTGCCCGATGACGACGAACGACGTGTTGCCGTTCGTCGCTGCGCCCGTGGCCGATGTCGCCGCGGCCACCGACCTCGCAGGCCGGGCGGCGCACGCGTGGGGCCTGCCCGAGCCGACGCTGCTGCGGGTGGGGATGAACGCGCTCTTCGCCGCGGGCGACGACGTGGTGGTGCGTGTGGGGCGACCGACAGGGGCTGCGGTCTCGGCGCCACGGTTGGCCGTCTTCCTCGCCGATGCCGGTCTGCGCGTGCCCAGGTACCTCTACCCCGACCCGATGGAGGACGACGGACTGGTGGCGTGGGCCGTGCGACGCGAGCCTGTCGAGGGCGAGGTCGACTGGGCCGAGGTGGGCGAGATGGTGGCCCGACTGCACCGCATCGATCCGGCGCGGGTACGCGGCCTGCATCCGCTGCCTGCGGCCAGTGCCTTCCCGTGGTGGCAGTTCGATCGTCTGCTCGCCGACGTCGACGATCTGCTCGACCCTGCGGCCCGGCAGGGCATCACTACAGCGCTCGAGCAGCACGGCGACTGGGCGCATCGCGGGGCAGCGCTGGTGCTGTGCCACGGCGATGTGCACCCGGGCAATGTGGTCAACACGGCCCAGGGGGCCGTGTTGCTCGACTGGGATCTGTTGTGCACGGGTCCGGCTGCATGGGACCATGCGCCGCTGATGACCTGGACGCAGCGGTGGGGCGGTGCCGCCGGCCTGTACGAGGCGTTCGCTGCGGGGTACGGCCGATCGATGCGTGGCGACAACGTGGCCGAGGCGGTCGCCACACTGCGCCTGGTGGCGGCGACGCTGATGCGGTTGCGTGCCGGACGCCACGACGAGGCGGCCCGCGACGAGGCCGAGCGCCGACTGCGGTGGTGGCGCGGCGATACCGACGCTCCGCCCTGGCACGCCCAGTAGAGGCCCCCGCAGCGTCGCGTTCGGGCCGGGTCAGACCGGCTGACAGGTGGGGCAGTAGTAGCAGGGCCGTCCGGCGAGGTCGACCGTCTGCACCGCTGAGCCGCAACGAAGGCAGCGGTCGCGGTGGTACACGTAGGTGGCTTCACCGCGGCGGATGCGTCGCCCCTTGGGTAGATCGAGTTCGCGCCGATCGACGGTGATGATGCGGTTGTCGCGCACACCTTGGCGCAGCATCGCCGTGATGGTCGACCACAGCATGTGCAACTCGGCTTCGTCGCACTGCTGCCCGAGCCGAGCCGGGTGGATGCCGTGCACGAACAGGGCCTCCGCCCGGTAGACGTTGCCCACCCCGCACAGCACCGATTGGTCGAGCAGCAACGCGCCGATGGCCTGCTTGCTGCGCAGGATGCGATCGACCGCTACGGCCGGGCGTGCGTCGCGCCGCAGGGGGTCGGGGCCCAAACGGGCGACGATGGTGGCGCGGTCGGTCTCGTCGCCGATGGAGCAGTCGGTGGGGCCGGCGAGGTCGATGGTGCAATCATCGGTCTGCAGGCGCATCCGCACTGCGCCCTTCGGTTCAGGTGCTTCGGCCCCACGATGTATACGGAACTTGCCGAACAGGCCCAGGTGCACATGGCCGATCAGCCCGTTCGACCAGTGGTACCAGAGGTGTTTGCCCATGGCCTCGAGCCGGTCGAGGGTCTGGCCATCGACCATCACGGCATCGGCGAAGCGGCCCTGGGGCGACGTCACGGCAACCGTTCGGCCGGTGAGCAAGGCGCCGTGGTCCTTGGCGATGCGGTGGATGGTGTGGCCCTCGGGCATGGCGGGGCAGGGTAGTCGTGGCGGTGGTTCCGGTCGCTGCGGAGTACCGTGACACCTGCCGTGCATCTCTCGATCGACTCCGAGGAACTCGCCAGCTGTGTGGGCTGCGGACTGTGTCTGCCGCACTGCCCCACGTTTCGCGCCACGGGTGAGGAAGCACTGTCGCCTCGCGGCCGCATCGCAGCGATGCGCGCCGTGCAGAACGAGAACGCACCGGCGACCGATGAGTTCGTCGGATTCATGGAGACCTGCGTGCAGTGCCGGGGGTGCGAACCAGCCTGTCCGAGTGGTGTGCCATTCGGGCATCTCATGGAGGCCACCCGCTCGACTCTCGCCTCCCAGCACCGGATCACGCCCTGGTGGCAGCGGTGGGGGTTCGCCGTGCTCGGCCACCATCGCCTGCTGCTCGTCGGTTCAACCGCGTTGGCGATGGCGCAACGACTGCATCTGGTGCCGCGTCGCCTCGGCCTCGCCTGTCTGCCGGTGCGCCGCGGCCCGGAAGTACGGCCTACGGGCACCGACGTGTGGCTGTTCACCGGCTGCGTGATGGATGCCTGGCAGCGCGATGTGCACCGGGCCACCGCCCGGGTGCTCGACGCCCTCGGCCAGCGCTACGCCGTGCCCGGCAGCGGCGGCGCGTGCTGTGGTGCCCTGCACGTGCACGCCGGTCTCACCGATGCCACCGAGCGACTGGCGCGTGCGGTGATGGCATCGATGCCGGGTGATGCCCCCATCGTGGTGAATTCGGCTGGCTGCGGTGCGGCGCTGAAGGACTACGGCCATCTCCTCGGCACGCCCGAGGCGGTGGCGTTCAGCGCGCGGGTACGCGACGTGCACGAGCATGTGGCGCCGTCGATGGAGCGGCTCGTGGTGCGGCGACGCACCGAACCGGTCATCGTCCAGGATCCGTGCCACCTCCGCCATGTGCAACGCAGTCACCTGGCGGTGCGCACAGTGTTGGGCGCGGTGGCTCCGTTGGTCGAACTCGACGACGACGGCCTGTGCTGCGGTGCCGGCGGCGCGTACTCGGCGCTGCAGCCCGAACTGGCCGGTGAGGTGCGGCGTCGGAAGGTGGCGTCGATCGAGCGCTCGGGCGGGCACGAGGTGGCCAGCGCCAATCCCGGTTGTTCCATGCACCTGGCTGCGGTCGGGGTTCAGGTGCGGCATCCGATGCTGCTGCTCGCCGAAGCGCTCGCCGAGGGCACGCCGTGAGCGGAGCGTTCGACGACCTCGCCGAGCAACTCGACGCCATCGCTGCCGAACTCGACGATCGGGCCTTCGAGTTACTGCGCGAGGCAGCGGCCGAGCGCAGCGGTCGACCGGCCGACGACAAGCGACTCACCCAGGCCCGCCGCGCCGTCGAGAAGGCAGCGCACCTCTTGCGCGGCTCGACCTCCGACGACTGAGCCGGGGTGAACGGCCGAGGTCAACTCGGGCTGTCGGCGACCACCACGGTGTCGCCGGCGCGCACCACACCCGGCACGACGACCTCGGCATACACCCCGACGTTCTGGTCGAGGTCGCGCACGACGTGGCGCAGTACGGCCCGGTCTTCGGGGAGGTCGGGGGTGACCTCACGGGTGACCATCACACACCGCGGGCAGGCCTCGATGACGCGCAGCACCACCTCGCCGATGCGCAGGTGCTTGCCCACCCAGGCGAACTCGGGGTGGCCCTCGACGTCGCCGGAGTCGATGACCAGGTTGGGCCGGAACCGGCGCACGTCGACCGCGCTGTCGGGCAGCGCGGCGGTCAGCGAGCGCAGCGCCGAGGTGGTCATGACCAGCAGCGGGAATGCGTCGAGGTAGGTGCCGGGCGGCGACTCGAACTCCATGATGACCGGAGGGAAGATGCTGAGATCGGGTAGCGGTTCGTCGCCCTCACGGCCGAACACCGCCCGCAGTTCGGCCAGCATGTCGGTGCTGTCGGGGGCTCCACGGCGGTAATGGTCGAGATCGGTGGGTGGCTGCAGTGGCCACAGACTCACCCGGTGACCGAGCGCAGCGGAGAGGCGCTCATTCACTTCGTCGTCGTCGCTGCGCACCGTCGATCCGTCGGGAAGCGAGATCGCGACCGTGCTGCCGGGTGCGGGGTCGGCGTCGACGTAGCGCGCTCCACAGCGCATCAACCCGCCGATCTTCTTCGCCCCGCGGATACCGCCACGCTCTTCGTCGCGGGTGGCCCAGGTGCGATCGCCCACCATGCCCTCGGTGGCGAGCCGAGCGGAGGCGACCTCGCCGCCGACCATCGACTTCACCGGGTACTGCCAGAGTTGGGCGATGTGCATGGTCAGTCCTCAGGGGCGACGGGATCGGGCACGAAGCTGTTCAGCAGGTCGATCATGGCGCGCAGGTCGCCATAACCGTGACGGGTGAACCGCAGACCGATGCGGGGCAGGTCCGCGGCATCGTGTTCGGCGATTTCGCGTTCGTGTGGCGCCACTCGTTCGATGTGGCCCACCCGGCACAGATGGCCGAAACGCTCGTTGAGTACCTCGAGCTGGGCTTCGGTGGGGGCATGCTGCACACGCACCACGAGCAGCTCGCCGATGTAGCGGATGGAGTCGAAGTTGGCGTAGAAGCGAAGGATCTCGTCGACCGCGGCGTCGGACGACTCGGTGATGGAATACAGCCCGGTGTCGGGCACCGACACCAGGCCGCGGGCGACGAGCTGTTGGTCGACGAACTCGTGCACCGTCTCCCAGTAGGGGTCGCCCGGGGTGTCGAGGAACACGATGGGAACGGGCACACCCTTGCCGGTCTGGGTGAGCGTGAGCACTTCGAACACCTCGTCGAGGGTGCCGAACCCGCCGGGTAGGCAGATGAACGCCTTGCTCTCTTTCACCAGCATCAGCTTGCGGGTGAAGAAGTACTTCATGGTCACGTTCTTCGAGTCGCCCGCGATGACCGGATTCGGCCGTTGTTCGCGGGGCAGTTCGATCGACACGCCCATCGACCGGGCGCGCCCGGCGCCCTCCATGGCAGCCTGCATGATGCCCGGTCCGGCGCCGGTGATGACCATCCAGCCCCGCTCGGCCATCGCAGCGGCAGCCCGTCGTGCCTGTTGGAACAGAGGGTCGTCGGGCTGGGTGCGGGCCGAGCCGAAGATGGTGACCTTCGGAACGGCTCGGTAGGGGCGGAACATCTCGAACGCTGCCCCCATCTCGGCCAGAGCGGCGGTAACGATCTTCAGGTCGATCGTCTCGGGGCGCTGTTCGAGCAGGGACACGAGCGAGCCGAGCAGGCTGGCGGCCAGGTCGCGGTCGCGCTCGCGGGGCATCGCGGTGATGAGCGCCTCGAGGTCGGCAGCGCTCGGCATGGGGCTCGTCGGCTCCACGATCTGCCTCAGCCGCGCAGCTCGGCGGCCTTCGCCTCGAGCGCGGCGAGCAGTTCGTCGAAGCTCTGCTGGAAACTGCGCACACCCTCGCGTTCGAGCATGGCCGCCACGTCGTCGAGGTCGACCCCGGCAGCGGTGATGCCCTGCCAGTCGGCAGCAGCGGACTCGACATCGGCGTCGACTCGACGGTCGAGCGTGCCGTGATCGGCGAAGGCCTCGAGTGTGGCGTCGGGCAGGGTGTTCACCGTGAGCGGCCCGATGAGTTCGTCGACGTAGAGGGTGTCGGGGTAGGCCGGGTTCTTGGTGGAGGTGCTGGCCCACAGCGGCCGCTGCACCCGGGCACCGCGGGCGGCGAGTGCGTCCCAGCGAGGTCCGCTGAACGTCTGCTGGAACGCCTGGTAGGCGAGCTTGCCCTGTGCAACCGCCGCTTTGCCGCGCAGTGCCAGGGCCTCGGGCGTGCCGAAGGCCTCGAGTCGCTTGTCGACTTCGCTGTCGACCCGGCTGATGAAGAAGCTGGCGACGCTGGCCACCTTCGACAGATCGGAGTCGGCCGACTGGGCGTACTCCTCGAGTCCGGCGAGATACGCCTCCATCACCCTCTGGTAACGGTCGAGGCTGAAGATCAACGTGACGTTGATGCTGCGCCCCTCGGCGATCATCTGCTGGATGGCAGGCAACCCCTCGCGGGTGGCGGGGATCTTCACCATCAGGTTCGGCCGGTCGATGCGCTGGTTCAGCGTGCGTGCAGCCACTTCGGTGCGCGGCCCGTCGTGGGCGAGGCCGGGGTCGACCTCGACGCTGACGAACCCGTCGCGGCCGCGGCTGTCGGCGTACACGGGAGCAAGTACGTCGAGCGCACCGTGGATATCGGCCAGGACCAGCTCCCAGTAGATGTCGATGACGGCACGATCCGATGCGGCCAGCTCGCGGAACTGGTCGTCGTAGTCGGCCGACCCCTGGATGGCCTTTTGGAAGATGGTGGGGTTGCTCGTGAGGCCGCGGACGCCGCGCTCGACGAGACCAGCGAGCGTGCCGTCGGTGAGGTAGCTGCGCTTCAGGTTGTCGAGCCAGGGGCTCTGCCCGAACTCGTCGTGTAGTTGGACGAGGCGATCCATCGTGGGTCCTTTCAGCCGGTTCGACCGGTGAGGTGGCGTGCCTGTGCGACGACGTTGTCGATGTTGATGCCCAGGCGGTCGAGGGCGACGGCACCGGGAGCGCTGGCACCGAAGCGGTCGATGCCGATGGAGTGCTGGGCCCAGCGCGCCCAACCGAACGTGGTGGCTGCCTCGACCGACAGCACCGGGATACCGGGAGGCAGCACCGACGCACGGTAGGCGTCGTCCTGGCGCTCGAAGCGATCCCACGACGGCATGCTGACCACGCGGGCGTGGATGCCGTCGATGGCCAGTTGCTCGGCAGCGGCGACCGCCAGTGGCACCTCGCTACCGGTGGCGGCGATGACCAGGTGGGTCTGCCCGTCTGTGTCGCGCACCACGCCTGCACCACGCTCGACGGCCGAGCCGTCGGTGACGACGGTGACGTTCTGGCGCGACAGCACCAGGGCGGTGGGGCCGTCGTGCTCGATGCACGCCCGCCACGCAGCAGCCGTCTCGTTGGCGTCGGCTGGGCGGATGACCTGCAGATCCGGAATGGCGCGCAGGGTGGCCAGCTGCTCGACCGGCTGGTGGGTGGGGCCGTCTTCGCCCACGCCGACCGAGTCGTGGGTGAACACGAACACGACCTTGGCCCGGCTGAGCGCAGCCAGGCGCACTGCGGGGCGCATGTAGTCGAGGAAGACGAAGAACGTGCCGCCCACCGGCAGCACCCCGCCGTGCAACGCCATGCCCACCATGGCAGCGCCCATCGCGTGCTCGCGCACGCCGTAGTAGACCTGACGTCCGGCGGGCTGTGCCGCCGACTGGGCCAGCTGCCCGGCGAGTTTGGTGCCGGTGTTCCCGGTGAGGTCGGCTGCACCAGCCATCACGCCGGGCACCTGGGCCAGCGTGGCGTTGATGGCCTTCTCGATGGCCACCCGGGTGGCGATCGACTCGCCCTGCTCGAACCGGGGGAGTGAGGCCTCCCAGCCAGCCAGTCCGGTGGCGGCCCACCGAGCGTCCCAGACGGCCCGGTCGACACCGCTGTCGTGCAGTCGTTGCTGCCAGGCCGACTGCACCGCAGCACCGCGCTCGGCGCAGTGGCCGCGGTAGGCGGCGACCAGGTCGGCCGGTGCCCAGAACGGCTCGTCGGGGATACCCATCACGGCCTTGGTGCGAGCCACATGATCGGCCGTGAACGGGTTGCCGTGAGCGTGGGGGTTGTCGGTGAGGTCGGGGCTGGGATGGCCGATGTGGCTGCGCAGCACCACCAGGCTGGGCCGGTCGGTGACGGCCATGGCCCGACGCAGACCCGCCTCGATGGCGTCGAGATCGTCGGCCACCTCGCCGAGGTTCTCGACGTGCCAGCCGTACGCAGCGAAGCGTTGCGGCACATCGTCGCTGTAGGCGAGGTCGGTGGTGCCATCGATGGTGATCTTGTTGTCGTCGTAGATGCACACGAGCGAACCGAGGCCCAGATGCCCGGCCAGCGAGGCGGCTTCGTGGCTGACGCCTTCCATGAAGCAGCCGTCGCCCGCCACCACGAACACGTGGTGCTGCATTGCGCCGGCACCGAACTCGGCGGCGAGCTGCCGTTCGGCGATGGCCATGCCCACGGCGTTGGCGAACCCCTGCCCGAGCGGGCCGGTGGTCACCTCGACACCTGCCGTGTGGTGCACCTCGGGGTGGCCGGGTGTCGCCGAGCCCCACTGGCGGAACTGACGAATGTCGTCGAGTTCGAGGCCGTACCCGGCCAGATACAGCATCGAGTACTGCAGGATCGATGCGTGGCCGTTGGAGAGGATGAACCGGTCGCGGTCGGGCCAGTGCGGCTGTGCCGGATCGTGCCGCATCACCCGGCTGTACAGCACGTGCGCCAAAGGCGCCAGCGCCATCGCGGTTCCCTGGTGCCCACTCTTGGCCTGCAGGGGCGCGTCCATGGCGAACCCACGGATGAGCGAGATGGCGAGCGAATCTTGTTCGGGTGTCAACAACGGCACGGTGCGACTGTACCCGCAGCCCAGCGTGGGCCGTTCGATCGACGGCCACACTGGGGTTGCGCGGGCGTCAGACGGCCGGTGGTAGCAGGGTGAACGGCACCAGGTGCCACGGACCGCGATCGACACGGCAATGGGCGAAGATCTGTCGGTACTCGGTGAACTCGAGATCGCCCTTCACCAGGCGGTACGTGAACTTGCCCGGCTCGACCGTGAAGGGGCTGACATTGCGGGCCACCTGTTCGTCGGATTCGTGGAGGCCGTTGCGGAACACCACCTCGAAGTTGCCGCTGCCCGATTCGTCGGGTGGACAGAAGATGAGCGCGACCAGATGCGGCGACAGGGTGACGGGCACCGGCTGGGGGGCAGCCATCGAGAACATCGCGCCGGTGAGGTCGATGCGGGTGGACGGCCCGGCCGCCTGGCGCAGGGCGAAGTTCTCGACGAAGAGCGCTGACACGATCTGCATAGGGCGAGGGTAGCGGTCTAGGTCTGTTGCCCGGCCACCCATACTGCGGCCACGTGCAGGTGTGGGTCGAGGGCGACCAGGTCGGCCCGTCGGCCCGGTGCAACGGTGCCGCGATCGGTCAGGCCGAGCAGACGGGCTGGCACCGTGGAGGCTGCATGCAGCGCCTGTTCGAGGGGTACCCCTGTGGCCACGCAGGTGCGCACCGCGGCGTCCATCGTGAGGGCGCTGCCCGCCAGCGTGCCGTCAGCCAACCGCGGCGCGCCGTCGCGCAGTTCGAGGTGCACCGGGCCGGCCGACCCGGCGCGCCAACCCACCGCGTCGGTGACCAGCACCACGCGGTCGGCGCCGAGTGCGGTGAAGGCGAGGGCCACCATGCGCGGGTGCACGTGAACGCCGTCGGCGATGAGACCAGCAGCCATGGTGGGGTGGGTGAGCACCCAGGCAGCGACGCCCGGCTGACGGTGGTGGAGGCCGCTCATCGCGTTGAACAGGTGGGTCGCCATCGTCGCCCCAGCCACAGCGGTGCGGTCGAGTTCATCGTCGTTCGCCGTGGTGTGGCCGATCGACACCACTATCCCGCGCTGGCGCAACAGTGCGGTGGCGGCAGCCGCCTCGGTCTGTTCGGCGCCCAGGGTGACCATGGCGACATGATCGGGCAGGTCGGCCAGCCAGTCGAGGTCGACGGGCACCACCAACCCGCTGCGGTGGGCACCGTGCGCCATGCCGAGGAACGGTCCTTCGAGATGGACTCCGGCGATCTCCGGTCGCAGGGCGCCACGACGACGCATCGCAGCGGCGATGCGGGTGAGTGGCGCGGCGTAGGCCTCGAGTCGGTTGGTGACGAGGGTGGGGCACCACGTGGTGGTGCCCTGGGCCAGGAGGAGGGCATCGAGTCGGTCCCAGTCGGTGCCGTCGGCGGTGGCCACATCGACGTCGTCGATGCCGTTCACCTGCAGGTCGATGAACCCGGGGGCGAGCACCTCCAGATCGGCGGGGCCGGTGCACGGCACGACTGCGGTGATCACGCCATCGGCCATCTGCACCGCGGCCGGGCCGACCCACCCCTCGGGGGTGAGGACCCGCTGGGCGGTGACGGTTGCAGCAGTCGCATGCATCGCCAGGCGACCGTACCACCACACCCTGGGAAGGCGGCTGCTGGGTAGGCTCGCCTCATGGCCGACCATGGCGACGAGCAGCCATCGACGCGCGACCTGGTTCTCGCCGAGGCCATCCGCTGCTTTGCTGTCGACGGTTACGACGGCACCTCGCTGAACGACATCGCTGCCGGTGTCGGCATCAAGCGCCAGAGCCTGCTGCACTACTTCGGTTCGAAAGACGGTCTGTACCGCGAAGCGTTCGAGCGCATGCTCAGCGACTGGTTCATCCGGCTCGAGGACGCCATCAACAACAACGAGCGCGGACTCCGCAAGGTCGAGTACGTGCTGTCGGCGAGTTTCGACTTCTTCGCCGACAACCCCGACTACATCCGCCTCGTCCGCCGTGAGGCCATCGACGGAGGCGCCCACCTGGGCATCGACCTGGCGGCAGTGCTGCGGCCCTACTGGGACCGCAGCGTTCAGTTCTTCGAGCGCGAAATGAATGCAGGTACCTTCCGCCGCCACGACACCGAGCAACTCCTGCTCACGGGCTACGGCGCCATCTTGAGCTACTTCTCCGATGCGCCCTTCATCGGCGGCCTGCTCGAAGTCGACCCGCTGGACCCGGCGGCGCTGAGCCGACGGCGCGACCACATCGTGTCGTTCTACCGCATGGCCCTGTTGCCCTGAGGATTGCTACGGTCGCCCGCCATGGCGACGCTCGGACTTGCTGGTACCACTGTTGGCTACGCGGTGGAGGGCAGTGGCACACCCCTGTTGCTGTTCCACGGCACGACGATGAACCGCACGGCCTGGGACATGGTGCGACCTGCGATGCCCGCCGGGTACGAGTACGTGATGGTCGACTTCCCGGGTTCCGGCGAGTCGTCGATGCCCGACGCACCCATCTCGATCGACGATCTGGTGGGGCAGGCGGTCGCGGTGATGGACCACCTCGGACACCAGCGCTTCCATGCGGCGGGCTACTCGCTGGGTGCGGTTGCTGCTCTGGCCACGGCGGCAACGGTGCCCGACCGGGTCGCGTCGGTCACCTCACTGTGCGGCTGGGCCACCACCGATGCCCGCATGCGATTCACGTTCGGTCTGTGGCGTCGACTCATCGCCACCAGCCCCGAGTTGTTCATGCGCTACGCAGTGGCCGACGGGTTCACGGCGGCGATGATCGCCATGCTCGAGCCGATGCTCGACGGGGTCATCGCACAGGGCGCGGCGTCGATCGCCCCCGGCAGCGACGCCCACCTCGACCTCGACGAGCGCATCGACATCGCCGGCCTCCTCGGTTCCATCGTGGCGCCGACCTTGGTGATCGGCGGTGCGGAGGATCGCTGGGTCGACATCAGCCACAGCCGGGCCCTCGCGGCGGCGATTGGCGGAAGCCGGCTCGAAGCGTTGCCGTTCGGACACCTGGTCATCCAGGAGGGTGCGGGTGCCGTGGCCGAACTGCTCCACGCCCACGTGTCGGCCGCATCGGCATGAGTCGGGCCCAGCAGCACCCACCGCTGCCCGACGAGGTGGCGGCGCGCTGGTCGAAGTTCGGTCGCGGCGACGACGAGTTGTACGTGAACCTGCTCGGGCTGGTGGTGGAAGAGATCCGCACCGACTACTGCCGGATGCGCATGCCCTTTCGTGCGGTGCTGAACCAGGCCGCCGGTGTGGTGCACGGTGGCGCCATCGCGAGCCTGCTCGACTCGGTGGTGGTGCCGGTCGTCGGTTCGGGCATCGAACAGGGATCGCGGTTCTCCACGGTCGACATGCACGTGCAGTACCTGTCGGCGCTCGTGGGTGAGGACGCGGTGGCCGAGGGCTGGGTGGTGAAGCGCGGCCGGCGCACTGTGTTCGTCGAGGCCGAGGCGGTGGGCGCCGACAGCGGCGCCGTCATCGCCCGCAGCATGCTCACCTACGCCGTCAGCCCGCCACGCTGACTCAGGGTTGCTGAACCCGGGTTGATCGTCGCGGCGCGACGTGGCTGAGTAGCGTTGGCGAAATGGCCGGAGCGGGACACACACTGTCGGAATCGTCGTCGAAGGCGCTGTTGCGCGGGTACGGGGTTCCCCTCGCCGACGAGCGCGAGGTCGCTACGGCTGCCGACGCAGTCAGCGCCGCGCAGGAACTGGGGTTCCCAGTGGTGGTGAAGCTGTGCGGCGACGCCATCGCCCACAAGACCGAACGCGGCCTGGTGCGACTGCGCCTGGGCGACGCCGCTGCAGTCGACACGGCGGCTGCCGAGTTGCTGGCGGCCGCCACTGCCGACGACGGGCCCGTGTCGTTGCTCGTCGCGCCGATGATCGCTGGTACCCGCGAGTTCATCGCCGGGGTGGTGCGCGATCCGCAGTTCGGACCCACCGTCATGCTGGGCGTGGGTGGTGTGCTGGCCGAAGCGGTGGCCGATGTGGCGTTCAGGCCGGTGCCCATCAGCGCCGCCGACGCCGACGACATGATCGACTCGCTGGCCACCCAGAAACTGCTGGGAGCATTCCGCGGCGAAGCAGCCGTCGACCGGGCGCAGTTGGCAGCGGTGCTGCTGGGCCTGTCGGCTGCCGCCGAGGCCCGACCCGACATCGCCAGCGTCGACGTGAACCCGCTCATCGTGCGGCGCGATGGCAGCCCGGTGGCGGTCGACGCGCTGGTCGAGGTGGCTCCTGAGGAGGCCGACACCGGCAGCACACGCCGGGCAAGGCCCACCGACGAGCAGTTCCGCGCCCTGTTCGAGCCGCGAGGCGTGCTCGTTGCCGGAGCCTCCACCCACCCGGGCAAGTTCGGCTTCGTCAGCCTGCACAACATCCTTGCCAGCGGTTACCAGGGTGCGGTGTACGGCACCAACCTGCAGGGAGAGACCGTGCTGGGCATCGACACGGTGGCCGACGTCGACGCCCTGCCCGATGGGGCGATCGACCTCGTCTTCGTGTGCACGCCTGCGTCGGCGAACCCCGACCTGCTGCGTGCCTGCGCCCGCAAGGGTATCCGGGCGGCATTCCTCACCAGCGCCGGCTACGGCGAGGCGGGCGACGAGGGGCGTCGGGCCGAGGCCGAGCTGGTGGCTCTGGCCGATTCGCTGGGCATCCTCCTGGCCGGGCCGAATGGTCAGGGCGTGGTCAGCACGCCGGCGTCGCTCTGCGCCCAGATCGTGGCGCCGTACCCGCCCGCCGGACGCATCGCCGTGGCCAGCCAGAGCGGCAACTTCGTCAGCAGCTTCCTGAACTACTCGCGCCAGACCGGCGTGGGTATCAGCCGCGCGGTGTCGGCAGGCAATGCCGCGGCCGTCACCCCGGCCGACTACCTCGACTGGTATGCCGACGATCCGGCAACGGCGGTGTCGCTGGCGTACGTCGAGGGCATCGTCGACGGCCGGTCGCTGCTCGACCGGTTCGCCAGCGTGGCCCGTCGCAAGCCGCTCGTGGTGGTGAAGGGCGGCGCCACCGAGGCAGGTGCCCGGGCTGCCGCCAGCCACACCGGTGCCCTCGCCGCGAACGACACCATCTTCGACGGGGTCTGCCGCCAGACCGGCGTCACCCGTGCCGCCACCGTGGAGGAGGCATTCGAGGCGGCGGCCACGTTCGCCACCCAGCCGCTGCCCCAGGGACCCAATGTCGTGGTGCTCACCACCGCCGGCGGGTGGGGTGTGGTCACCAGCGATGCGGTGCATCGCGACGGCGCGCTCCGGCTGATGCCGTTGCCCGCCGACCTGTTGGCCCAGATCGACACCAAGTTGCCGCCGCGCTGGAGCCGGAACAACCCGGTCGACTGCGCCGGGGGAGAGGTGCGCGACACCATCCCCGAGGTGATGGAGATGATCGCCGCCCACCCCGAGGTGCACAGCATCGTCTACCTGGGCCTCGGCATCCAGAGCAACCAGGCACGCCTGATGCGCGAGGGCCACTTCTACCCCGACGACGGCCTCGAGCGCATCGTCGCCTACCACGAGCGCCAGGACGAGCGGTTCGCTCAAGCAGCCGACGAGCTGTCGCGCCGATACGCCAAGCCCATCCTCACGGCCACCGAACTCGCCGTGGCCGACCCCGACAATGCCGGCCCCGCGGCCGTGCGGGCCACAGGTCGGCTGTGCTACCCCAGCGGCAACCGGGCGGTGGTCGCTCTCGGGCACCTGTACCGCTACGCCCGTTTCCGCCAGACCCACGGGATCGGCTGAATGGCGCGACGCTCGGACAACCCGGTGATCATCATCACCTGCG
This sequence comes from Actinomycetota bacterium, assembly GCA_037130535.1. Lineage (GTDB taxonomy): Bacteria > Actinomycetota > Acidimicrobiia > Acidimicrobiales > Ilumatobacteraceae > VFMC01. The sequence continues at coordinate 15,146 of JBAXSU010000001.1, forward strand.
CCGCCATCACGGTGGCGATGGGGTTGCTCGTGCTGTGGCAGTGGCTCGTGGCCGCACAGGTGCGCGACCCCGACCCCGTCGTGGCCGCGTCGCCGCCACCGGCCGAGTGGTCGCTCGGCACGCCCATCTTGTCGTACCGACGGGCCCCGGGTGTGCTGTCGTGGCAGATCAACGCGGGTTCGTTCGCCGCCGCGCTGCAACCGGTGTCGGCGCAGATCGACGCGACGTCGTGCTTCACGGTGTCGGTCGACGGTCGCCCGGTCAGCACCACGAACCCCGCACAACCCGTCATTCCGGCCTCGAACATGAAGATCGTCACCGGTGCGGTGGCCCTCGACGTGCTCGGCCCCAGCTACACCTTCACCACCACGGTCGCCGGAGATGTCGGCTCCGACGGCGTGGTGGCGGGCGATCTCGCCCTCGTCGGCGGCGGCGACCCGGTGCTCACCACCGATGCGTGGTTGCAGCAGGGCGCGCAGAAGCACCCACCGGTGAATGTCACCCGCCTCGAAGACCTCGCCGACAAGGTGGTGGCGGCCGGAGTCACCCGCGTCGAGGGTCGGGTACTGGGCGACGCCAGCCGCTACGACGACGAGTGGTTCATCCCCACGTGGTCGACCGACCTGCACGGTGTCGAGGCCGGTCCGTACGACGCACTGCTGGTCGACGACGCCGAGATGCAGGCCGACGCCGACCCGGCGCTGCACGCCGCCACGACCTTCACCGCGCTGTTGCGCGAACGAGGCGTGACGGTGGCTCAGGACCCAGCGGTGGGCACGGCGGTGTTCACCGGTGAGATCGCCTCGGTGGTGTCGCAGCCGCTGTCGGCCATCGTCGGTGAGATGTTGCAGACCAGCGACGACAACACCGCCGAGATGTTGCTGAAAGAGATCGGCCTCGAGTTCGCCGCCAACGGCACCACCGCTGCAGGCGTGTCGGGCGTGCTCGACCGACTCGAGGCGTGGGGTGTGCCGTCAGCAGGCGCGGTGGTGCTCGACGGCTCGGGTCTGTCGCGCAGCGACCAGGTGACGTGCTCGCTGCTGTTGGGCGTGCTCGCCCACGGCAGCCCCGTCGATGCCGTGGGTGCTGGCCTGCCGGTGGCGGCCACATCGGGCACACTCGAGGACATCTTCGTGGGCACCCCGATGGCAGGTCGCCTGCAGGGCAAGACCGGCACGCTGAGCGATGTGAAGTCGTTGTCGGGCTACGTGGTGGCGTCGGATGGATCGGTCATCCAGTTCTCGCTGGTGCAGAACTCGCCCGGTATCGACGACGGTGCCTACCTCGTCGTGTGGGAGCAGATCCTCGCCCCGGCACTCGCCACCTACCCGACCGGGCCCACTGAAGACCAGCTCGCGCCGCGCTAGCACGTTCGGGTGCCGCCTGGGCCTACGGTGGGGTCATGGCCGTGATGCCGATGTTCCCGCTGGGCAGTGTGTTGCTCCCCGGCACCGTGTTGCCGCTGCACGTGTTCGAGCCGCGCTATCTGGCGATGATGCGCGACTGCGCCGAGCAGTACGAGTACGAATTCGGCGTGGCGCTCATCGAACGGGGCAGCGAGGTGGGCGGTGGCGACCAGCGCACCGGCATCGGCACCGTGGCGCGCATGGTGCAGCTCGGCGAATTGGGCGACGGCCGTCTCCTGGTCGTGTGCATCGGCACACGGCGTATCCGGGTGAACGCCTGGCTACCCGACGACCCGTACCCACTCGCAGATGTCGACGAGTGGCCCGACTCGTGGGATGTCGACGCTGCCCAGATGCCGTCCGGCAACGACTTCGCTGAACGGATCACCAGGGTCGCTTCGCGGGTACGTCGCGCCGCCGCCCTGGCGGTCGAGTTGGGCGACCACGCCGGCGATGCCTCGTCTGAGATGAGTGACGACGCGCTCCTCGCCTCGTACCAACTCGCTGCCCTGCTGCCCGTCGGGGCCGCCGACACCTACCGGTTGCTCGCGGCCCCGGGCCCGGCCGAGCGGGTGACGATGATCGAGGAGATGCTCGACGACGTCGAGGCGCTGTTGCAGTTCCGGCTCAGCGACGACGACCAACCCGAGGTCTGAACCGCCGCTCCGGGCAGAGGTCGCGAACCTCTGGCGTCGATCCGCACTGTGGTGACAGGGGCCGATGTGCCAACATAGGGCCGATGACCGACCAGCAGGCCACCACGTCGACGGCGCGAGCCGGTGCTTCGACCTCGACCGAACTGAGCGACGTCGTCGAGTTGGTGAAGTCGTATGCCCGGCAAGAGACGCTGGGGCCGCTGCGCGGTGCTGGCCGCTGGATTGCATTCGGCCTGGCCGGAGCGCTGTTCCTCGGTGCGTCGGCGTCGTTGCTGGTGCTCGGCGTGTTGCGTCTCGTCCAGACCGAGTTCGCGCCCACCTTCTCGGGTCGGTGGATGAGCCTGCTGCCATACCTGATGGCGCTCGTGGTCTGCATCACCGTCATCGCTGTCGCGGCGATGCGCATCGGCAAGAAGTCGCTGCACGAGGACTGAGTCGGAGGTATCGATCCATGGCACAAGCAAAGATCACCCGTAGCGACCTCGAGTCCCGTTTCAAGGCCTTGCAGGACGATGTGCAACTGAAGGTGAACGACAAGAAGCAGAGCCTTGCCTCGGCCGCCGCGGTGGGTGGTGTGGTGCTCGTGCTCATCGTGTTCCTGCTCGGCAAGCGCAGCGGCCGGAAGAAGTCGACGTTCGTCGAAATCCGCCGGGTGTAGGCATGCCCCTCGCCAAACAACTGGTCCGGCGGCACTGGTGGTCGCCGGTGGGTTACCTCCGTCGCAAGGCAACGGTGCAGTCCCTTTCGGGCAGTCGTGGCTGGATGGTGGCGGGCGGCGTGCTGTGGGTGGCCGGCCGCGTGCGGCGCGCCATCAGTCGGCAGCCCGAATCGGTGGTGCTGCCGAAGTTGCGGCTCGGTGAGACGCTCGAGGTGGCGGCCAGGCGTCCGCTCACCCGGAGCCAGCGCCGCGCCGTTCGGCGCGCCCGCTGACGCATACTGGTGGCCTGATGAAAGTGCTGCTGCGGAATCCCTCACGCGAGGTCGTCGTCGATGGGCGTCGCAACGTCCTTGCCCTGCTCGACGAACTCGGCCTGAACCGCGAATCGCACCTGGTCATCCGCAACGGCACGCTCGTGCCCGGCGACGGCGAGCTCGCCGCCGACGACGAGGTGGAGATCCGCCCGGTCATCTCCGGGGGCGCCTGACGTGCGCGTCCCGTCGAAGTGCCGCACCTGCGGCGAGCCTGCCATCATCGACCTGCCCCGGCACAACGCCAAGTTCTGCGCCGAGCACTTTCAGGAACTGTGCCGCCGGCAGGTGACCAAGGCCATCGAACAGTTCGGCATGCTCACCCGCGACGACCGCATCCTCGTGGCCGTGTCGGGGGGCAAGGACAGCCTGGCGGTGTGGGACCTGCTGTACGAACTGGGCTACCAGGCCGACGGGCTGTACATCGGACTCGGCATCGGCGACTACAGCGACGTATCGGGCCAGTACGCCCGCGACTTCGCGGCCGCTCGCGGTCTGCACCTCATCGAGGTGTCGCTGCGCGGCGAGTACGGCTACGACATCCCGACGGCGGCCAGAGCCACGCGACGCGTGCCCTGCTCGGCGTGCGGCCTGAGCAAACGGCATCTGTTCGACAAGGCCGCGCTCGATGGTGGCTACACCGCGTTGGTCACCGGTCACAACCTCGACGACGAGGCGGCGGTGCTGCTGGGCAACACCTTGCGCTGGGACATCGGCTATCTGGCGCGGCAACTTCCGGTGCTGCCCGCACGCGACGGTTTCCCGAAGAAGGTGAAGCCACTCGTGCGCCTCACCGAACGCGAGACCGCAGCGTGGTGCGTGGTGCGCGGTATCGACTATCTGGTCGACGAGTGCCCGATGGCGGTGGGCAACAAGCACCTCGGCTACAAGAGCATGCTCAACGGCATCGAAGCCGAATCGCCCGGGTCGAAGGCTGCCTTCTACCTCAACTTCATCGAGCACATGGCGCCCATCCTGGCCGACCAGTTGCACGATGAACGCGAAGCACTCGGGGTGTGCTCCGAATGTGGCGCCCCCACCTCCGGTGAGGTGTGCGCCTTCTGTCGCCTCGTTGCCACCTCGGCCGCCCACGAACCGGTGCCGATCGAACTGATCACGAAGGGCCGACGATGAACCGTCGGTTCCACTACGGCGACAAGGTTCTGCTGCTCGACACCAAGCAACGGCGCTACCTCATCACCCTGGCCGAGGGCGGCGAGTTCCACAGCCACCACGGGTTCATCCCGCACGCCGACATCGTCGACCGCGCCGAAGGCCTGGTGGCCCGCACCACGAAGAACTCGGTCTACATCGCCCTGCGCCCCACTCTCGAGGACTTCGTCATCGAGATGCCGCGCGGCGCACAGGTGATCTACCCCAAGGATCTGGCGCCCATCTGCATGCTGGCCGACATCGGCCCCGGGGTGACCGTGCTCGAAAGTGGTGTGGGTTCTGGTGCATTGAGCATGACGATGCTTCGCTGGGGTGCGCGCATCGTCGGCTACGAGTTGCGCGAAGACTTCGCCAACCGGGCGGTCGCCAACGTGCGCTCGTTCCTCGGTGAAGAAGCGCTTGCCAACTACCGGGTCGAACTCCGCGACTGCTACGCGGGCATCGACGAACGCAACGTCGACCGAGTGGTGCTCGATCTGCCCGAACCGTGGCAGGTGGTGCCCCACGCGATGGAGGCGCTGCGGCCCGGGGGCATCTTCGTGGCCTACTGCCCGTCGATCATCCAGGTGTCGCAGTTGCGCGAGGCCATGGTGGGTAAGGCGTGGACCGGACTGCGGTCGCTCGAGGTGCTGCACCGCGGGTGGCACGTGGAGGGCGCCGCCGTGCGCCCCGACCACCGGATGGTGGCCCACACCGGGTTCCTCACGGTCGGTCGCTTCCTGGGCTGACGCCTGCAGCAGCGAAGCCGTGACGCGCAACGGGGCGCCCGGAGGCGCCCCGTTGGCTGCGATGGTGGAACCGGATCAGGGTTCGATGAAGATGCACTCGCCGGGACACTCCTCGGCGCTCTCGATGACACCGTCGAGCTTGTTGTCGGGGATGTTCGCCAGACCCTCGGCGCCCTGGGGAAGGCCCTTGGCGGTGGCGAAGATCTTGTCGCCTTCCCTGACGTAGGCAAGGCCATCGTCGAGCAGGGTGAAGACATCGGGGGCGATCTCCTCGCACAGGCCGTCGCCGGTGCACAGATCCTGGTCGATCCAGACCTTCATTGCGGTTGCAGTCTCCTCGTGCGGTGGGCCATCAGGTGATGGCGGTCGGGTCGAGTGTACCGGGCCGGGTGGTCGAGCACCTAGCGCTACACAGTCGTTCGGCGATGCGTGTAGGTTCCCCACATGGCACATGCCGATGACGACAACGCCGACGTCGTTCGAACCCAGCTGGCGGTGCTCGAGCAGGAGATCGCCGATCTGCGTCGCCGCCTGGTCGACGCCCCGAAGCGGATGCGTGCCCTCGAAGAGCGCCTGCTCGAGGCGAAGGGGCAGTTGGCCCAGGCCGTCTCGCAGAACGAGAAGCTGAGCTACACCCTGCGCGAGGCCCGCGAACACATCGCCACGCTGCGCGATGAGGTCGACAAGCTGAGCCAACCTCCCTCGGCGTACGGCGTGGTGGTGGGCAAGAACGACGACGGAACCGTCGACGTGCTCACGAGCGGGCGCAAGATGCGCGTCAGCCTGCACCCCGAGATCGACCACGACGCACTCGACCGAGGCTCGGAGGTGGTGCTGAACGAGAGCTTCAACGTGGTGCTGGCGCGCAGTCCCGAGGCCACCGGCGAGGTGGTCACCATTCGCGAGCTGATGGACGATGGTGTGCGTGCTCTCGTGGTGGGGCGCGCCGACGAAGAACGCGTGTGTGAACTGGCCGACAGTGTGCGCGGCATGCACCTGCGGGCCGGCGACACGATGCGTCTCGACACCCGCACCAACCTGCTGCTCGAGCGACTGCCCCGGCCCGAGGTGGAAGATCTGCTGCTCGAGGAGGTGCCCGACATCGGCTACGCCGACATCGGCGGCCTCGACGCCCAGATCGAGCAGATCGCCGACGCCGTAGAACTGCCGTTCCTGTATGCAGAACTCTTCGCCGAGCACCAGCTGCCTGCGCCGAAGGGCATCTTGCTGTACGGCCCGCCGGGCTGCGGCAAGACCCTCATCGCCAAGGCGGTGGCCAACTCGCTGGCCACCAAGGTGGCCGAAAAGACGGGTGGCGAGAAGGGCCGCAGCTACTTCATCAACATCAAGGGCCCCGAGCTGCTGAACAAGTACGTCGGCGAGACCGAGCGCCAGATCCGCCTCGTGTTCCAGCGGGCGCGTGAAAAGAGCGAGGAGGGCTGGCCGGTCATCGTGTTCTTCGACGAGATGGATTCGATGTTCCGCACCCGCGGCTCGGGCATCAGCTCCGACATGGAGAGCACCATCGTGCCGCAGTTGCTGGCCGAGATCGACGGTGTCGAGGGTCTGCGCAACGTCATCGTCATCGGTGCCACCAACCGCGAAGACCTCATCGACCCAGCCATCCTCCGCCCCGGCCGCCTCGACGTGAAGATCAAGATCGAGCGCCCCGATGCAGGAGCGGCACGGCAGATCTTCGCCCAATACCTCACCGACGAGATCCCCATCGCTGCGGGCGAACAGATCCCGGCGATGATCGATGCCACCGTGGCCGAGATGTACCGCAACGACGAGGCCAACCAGTTCCTCGAGGTGACGTACCAGAACGGCGACAAGGAGATCTTGTACTACAAGGACTTCTCGTCGGGCGCGATGATCGAGAACATCGTGCGACGGGCCAAGAAGTTGGCCATCAAGCGGGTCATCGCCGGTGGACCGCGCGGTGTGTGCACACAAGACCTGCTCGACTCGATCAAGCAGGAGTACAAAGAGCACGAAGACCTGCCCAACACCACCAACCCCGACGACTGGGCGAAGATCTCGGGCAAGAAGGGCGAGCGCATCGTGTTCATCCGCACGCTGGTGTCGGGCCGGGCCGAGGCCGATCGCTCGGGTGGTCGTGCCATCGAGCGGGTAGGAACCGGGCAATACCTGTGATCACCGGCTGCACCCCGGCCGCTGCGCTGGAACTGTCCGGCCGATAGGGTGCCGCCATGGCGATCCCGAAGGTCTGCGGCATCGAGACCGAGTACGGGATCTTGGTGCGGGGCGCCGACAACAACCCGGTGCTGGCGTCGTCGCTGCTGATCAACGCCTATCTGGGCAGTACCGCCCGAGGTGTGAACCCGAGCAGTCCCTCGCTGCGTGCCGGGTGGGACTACGAGGACGAACACCCCGGACGCGACGCCCGCGGGTTCAGTCTCGACGACATGTTCGCTCCCGAGATCGAGAGCCATCTGGTGAATGCCGTGCTCACCAACGGTGCCCGCTACTACGTCGACCATGCCCACCCCGAGATCTCCACCCCCGAGTGCCGCGATGCGCTCGAGGTGGTGCGTTTCGACCGGGCCGCCGAGGCCATCATCGCCGCCAGCATGGAGGCAGCCCGCGCCCTGCTGCCCGACGGCGCCGAGGTGCTGTGTCACAAGAACAACTCCGACGGTAAGGGCAACAGTTACGGCTGCCACGAGAACTACCTGCTCGCCCGTGAGGTGCCCTTCGGCCGACTGGTCGCCCAGATCACGCCGCATTTCGTCACCCGCCAGGTGGTGGTGGGGGCGGGCAAGGTGGGTTGCGAACTGCCCGGTGTGGGTACCGACCAGGTGCCGTATCAGATCAGTCAACGCGCCGACTTCTTCGAAGAGGAGGTGGGCCTCGAGACCACGTTGAAACGGCCCATCGTGAACACCCGCGACGAGCCGCACTGCGATGCCACCAAGTACCGGCGTCTGCACGTCATCGTGGGCGACGCGAACATGAGCGAAACGGCCACGCTGGTGAAGGTGGGCGCGACGGCCGTCCTGCTCGCCATGATCGAAGACGATGTCGTCGGCGACGAATGGTTACTGGCCAACCCGGTGGGGGCCATCCGGCAGGTGAGCCACGACCCCACCCTGCAGCGCACCATCCTGCTGCGCTCGGGCCGCCGGGCGACGGCGCTCGAGGTGCAGTGGGGGCTATACCAGCAGGCCCGTCGGTACGCCGGCACGCACGGCCTCGAGGCGGTGGGTGCAGAGGTGGGCGAGCAGGTACTCGACCTGTGGGAGACCATGCTGGCGGGCCTGGAACGTAACCCCGACGAGGTCGCCCATCTCGTCGACTGGGTGGCCAAGCGCCGTGTGGTCGAGGGCTTCGCCGAACGGCACGGCCTGCGCGTCGGCGATGCACGCCTGAAGGCACTCGACCTGCAGTACCACGACATGCGGCCCGACAAATGCCTGGCGCGCCGGGTGGGTCTCACCACGGTGGTGTCCGACGACGACGTCACACACTCGATGACCGAGCCCCCCGACACCACCCGCGCCTATTTCCGTGGGCGCTGCCTGGCCAAGTGGCCGAACGACATCGTGGCCGCGAACTGGGATTCGCTGGTGTTCGACGTGGGTCGCGACCCCCTTCGCCGCGTGCCGATGATGGAACCGCTGCGCGGCACCCGTCATCACGTGGCTAGGTTGATCGATGAAAGTGACACGGCGGCCGACCTGCTCGCCCGCCTCGACACCTGAGCCAGTTCCGACCAGGAGACCCGATCCGATGGCAGAGCGCACCCACAAGCAGAAGCCCGCACCGGCCCGCACCGACGACGAGGTGGTCGATGCCCCGGCATCGACCGCAACCGGCGACAAGTTGCGAGCCGAACTCGACGACCTGCTCGACGAGATCGACGACGTGCTCGAGACCAATGCCGAGGACTTCGTGAAGTCGTACGTCCAGAAGGGCGGCGAGTAGTCGCGATGGCGATGCCGTTCTTCCAACCTGGCGACGACCCCGGCGCAAGTTTCCCCGAATTGCTGCGACGCATCGGTGCGGTGCCGCCTGCCGTCGATGGCACGCTCGGTACGGGTGCGCTCAGCGTGCCCCACGCCACCACCTGTGTGGCGCTGCGGTACTCCGACGGTGTCGTCATGGCGGGCGACCGTCGAGCCACCAGCGGCAATCTCATCAGCCACCGCGGCATGGAAAAGGTGGTGCAGGCCGACCGCCACAGCGGTGTGGCCATTGCCGGAGCCGCCGGGCCGGCCATGGAGATGATCAAGCTGTTCGCTCTGCAGCTCGAGCACTACGAGAAGGTCGAGGGCTCGTCGCTCAGCCTGGAGGGCAAGGCCAACCAGCTCTCGATGATGGTGCGTGGCAACCTGCCTGCGGCGATGCAGGGCCTCGTGGTGGTGCCGCTGTTCGCCGGGTTCGACACCCGCCGCGGCGTGGGGCGGCTGTGGAGCTACGACGTCACCGGTGGTCGCTACGAGGAGGGTGAGTACTCGGCCACCGGGTCGGGCAGCCTGCACGCTGGCACCGTTGTGAAAGTGGGGTACCGCGATGGGCTCAGCCGCGACGAGGCGGTGAAGTTGGCGTGTACCGCACTGTGGGAGGCTGCCGACGCCGACTCTGCCACCGGTGGGCCCGACGCACTGCGGGGTATCTATCCGGTGGTGGCCACCATCACCGCCGACGGCTGGCACCGTCTCGACGATGCCGACCTCGCCGCTCGGTACGAAGCGATCGTCGCGGAGGTGCGCAACCGATGAGCATGCCCTTCTACGTCGCGCCCGAACAGGTGATGAAGGACCGGGCCGACTACGCCCGCAAAGGCATCGCCCGCGGCCGCGCCCTCGTGGCCGTGCGGTACGTCGACGGCATCGCCCTCGTGGCCGAGAACCCGTCGAACACCCTGCGCAAGATCAGCGAGATCTACGACCGCATCGCCTTCGCCGGCGTCGGAAAGTACAACGAGTTCGACCAACTCCGTGTGGCCGGTGTGCGCGCCGCCGACCTGAAGGGTTTCCAGTACTCGCGCGACGACGTCGATGCGCGCAGCCTGGCCAACCAGTACGCACAGATCCTCGGCCAGATCTTCACCCACGAGATGAAGCCGATGGAGGTCGAGATCCTCGTCGCCGAGGTGGGCGCCAATGGCGCCGACGACCAACTGTTCCACATCCTCTACGACGGCACCGTCATGGACGAACGACAGTTCAGCGTGCTCGGCGGCGATGCCGAATCGATCACCGGTCGACTCCGCGAGCTCGACCACGCCGAGCTGTCGCTCGGTGCCGCCCTCGTGGCTGCCACCAGCGCTCTCAGCGGACCCGATCGCACCCTGAAGGCCGAAGACCTCGAGGTGGCGGTGCTGGCCCGCAGCAACGGGCGGCGCTGCTTCCGGCGCCTCGCCGACGACGAGGTCGCGGCGCTCCTGGCGGGCTGACGGTGCGGCCGATCGACCTGAACGCCGACGTCGGCGAGAGCTTCGGTCGGTGGACGCTCGGCGACGACGAGGCCCTGATGGGCATCATCACCTCGGCCAACGTGGCCTGCGGCTTCCATGCCGGCGACCCGTCCACCATCCGGCGCACCTGCGCATCTGCAGTTCGCCACGGGGTGGCCATCGGGGCGCAGGTGTCGTACCCCGATCTGGTCGGCTTCGGACGGCGGTTCATCGACATCGATCCCGGTGAGCTCGCCGACGCCGTGGTGTACCAGATCGGTGCCCTCGACGCGCTGGCCCGGGTGGAGGGCGGCCGGGTGGCGTATGTGAAGCCGCACGGTGCGCTGTACCACGCCGTGCAGCACCACCAGGCGCAGGCCGAGGCGGTAGCTGCGGCGGTGAATGCCGTCGACTCCTCGCTGGCGCTGCTGGGCATGGCCGATACCGCACTCGAGCACCACGCCGTCGGCTCTGGGCTGCGATACGTGCTCGAGGGCTTCGCCGACCGCGGCTACGACGCCGACGGCAGGCTGATTCCGCGTGGGCAGCCGGGGGCGCTGCTCACCGATGCCGCCGCGGTGGCCGAGCAGGCCGTCGAACTGCTCAGCTGGCGTGTCGAGTCGATCTGCGTGCACAGCGATACCCCCGGTGCGGCGGCGCTGGCATCGGCGGCACGGCGTGCGCTCGAAGGCGTCGGAGCCGTGGTCGCCTCGTTCGTCGGGTGACGCAGTGACGCAACCTGCTTCGACCGTGCGGCTGCTGCCGTACGGACCGTCCGCCGTGCTGGCCGAGTACGACGACCTCGATACCGTGCTGGCCGTGGCTCAGCGTGTGCGCGATCTCGCGCTGGCCGGTGTGGTCGAGGTGGTGCCCGCGATGCGCACGGTACTGGTGGTGTTCGATGGGCCGGTGGCGCTCGACAGCACCGACCGGCGGGCCGTGGCAGCAGCCCTCGCCGACACCAGCCGGGTGCCGCAGCGACCGGGCCCGCTGGTGACGGTGCCGGTGGTCTACGACGGTGCCGACCTGGCCGAGGTGGCCGAGCGCACCGGGTGCACCGAGGCCGAGGTGGTGGCCCTGCACTGTTCGGCCGAGTACCGCGTCGCGTTCTGCGGGTTCATGCCCGGTTTCGCCTATCTGCTCGGCCTGCCGGCCGAACTGCACCTCCCGCGCCGCAGCACCCCGCGCACCCGCGTGCCCGCCGGCTCGGTCGCCATTGCGGCCGACTTCTCGGCCGTGTACCCCTCGGCCAGCCCCGGTGGATGGCATCTGCTCGGCACCACCGATCTGGTGCTCTGGGACGAGTCACTCCCTACGCCAGCAGTGCTGGTTCCCGGAATGCGCGTGCGGTTCGAGGCGAGATGACTGCTGGCGGCGATGCAACGCCACACCTCGTCGTCGAGGAAGCCGGGATCGCCACCTCGCTCCGCGACGGCGGCCGAATCGGCCTGGCGCACCTCGGACGAAGCAGGGGAGGAGCGGTCGACCGCGACGCCTTGCGCCTCGCCAACCGTTTGGTGGGGAACACCGCCGATGCCCCGGCCTTCGAGACCTCGGGTGGGCTCGTCGTGGTCGTCGAGCGGGCGGTGCTGGTGGCGGTGACGGGAAGCCAGGTCGACCTCGCCGTGTCGGGCGGCCCGCCACTCGGCTGGGGGGTGGCCACCGCGCTCCCGGCGGGCGCCGTGCTGCGAATCGGTCGACTCCGCGGCGGTGCACGCGTGTACCTGGCGGTGCGCGGCGGGGCGCGATCCGACGCTCTCGCCGATGGGGTCTGGCTGGCCGACGTGCCCGTCGTCGGTGAGCCCTCGCCGGTGGCGGCCGTGCCGCGACCACTCGACCGGCCGGTGAGGCTGTGGCCCGGACCACGTCTCGACTGGTTCGAACCAGAGGCCTGGCAGACGCTCACCTCGAGCCGCTTCACGGTGGGCGCCGACAGCGACCGTGTCGGTGTGCGGCTCACCGGCACCGGTATTCGCGCTGTCGGCCGCGGCGAGCTGCCCTCCGAGGGTCTGGTCGAGGGCGCCGTACAGGTGCCGCCCGACGGTCGCCCCATCGTGATGCTGGCCGATCATCCGGTCACCGGCGGCTACCCGGTCATCGCCATCGTCGACCGCGCCGATCTCGAGGTGATCGCCCAGACACCACCGGGCGACTCTGTCGGCTTCGAGGCCGCACGCTGATCGCCTCGTGCGACTGGGGTGCCGCGGAGTTGGGCGAGGCTAGGTTGTCGGGCATGGAGCGGCGTATCTTCGGGCTCGAGAACGAATATGGCGTCACCTGCACGTTGCGCGGCCAACGCCGCCTCAGCCCCGACGAGGTGGCCCGCTACCTGTTCCGGAAGGTGGTCAGCTGGGGTCGCAGCAGCAACGTGTTCCTGCAGAACGGCGCCCGGCTGTACCTCGACGTCGGCTCGCACCCCGAGTACGCCACCCCCGAGTGCGACAGCATCTACGACGTCGTGGTGCACGACAAGGCCGGCGAACGCATCCTCGAGAGCCTGCTCGACAGCGCCGAACAACGCCTGCGCGAAGAGGGCATCCGCGGCACGGTGTACCTGTTCAAGAACAACACCGACTCAGCCGGCAACAGCTACGGCTGCCACGAGAACTACCTCACCAGTCGCGACGATGATCTGGGGCACTACGCCGAGGTGCTCATCCCGTTCCTGGTCAGCCGCCAGATCTACACCGGCGCCGGCAAGGTGCTGCAGACCGCGCGGGGCCCGCTGTACTCCATCGCCCAGCGCGCCGAACACATCTGGGAAGGCGTGTCGAGCGCCACCACCCGCAGCCGCCCCATCATCAACACCCGCGACGAACCCCACGCCGATGCCGAGCGCTATCGCCGCCTTCATGTCATCGTCGGCGACTCGAACATGAGCGAGTACTCCACCTTCGTGAAGGTGGGGGCGGCGGCGTGCATGCTGCGCATGCTGGAGGATCCGTCAGTGGTGCTGCGCGACATGACGCTCGAGAACCCCATCCGGGCCATCCGCGACATCAGCCACGACACGACCTGCCGTCGTCGGGTGCGCCTGGCCAACGGTCGCGAGGTGAGTGCCCTCGACATCCAGCGCGAGTACCTCGACCGAGCGCTCCGCTACGCCGATACCAAGGGGTTCCCACCCCTCGAACAGAGGGCGCTCGAAATGTGGGAACACTGCATCACCACCATCGAGAACGACCCGCTGAAACTCGACCGCGAGGTCGACTGGGTCATCAAGTACCGGCTCATCGAAGCCTTTCGGGCCCGCCATGACCTGTCGCTCGGCGACGCGCGGGTGCAGTTGCTCGACCTGCAGTACCACGACATCAGCAGGGCCCGCAGCCCGTTCTACAAACTGCAGGACCGTGGCCTGGTCGAACGGGTGTGCACCGATGCCGACATCGACACTGCTGTCGATGTGCCGCCGCAGACCACCCGGGCCCGTCTGCGTGGTGAGTTCATCAAGAAGGCCAAGGAGCGCAAGCGCGACTACACCGTCGACTGGGTGCACCTGAAGCTCAACGATCAGGCCCAACGCACCGTGCTGTGCAAAGACCCGTTCAAGAGCCGCGACGAGCGGGTCGAAAAGCTCATCGCTTCCCTCTGAGCCGCCGACAGCGATGACCACGTTCCGCACCCACCGCGTGGTCGACATGCTCGCCGAGCGTCCCGGTCTGCAGCGGGTGGCCCTCGACGACGGCAGCCGTGCCTACGCGCTCACCCAGCTCACGGGCACCGTGGCGGTGGACGACGAGGTGGTGGTGAACACCACGGCGGTCGACCTCGGACTCGGCACCGGCGGGTGGCATGTCGTGCACTGGAACCTGTCGCGGCGCGAACTGCACCAGCCCGGTCCCGGTCACATCATGAAGGTGCGGTACACCAGCCTGCAGGCCGACACTGGGGCTGCCGAAGAGCATCTCGACACCGGAGCAACGGGGGAGAGCACCTCGGCACTGCCGCACCTCGGTGGCGTCCCGGTGCTGGTGGGCAGTCTGCACAGCCAGTTGGGTGTGGCCGCCGCAGTGGCCCATGCCCAGCGGCCCGGGTTGCGGGTGGTGTACGTGATGACCGATGGGGCAGCCCTGCCCATTGCCTTGAGCGACCTCGTCCACGAGTTGCGAACACGCGGTCTGCTGCACGCCACCATCACTGCCGGCCACGCGTTCGGCGGCGACCTCGAAGCCGTCAGCACCGCGTCGGCGTTGCAGTTGGCTGTCGAACAGGCCGCTGCCGAGCTGGTGGTGTGCCTGATGGGCCCGGGCGTGGTGGGTACCGCCAGCGCTCTCGGCACCACTGCTGTGGAAGTGGCCTCCATCGCAACCGCTGCGTCGCAACTGGGGGCGCGACCGGTGGTGATGGTGCGCGCCAGCGACGGCGACGCCCGCCCTCGACATCGCGGCCTCAGCCATCACACCCGCACCGCGCTAGCACTCACGCCGGTACCGGTCGACGTGGTGCTGCCGAGCGAATTGGTCGCAATGGCGGCCGACCTGTCGCCGCATCAGGTGGTGGTGACCGATGCCCCCGATGTCGCCGCCGTGCTCGAGCAGTACCGGTTGCGGGTGACGACGATGGGCCGCGGACCGCTCGACGACCCACTGTTCTTCGCTGCGGCAGGTGCTGCCACCAGCCATGCGGTGTCGCTCATCGCTGGGCCGGATACCGTGTCGGGCGCATGAGCGAATACCCCCAGAGTGACGACGCTGCTGTCACCGAACCCGGCGAGGCGGTGGCGTCTCCGCGGCGGCGGCGCAAGTTGAACCCGCTCGTCGAGTGGGTCGTCGTCGTGGTCGTCGCCATCTCGTCGGCGTTGCTGGTGCGTGCCTATGTCGTGCAGCAGTTCGCCGTCGAGGGCCAGTCGATGCTGAGCACCCTCCACGACGGCGACCGGGTGCTGGTGAACCGGCTGAGCTACCGCTTGCACGACCCGCGACGCGGCGACGTGGTGGTGCTGCAGCGATTCGATGCCGTGAGCGAAGAACGCGACCTCATCAAGCGCGTCATCGGGCTTCCCGGCGAGTCCGTAGAGTTCCGCGCCTGCACGGTGTACATCAACGGGGCGCCGCTCACCGAGCCCTATATCGACCCGGTGGTGCAGGCACGCGATGGCTGCGGCGGCGACCAGATCGCCCTCGTCGTGCCCGACAACACGGTGTTCGTGTTGGGCGACCACCGCGGCCAGTCGAGCGACAGTCGGGCATTCGGTCCGGTGGCCGAGAGCATGCTCATCGGCCGGGCGTTCGTCATCATGTGGCCTGTGGGCGACTGGGCCTGGCTCTGACCGACGCGGTCGCTCAGCGGTGTCGGCGGGGCAGACCCACTTCGTTCTGGTACGCATCGACCATCCGGTCGACCCAGTCGCTGTACACGGCGTCGAGGCCCATGCGCAGGGCCGGCCGCAGGACCTCGTCGTGCTGCATGTCCCAGCCGAAGGCCACTCGCCGGAAGCGGTGGAACAGCGCGACTAGTCCACCGTTCCAATCAGTGTGGTGCAGGTTGATGCCGTCGATGCCTTCGTTCGCCAGCAGCGATGCACGGCGCTCGGGCCCCTCCTTGATTCGGGCCAGACGAGTGGAGTCGACGAGCCGGACGCCTTGGCTGCGCAGAGGCAGCAGCGTCTCCCACTGCGGTGCGCACAGCCACAGGCGTTCGAGCATGTCGGGTGCGGCCTCGCGGGTGAGGTCGATGACCGCCTGGCCGGTGCCGGGCGCCTTCAGGTCGAGCGACAGGTCGAACCCGGTGCCACACTCCGCGTAGAGCTCGCCCAGGGTGGGGATGTGCGCTGGCAGATCGACCCGGGCGACCTCGCCGATGGGTCGCTTGCGCAGTCGGCTGGCCACGAAGCCGTCGTGGTCGAGCACGGCCACACCGTCGGCGGTGAGCCACACATCGCTCTCGAGGCCGTTCGCGCCCAGCCGGAGCGCCAGGGAGAACGCCTCAAGGGTGTTCTCGGGAGCGTGGGCCCGGGCCCCGCGGTGGGCGAAGGCGATGGGGTCGTCGAGCAGGGAGGGAAGCCGTTGCTGCACCCCGCCAGTGTGCCACCCGCGCGTGGGCGTCGCTGCTGAACCAGCGGGCCGTTCTTCTAGACTTGCCGCGTGTTCAATTTCTCCGGCAGCGAGATCGTCTTTCTGCTCCTGCTGGCGTTGATCATCCTCGGACCAGAGAAGCTGCCCGACGCCATCCGGTCGTTCGGCAAGACGTATGCCGAGTTCAAGAAGATGACCACGGGCTTCCAGAGCGAGTTGAAGAACGCGCTCGACGAGCCGATGCGCGAAATGCGCGAAACCGCCGATGCGTTCAAGCAAGCAGCGTCGTTCGACATCGCGGCCGACATGCTCGAGGGCAAGATGCCGGTTGCAGCGCCGACGACCGAGAACGACACCGGCGGCGCGGCTCCGCCCATCGCGGCACCTCCTCCGAAGGAGGTGTGGACTGCTCATGAGCAGGTGGGTGCTGCACCGGCTCCAGGCCCCGAGCCGAGCGCCGTTACGGCCGACCCCGACCTGTCGATGCTCGACAGCGTGGTGATGGACCGCGATCACACGTACCAGCCCCCGTCACCGGCCGAGGCCCCATCCGCCGGCGTTGGCGAGGTCGACAACGGTGAGGCCGACGCATCGTGAAGAACCCGTTCAAACGCGCCGAACGGGCACAGGTGAAGACGCCCGAGGATCAGATGACCCTCACCGATCACCTGGCCGAACTGCGCACACGCATCATCCGCGCCCTGCTGGCCGTGGTGGTGGGCGTCGTCATCATCCTCGCCTTGTACAACCCGGTCATGGACTTCCTGCTCGAGCCATACCGGCAGTTGTGCGCCCTGAAGCCGCAGTTCTGCGAGCTGAGCAATGGCAACGTCATCTCGACGGCTCCGCTCGAGGGCTTCAGCACCCGGCTCTCCATCGCCACCTACGGCGGCATCATCATCGCCCTACCGGTGCTGATGTGGCAGCTCTGGCGGTTCATCGTGCCGGCGCTGCACGCCAAGGAGAAGAAGTACGCCATCCCGTTCATCCTCTGTTCGGTGGCGCTGTTCCTGTTGGGTGGGTACATCGCGTACTGGACGCTCGAGAAGGCGCTCGACTTCCTCATCTCGTGGTCGGGCGAAAGTGTGCAGTCGATCTTCCGGGTGAGCGAATACGTGCGCCTCGTGGGCCTCATGGTCGCTGCCTTCGGCATTGCGTTCGAGTTCCCGGTGCTGCTGGTGTTCCTGCAGCTCGTCGGCGTGCTCACCCCGCAGACGCTCATCAAGGGCTGGCGGTACGCCATCCTCGTCATCTTCGTCATCGCCGCGGTCATCACACCGAGCGGCGACCCGTACAGCATGATGGCTCTTGCCCTGCCGATGACGTTCTTCTACCTCATCGCCGTGCTCATCGGGTACATCATCCAGAAGCGGAAACGGGCTGCACAGACAGCCGCGACCTGACACGATGCACCTGTGCGCGCCGACCGGGCCGAACTGACATCGCAGTACGCCTTCCCGCTCGACGGGTTCCAACTCCAGGCCTTCGACGCGCTCGATGCCGGTGAGTCGGTGCTGGTGGCAGCCCCCACCGGGAGCGGCAAGACGGTGGTCGCCGAGTACGCCATCGAAGCAGCCCGGCGGGCAGGGCGGCGAGCGTTCTACACCGCGCCCATCAAGGCGCTCTCGAACCAGAAGTACCACGATCTCGTCGAGCGGTACGGCCCCGATTCGGTGGGTCTGCTCACCGGCGACAACACCATCAACGGCGACGCACCGGTGGTGGTGATGACCACCGAGGTGCTGCGCAACATGATCTATGCGCGCAGCAGCGGCCTCGATCTGCTCGACGTGGTGGTGCTCGACGAGGTGCACTTCCTGCAGGACACCTACCGCGGCCCGGTGTGGGAAGAGGTCATCATCCACCTGCACGACGCGGTCCGGCTGGTGTGCCTGTCGGCAACAGTGAGCAATGCTCAGGAGCTGGCCGAGTGGATCTCCACCGTGCGCGGCCCTACCCGAGCCATCGTCGAGGAACGACGGCCCGTGCGTCTGGAGAACCTCTATCTCGTGGGCGACAAGACCCACGGGCGATTGCACCTGCTACCGGTGCTGGTGGGTGGTCGCCCCAACCAGAACGCACTGCGCATCGACAGTGAAGCAGCCCGGGCACCGCGCGGAGGTCGCCAGCGCAAAGGCACCCAGGGCCGACGGAAGCTCTATACGCCCACCCGGCTCGACGTCATCGACGTGCTCGAGCACGACGAGATGCTGCCTGCGATCTACTTCATCTTCAGCCGCAACCAGTGCGATGAGGCAGCCCGTACGGCCCTGGCAGCAGGACTACGGCTCACCACCGGCGACGAACGCGACCGCATCCGGGCCATCGTCGATGCCCGACTCGGTTCGATGGAAGCAGCCGACCTGGCCGTGCTGGGGTACAGCCAGTTCCTCGCCCAACTCGAAGCGGGCGTCGCCGCCCACCACGCAGGCATGGTGCCGCCGTTCAAGGAGGTGGTCGAGGCCTGTTTCACCGCAGGGTTGGTGAAGGTGGTGTTCGCCACCGAGACCCTCGCGGTAGGGCTGAACATGCCGGCCAAGTGCGTGATCATCGAGAAGCTCACCAAGTTCACCGGCGACCACCATGCCTTCCTCAGCCCGGGCGAGTACACCCAGCTCACCGGTCGGGCCGGCCGGCGGGGCATCGACGACCTCGGCAACGCCATCGTGCTGTGGAGTCCCTTCGTTCCGTTCGACCAGATTGCTGCGCTGGCGTCGAGCCGCGTGTTCCACCTCAACTCGGCGTTCCGTCCCACCTACAACATGGCCGCCAATCTGGTTCGCTCGTACACCAGCGACCAGGCCCACCATCTGCTGAACCTCTCGTTCGCCCAGTACCAGGCCGACCGCGACGTGGTGAAGATCGAGGCGCGTCTCGAACGGCGCCAGCAACATCTGCGCGACCTCACGGCTGCGTCGGCGAGCCCCTTCGGCGATATCGACGGCTACCGGCGCCTGCTCGAACGGCGCAACGAGCTGGCTGTCGGACATGCGCCCTCGATCGGGCGCGACGACCCCATCACGCTGGCGCTGCTGAAGCTGAAGCCGGGCGACATCGTGTACGCCGACAAGGGTCGTTACGCCGGCCGGGTGGCCGTGCTGGCTTCGGCGCACCGCAAGAACGGCATCCGGGTGAGCGGCGTGACGACGCGGCGCGATCTCATCCAACTCGACGCCGCCGACTTCGACGAGGTGCCCCGCGCCATCGGCCACATCGAGTTGCCCGACGACTTCGCCCCCAACAGTGCCGAGTACCAGCGTGAGGTGGCCCGGCGCCTCGAACGCGCCGACGTGGAGGCGCACGCAGGGCGGCGACGACGAGTAGGCGAGATCGACGACGCGCTCGCCGTCCATCCCGTCGAGTCCGACCCTGATCTGGCCGACCGGCTGAAGGCCGCGAATAAAGCGGCACGCGTGGCCCGCGAAATCGACGAGCTGCGCCAGCGCATGCGCGGCCGCAGCCAGACCATCTCGCGCGACTTCGACCGAGTGCTGCGCATCCTGCAGAACTGGGACTATGTCGACGGCTGGTCGCTCACGCCCGCGGGCGACATTTTGGCGCGCACGTTCCACGAGTGCGACCTGCTCATCGTCGAGTGCCTCCGTCAGGGCCTGCTCGACGGGCTCGAGCCACCGGTGCTGGCGGCACTGGTGTCGGTGTTCGTCTACGAACACCGCAGCCCGGATCCGCCGCCTGCCCCGTGGTTCCCGTCGCCCGTCGCCCGTCGCCGCTGGCAGCGCATCCGTGCCGTGAGTGACGAGTTGCGTTCGATCGAGGACGCCGCCGGTCTGGCCGAGCACCGCCCACCCGACCCCACCTTCGTGGCCATCGCCTACGCCTGGGCAGCGGGGGAGGGCTTCGCCGAGGTGGTGGCCGACGAGGAGTTGAGCGGGGGCGACTTCGTGCGCACCACCAAGCAACTGATCGACCTGTTGCGCCAACTCGCCCTCGTGGCGCCCGAGCGCGAGACCCGACGGGCGGCAGATCAGGCGGCGCAGCGTCTGTTCCGCGGCGTCGTGGCCGCGTCGAGCGCGGTCGAGGTCGACACGGAGGCGGAGGCCCCCGTCGAGCCGGTCGTCGAGCCCGTTGCCGAGCCCGTTGCCGAGGTGCCGCCAGTCGGGGAGGGTCTCGGTGCCGATCCGCAAGGGTGAGGCCTGGGGTGCTACGGGCCCGGCGCCTGACGGGATGGTGACGGTGCACTCAGATGCCGACCTGAACACCCTGGTCACCCGGTGTCGTCGGGCGGGCGAGCCGCTGCCCCCGGTGGGCCTGCTCGGCGGCGACCTGATGCGTTGCGTGGGCGGTTCGGGTGACCCGACTCGGTTCGCTGGTGACGTGGCACTGCTGCCGGTAGACGTGGTGCGCGTCGACACGCCTGATGCGACCGGCTGGTTCGTGGCCCATCTGATCGCCCGCCGAGGTTGGTGGCGGGGGGAACTGACAGCGGTGATGAACGGTCAGTACCTCTCGATACGGGGCGGCGCGACCTGGGACGTCTCGCCGCGAGCGCATCCCGGCGACGGGCGTGTCGACGTCGTGCGGGTCGACCGGGCGATGAGCCTGCGCGACCGCCGCACAGCGAACCAGCGTCTGCCCCTGGGTGCTCACCTTCCGCACCCGTACATCTCGGTGCGTCAAGCCACGTCGGTCGATCTGATGTGGCAACGCCCCACCCGGGTGTGGCTCGACGGCCGTGTGTGGGCGACGGTTCGCGAGGCCACTGTCACGGTCGAGTCGGAGCCACTGCTGGTCTGCATCTAGTCGCCTGGTCGAAGTACCGTCGCGCCCATGGACACTGCACCAATCGGCACTGGTCGCGACGACACCGCCCGGATCGAATCGCTCAAGCAGCGCGTCTGCGCCGAGGTCGACCGCCTCGCCGACCGCCTGGTCGACACGAGCAGGCAGATCCACGCTCATCCTGAACTGAACTACCAGGAAGTGTTCGCCCACGACTTGCTCACCCGGGTGCTCGACGAAACCGGACCGGCGGCCACACGCCACGCCTACGGGGTCGACACAGCGTTCGAGGCCCGCGCCGGCAGCGAGGGCCCCGAGATCGCCGTGTTGTGCGAATACGACGCTCTGCCCGGTGTGGGCCATGCCTGCGGACACAACGTCATCGCCGCCGCGGGCCTGGGTGCCGGTCTGGCCGCGGCAGCCCTGGCCGACGAGGCCGGAGGCCGCGTGCGCATCATGGGCACGCCCGCCGAGGAGGGTGGCGGCGGCAAGATCCGTATGGCACGCAAGGGTGCTTTCGAGGGGCTCGCCGCGGCGATGATGGTTCACCCCGCCGACGCCGATCTGGTGCGCATGGACTGCATCGCGATCGAGCAGATGCGGGTTCAGTACCACGGGCGCGCCGCCCATGCAGCCGCTGCTCCGCATGAGGGGCGCAACGCACTCGATGCAGCAGTGCTGGGCTACATGAACGTGGCGGCTCTGCGCCAACACATCCTGCCCACCGAACGCATCCACGGCGTGTTCACTCGTGCCGGCGACGTGGCCAACATCGTGCCCGCCGAGACCGAGATGTTGTGGATGGTGCGTTCACCCACGATTGCCTCGCTGCAGCCGCTGAAGCAGCGCGTGCGTACCGCGCTCGAAGCATCGGCTGCGGCCACCGGTTGTGGCTGCACAGCGGCATGGCAGGGCGACCCCTACGCCGACATGATCGACAACAGCGCCATGGTGGCCTCCTACGTCGGCAACGCCGCCCGCGTCGGTCGCACCGTGGTCGACCCGCGGGTGGTGGGCAAAGCCGTGGTGGGCTCTACCGATATGGGCAACATCAGCTACCTGGTGCCTTCGATCCACCCCATGATCCAGGTGGCCGAGGCCGGTGTGCCCATCCACACACTCGAGTTCGCGGCATTTGCCGGCAGCGAATCGGGAGACCGGGCCGTCATCGACGGGGCCAAGACGATGGCGATGACCGTCATCGACCTGTGGTGCTCGGCTGCGCTGCGCGACCAGGTCGACCGCGAGTTCGCGACGCGACCTACTGGTGTATCGGTGCTCTGACCTGGTCGGTGGCGGGCGCCCTATCCCGGGGATTCGCCGCCGCGCCGCCTAGAGTTCGACGTTGTGACGGTCTACGTCCCCGAAACGTTCACGCCCAGCGAAGCCGACATCCTGCGTCGCTATTTCACCAATCTCGACGGTCCGGTTTTCGCGCTCGTGAACCTGCCCGAGGTGGTGAAGGGCGCGCTGTTCGCCCGCTACAGCCGCAGCCCGAAGAGCCTGCGACGCCTGTTCCTCGACGAGTTCGTCGGCGACCTCGACATCAGCGGCGACCAGTCGGTCGACGCAACGATGGGCCTGGAACGGGCCGAGGAACTGTATGAGAAGGTGTTCTTCGAGTACGGCGACGACTCGGTCGCGCAGCTCGGCGGCGTGCACCTGGCGTGCGAGCAGGCATCGAACGTGCTCACCAAGGTGCTCGAGTGGGGCCGCCTGATGAGCTACCTCGAACAGAGCACCCGATACATCGCATACGACGCACGCCTCGGTGGCCGCTACCGGTACTTCCGCGATCCGGCGCTGCTGTCGAGCCGCTTCGGCACCCGCTATGTGGGCGACATGGACCGCATGTTCGACGCCTACAGCCTGCTGCTGACGAAGGTGACCGACCATGTGCGGGCCAGCTTTCCCCAGGGCAACGACTCCGACTTCGTCTTCCGGCAGGCCACACGGGCCAAGGCGCTCGACGCGGTGCGCGGTGTGCTGCCGGCCTCGTCATTGTCGAACGTGGGCATCTACGGGTCGGGTCAGGGATTCGAACAACTGCTGCTGCGCATGCGCTCGCACCCGTTGCCCGAGGCCCGCCACTATGCCGACCTCATGCTGGCCGAGTTGCGCAAGGTGATTCCCAGCTTCCTACGCCGAGTCGACCTCGCCGACCGCGGTGGCCGCTGGAGCGACTACCTCACCTCCACCCGCACTCGAACGGGCGAACTCGTCGATTCGCTGTTCGGCGAGACGCCGGTCGACCGGGCCGAGTTCGTCGAACTCGTCGACTTCGACCCTGAGGCCGAGGACAAATTGTTGGCGGCCATCTGTTATCCGCATACGAACCTTCCCGAACAGCAGGTGCTCGAGCGGGTGCAGCGGATGGGCGCTACCGAACGTTTGGCGCTGATGCGCGCCTATGTGGGCGAACGCGAGAACCGGCGCCACAAGCCGGGTCGGGCATTCGAGCGGGTCGACTACCGCTTCGACGTCCTCACCGACTACGGCGCGTTCCGCGATCTCCAGCGTCACCGCATGCTCACGGTCGAATGGCAGCGGCTCACCCCGAACCATGGCTACGTCCGGCCCGAACTGATCGATGAGGCCGGGATGGCCGACGTGTTCGACGACGCCATGGCCCGATCGGCGTCGCTGTACGACGCGCTGAAAGACGAGTTCCCCGAGCAAGCCAGCTATGCCGTGTCGATGGCGTACCGCATCCGCTATTCGATGCAGTTCAACGCCCGCGAGGCCATCCACATGCTCGAACTGCGCTCGTCGCCCCAGGGGCATCCCTCGTATCGCCGGGTCGCGCTCGAGATGCACCGTCTCATCGCCGAACAGGCAGGCCATCGCGCTGTCGCCGATGCGATGACTCACCTCACCGTTGCGGCCCCCGAACTCGAGCGTCTCGAAGCCGAGCGTCGGGCCGAGCAGCGTCGCGGTACCTGATGCCGCTGGGTCCATATGGCCCTGCACGTCCGACATTCGACGTGATCTGGGTGTCGAAGCGATCCGAGTGACCTGTGTCACAGATACGATCGCGCCCCGGGTAGCGGGACGCTCGTATCATCCGCGGCCCACACGCTCGTTCGAAAGGGGTCGACATGGCAGCCGACGACGATGAGGTCATGGAGCCCGACGACATCGAGGAGATCGACGACGAGGCCGAACTGGTCGATGTCCTCGGCGACGACGAGATCGACGTCGAAGATCTCGACGAAGAAGCGCTGGCCGACGACGACGACGAGTTCGGCGGCCTGGCCGACGAGTTCGAAGAGGTCGAAGAGACCGAGGAAGAGGCAGCAGCCGCTGGTCCTGTCCGTCGTTCGCTGAGCGGCGACGAGGATGACGACGACGACGACCTCACCACCCCCGACGATGTCGAGGCCGATCTCGACACCATCCTCAAAGATCGCCTCGTTGCGTCCGACGACGAGGGCAACGAAGACGACGAGGAGCCTGAGGACCGCTCCGAGCAGTCCGACCGTCTGCAGCCCAAGCGGGCCGACGAGACGCTGTGCTCGAACTGCTTCCTTCTCGTCCGCCAGACCGCCCCCAACTGTCCCGTCGGCGACGACGACTGCCCGCTGTTCACCTGAGCACCGTGCCAACAGATTCCGAACGTCCACCGCTCGAGCGCTTGCTCGATCTCGCGCTGTACGCGCCCATTGGCATGTACACCGCGTGGAAAGAGGAACTGCCGGCCTTCACCAAACAGGGCCGCCAGGTGGTCGAGAACCGCGTCATGCTGGCCCGGTTCATCGGTCAGATGGCCGTGCAGCAAGGTCGCCGCGAAGTCGACAAGCGGCTCGCCGCGCGGCGCCCTCCTGCGTCGAGCGCAGTGGTCGACGCCGTGGCATACGAGGCCACCTCGGCACCTACCGGTGTCGTTGTGCCCGTTGCGCCCGACGAGGTGCCCAGCGCCGACTCGCTGGCGATCTCGGGCTACGAGAGCCTGCCTGCGGTGAACGTGGTGCAACGTCTGGCCACCCTGACGGCCGACGAGATCGAACAGATCCGCCGGTTCGAGGTGGCCAACCGCGGACGGCGCACCATCCTCGCCAAGATCGACGTCCTGCAGGGCGCATGAGTCCGTCGCTCGTCGTACGGCGCGCCACAGCAGCCGATGTCGAGGCACTGGCCGCGCTCGAACACGAGGCCCGCGAGGCCATCATCGACGCCCGGGGCGGGGCAGCACTGCTGGCCGAACAACCCGCAGTGGGCGAGTGGGCGACGGTGTTGGCCGATGCGATGCGCGCAGTGTGGGTGGCCACCATCGACGATGTCGTCCTCGGTGTGCTCGAACTCCGGTTGCCGGAGCACGAGGGAGGCACCGGCGCCGTCCGTCAGGTGTACGTGGTGCCGGGTGCCCGCGAACTGGGCCTTGGCGACGAAATGCTGTCTGCCGCCATCGAGGCGACGGTCGGGGCCGGTGGTGCGACTATCGAAGCCGTCGCCCTGCCTGGCGACCGCGAGACGAAGAACCTCTTCGAGCGGTCGGGGCTGACCGCCCGGTTGATCACCGTGTCGAAGCGTCTCGGCTGAGCCGAGCGCCCGCCAGGTCAGGCGTCGTCGGCAGGCACTTCTTCGACAGCGGGGGCTTCCTCGACGGCGGTGGCCTCGTCGGCAGGGGGCTCGTCCGCGAGTGCTGCGTCGGCCTCAGGGGCCTCGTCAACGGGAGCTGTGTCGGCGACTTGGGCTTCGTCGACAACGGGTGCTGTGTCGGCGACGACGGAGACGTCCTCGACGGATGGTGCCTCGACGGATGGTGCCTCGACGGATGGTGCCTCAGCGGATGGTGCCTCAGCGGATGGTGCCTCAGCGGATGGTGCCTCAGCGGATGATGCCTCGGCGACGGGCTCTGTGGCGGCCTCGGCAGCAGCAGGCGCAGCGGGCGCAGTGGGCGTCTCGTTGGGGGGCGCTGCCTTGGCGGGAGCTGGCTTCTTGGCCGGTGCGGCCGGACGGGTGGGGCGCAGCGGCTTGGGGGCAGCGGCACCCTGGGCGACCTCGATCCCGAACAGTGCTGCCACCTGCGGCAGCAGCGGTCCGAGACGCTTCACCGTGCTGCTCAGTTCAGCCGACGGCTGCTCGGGCCGCGCGGTGGGTGCGACCTGAGTCCGAACCGGCGAGAATGCCGCAGCCTCGAGCAACGCCACCCAGCGCTCGCTCGCCGAGTCGGCCGTGAGCGATGTCGTGGTGGCATCGGCCAGGCGCTTGGCCAGTTCGGCGGGGAAGGGGATACCGGCCTTCGGTGGCTGCGACGACAACTTCAGCGCACGCACCACGCGACCGACGCCGATGGCGGCATCGATGTCGTCGAACCACAACAGGAGTTCCTTCTCCTGCTTGGTAGCGAGCGCTTGCTTCAACTCGGCGGCGATGGCGCGGGTGGATTCGTCGCGGGCCACCGCCGGGTCGTCGCCCGCCGCCACGACGCTGCGCAGGTCGCGCAGGTCGAGGTCGTCGATGACCGACTTGGCGGCATCGGCGCGGTCGAGCCATTCGGCGACGCGGAGCTTCGGAAGCAACTGCTCGGCCATCGACAGCAGACCGGCTGCCGGAACCTCGTCGAGGCCTTCGGCGCGCAAGCGAGTGTTCTGCTCGTTGATGGCTTGCCGCACGGCGGGGATGCCGCCCTGTAGCGCTCGCTCGGCGACGGGGCGCTGCGCCTCGGGCAGATCGGCGAGCACGGCGTTGCGATGGGTGCGGTCAGGCTTGAGGCGCTTGGCCTTCGGCCGCTGCGGCAGCTCAGGCGGGGGAGTGAACGACGGACGCGGCTTGCGTGCCGGGCGGTCGCCCTGCCCGGCGGGCCGGTCGCCGCGGGGACGGTCGCCAGCGGGCCGGTCGCCGCGGGGGCGGTCGGAAGCAGGACGGTCGCCACGAGGCCGGTCAGAAGCGGGACGGTCGCCAGCAGGACGGTCACCACGGGGGCGGTCGCCTGCGGGACGGTCGCCGCGGGGACGATCGCCGCGGGGACGATCGCCGTCGGGACGGTCGCGGCGCGGCCGGTCGCCGCGATCGCCACGATCGCTGCGCTCGCGGCGAGCGAGTTGCTGGGTGACGGCTTCGAACGGCTTGTCGCTGGGGATCAGTTCGATCAGACCCGACCGCGGTGTGCTGCCTTTGGTGCCCGCCACCGAGACGATGGTGAGCCCGTCGAGCTCGACGTCGGCCTCGGCCTTGAACACCTGACCCGTCTTGGCGCCGTCGGGCACAAGAGCGCCGTCAACCACCCCACGGGGCTCGCGCGCGCCTGCGGCACGCCAGGTCCACGAGCCATCGGGGCGCGCGCTGGTGAGTTCGATGTCGATCCGTCGGGACATGGTCGCCAACGGTACCCGGCCACGCACCGGTTCTGCACGCCCACAGCCGCGTCGATACGGTTGCTCCGTGCCCATCTACGCGCTCGGCGACCAAGTTCCCGACATCCACCCCGATGCATTCATCCATCCCGACGCCGTCATCATCGGCTCGGTCACCATCGGCGCCCAGAGTTCGGTCTGGCCCGGCGCTGTGCTGCGCGGCGACGACGGCTACATCAGCATCGGTGCGCGCACCTCCATCCAGGACAACTCGGTGCTGCACACCACACCGATGTATCCCACCGTCGTGGGCGACGATTGCGTGGTCGGCCACATCGTGCACCTCGAGGGGTGCACCATCGAATCGGGTGTGTTGGTGGGCAACGGCTCGATCGTGTTGCACCGGGTGGTGGTGCGCACCGGTGCCATCGTGGCAGCGAACGCTGTGCTGCTGAACGGCCTCGAGGTGCCCACCGGTGCCATTGCCGTAGGCGTCCCCGCGGTCATCAAAGAAGGCCGAGCGCGGGCCGCAGACATCGAGATGGGAGTGGCGAGCTACCTCGACAAGTCGCGCCGCTACCGCGACACATTGCGCCGGATCGACTGATGCTCGTCCTGGTGCTGACGGCACCGCCCGATGAAGTCGAGATCGCCGCCGATCACCTGTGGTCGCTCGGGGTGGTGGCGGTGGAGGAGCGCACCGCGGCTGACGGCGTGGTGGAACTGTGGACGTCGCTCGGCGACGACACCGGTGCCGCCGGTGCGGCCGTCGCTGCGTTTCCCGATACATGGCGCTGGCGGTGGGAGACGGTCGACGAGTCGGTGGCCGACACCTGGCGCGCGTTCGCCGCGCCGGTGTGGGTCGACGACGACCTGGTCGTGTGTCCGGCGTGGGTTCCGGCGCCCGAGGGCATCGGGACCGGCATTACCGTGGTGCACATCGAGCCGGGGGCCACGTTCGGCCTGGGCGATCACCCCACCACACAGTTGTCGATGCTGGCCGTGCGACGCGCCCTGGGCGACCGAGTGGAGACCACCCTGCTCGACGTGGGCTGCGGGTCGGGCGTGCTCGCCATCGGCGCCGTGCTGTTCGGTGCCGCCAGCGCGGTGGGCATCGACATCGCCCCGGCTGCCGTACCCACCACGCTCGACAACGCCGTCCGCAACGGCGTCGACGACCGGGTGCAGGTGTCGACCATGCCGCTGGCCGAGGTGGAAGGCACCTACGACCTCGTGGTGGCGAACATCCTCGCCCCGACGCTTGTCGAGTTGGCCGACGATCTGCTCCGCGTGCTCGCTGCCCGCGGCACCCTCGTGATCAGTGGTGTGCTCGACGGCCGGTTCGACCACGTCGTTGCTGCCCTTGCGCCCGCGCGGGTGGTGGCGGTCGACGTGCTCGACGGCTGGGCCGCGGTCACCCTGCGGCGATGAATGCCATCACGTCGGCCCGCTGCGGGATCGACGGCACGGCACCAGCCGTGGTGGTGCTCAGCGCAGCAGCCGCCGACGCGTAACGCAATGCGTCGGCGCGGCTGTCGCCGGCAGCGAGCCGGGCGCACAGCGCCCCGCAGAACGTGTCGCCCGCACCCGTGGTATCGACCGGTCGCACGGCGAACGGCGCCACCGCGCGGCGGCCGTCGCGGTCGTGCACCATGGCACCCTTGGCCCCGAGCGTGACCACCACCGTGCCTGCCCCGGCGGCCAGCACCGCTTCGACGCCGCCGAGCAGTTCGACCTCGTGCTCGTTGGGCACGACGATGTCGCAGAGGCCGAGCAGCTCGGCGTCGAGCACCTGAGCGGGTGCGGGGTTCAACACCGTGGTGGCACCCATCGCCCGTGCTGCGCGGAACGCAGCGATGATGGTGGGCAGGGGCACCTCGAGCTGCGACAGCACCACCGCAGCCGATGGCAGGTCGTCGGCCACCACCGACTGATTCGCGCCCGACACGACGATGATCGAGTTCTCGCCGCTGTCGGCGACCCCGATGAGCGCGCGGCCCGTTGCCACGCCCTCGATGCTGCGCACTCGCGATCGTTCGATGCCATCGGCGTCCATCACGCCACGCAGCACGTCGGCAGCCGTGTCGTCGCCGAGCGCCGAGACGAAGCAGGTCGACGCACCGGCGCGGGCTGCCGCGACCGCCTGGTTCAGGCCCTTGCCGCCCGGGTGCTCGTGGTAGTCGCGGCCCATCACCGTCTCGCCCGGACTCGGCAGCACCGCGGCCGTGGCCACCAGGTCGAGGTTGCTGCTGCCCACCACACACACGTCGAACTCGGCGCTCATCGGCGCGACGCTACTCGTCGGCCGGTCAGAACACCGGGGGTCGCTCGGCCAGGAAGGCAGCCACCGCTTCGGCATGCACGGGCGACGCCTGGCACTCAGCCAGACACAGAAGCCGCGTCCGGCGCCCATCATCACGAGCGCGCCAGGGGAGTGAGACGGTCAGGCCAGGTCGAACAGCGGCGAGAAGTCGTGGCGGTCGAACGAGGGCAGGTACGAGCGAACCGTGTCGCGGCGGAACTGGGCACACAGGTCGGGCCGGAAGAACCGGGCTCCCTCGCGCACCACGTAGTTGAGGATGAAGAAGCGATACACCTCGGGCAGGAAGCGCACCTCGTCGGCCACCAGCGGGAACACCGCGCTGTATGCCTGCACGAGCGCCAGGAACGTGGGCTCGGTGAGAGTGTGGGCACCGTAGGTGAAGCGGGTGCGGTCGCCGGTGTGGCTCGACACCCGCGACAGGAAGTAGAAGTCGAGCAGGCGCGGTTCGATGCGGAACCAGTCGTAGTCCCAGCGGCTGAACAGGCGGAACCCCTTGTCGGGATCCGCCGGCTCCACCGGCGCGACCGAGAAGTTGCCGAGGTTCCAGTCGATGAGCACCGGGATCTTCGGCCACTCGTCGTAGCCCACCTCCACCAGTCGCTCGAGGAACTCGTGGGTGTGGCGCCACAGCAGGCCGATCGCCTCGGGTGGCAGGTCGAAGTTGCGCGGTGCGAACGGGCTCTCGAGCAGGTCGAGCAGGTGGATGGCGTCGCTCTTGATGGTCTTCGAACTGCCCGGGAGGTGCGGGGCGATGTCGGTGCAGGCCAGATGGAACTCGGCGATCTCGCGCCCCAGGTTCTCGACCTGCTCGATACCCAGCACGCGGGGGAGCGACTCGGCGCGCGGTACGTCGTCGTAGAACACCGCCCACATCGACTGGTCGTACCAGGTGAAGATGCGCTCGGGTCGTCCTCGTTCGGTCCACACACCAGCGAGCATTCCGCCGAAGCGGGTGTCGTCGAGCAGTCGGGCGCAGCGGTGCAGACGATCGTGATCTTCGACGAACAAGAAGTACGACCCGTACGACGACACCTTCGTCACGCAGGTGCTGGCGTCGTCGAGGTGAATGCGGTAGACGCGGTTCGTCGAGACGTTGGCGCTCACCTCGTCGAGGGCGACGATGCGTCGCGGGTCGCCGTACTCGGCCCAGGCCGACACGACGGCGGCGCGCTGCTCTGCGTCGGCGGGCATGAGTGCAGCGTAGGCGGCGTCAGCCGACGGTGCTGCTCAGACCGGGCTGCTCAGACCGGGCTGCTCAGACCGCGTCGCGGGCGCGGACGCCGATGGGGGCGATGAGGCGGAACCCGGCCTGATGCCGTTGGTCTTCGCTCTCGCCGCCCCAGAAGCCGTACTCGTGGTTGGTGCGGGCGAACTCGCGACAGGTCGACTGCACCCGGCACGCCGCACACACGGCCTCGGCAGCGGCCTCGCGGCGCTCGCGGGCCTGGGGACGTTCAGCTGCCGCTGGGAAGTACAGGTGGGTCAGGCCCTTGCACTCGGCGTTCATCATCCATCCGTCATCGGTGACGATGCGGTGGAACAGAGTTTCGACAGCGGCCATCAGTGCCCCCTTGCACGAACGATCCCAGGTGCACTCGATGACTCGACCCCCGTGTGTCGCTGCCGATCGGCCGAGGTCGAGGGGCGAGACGTCACCGACGTGCTGGAGCCGAGCGTACCAGAAGTGACCACCCAGTCAATTGCAGCGCGCAATCATCGTGCCGCGAGCGCGGCGGCTACCCCGGCGACGAACTGGTCGACGTCGGTGGCGGTGGTGTCCCAGGCGGCCATCCAGCGCACCTGATGGCGCGAGACGTCCCAGTCGTAGAACGAACACCACCGCTGCAGCGGGACGATGACCTCGGGTGGCAGCACAGGAAAGACGCTGTTCACCTGGGGCGGCGCGTCGAATCGCACCCCGTCGAGGTGCACCGTCGCGTCGTAGAGGCGTTGCGCCATCGAGTTCGAGTGCCGGGCCAGGTCGAGCCACAGGTCGTCATCGAGCAGGGCCAGCAGTTGCGCTGCCACGAACCGCATCTTCGACGGCAATTGGGTGACCTGCTTGCGGATGAACATGGCCCGGGTGGCGAGTTCGGGGTCGAGGAACACGACCGCCTCGCCGAACGCGGCACCGGCCTTGGTGAAGCCGAAGCTCAGTACGTCGACCCCGGCGTCGACCGTGAACGACCGCAGCGCTTCGACCGTGCCGCCGAGTGCCGCCGTGGCGTTGGCCAACCGGGCACCGTCGAGGTGCACGCGCAGGCCCAGCCGATGCGCCGCGTCGCAGAGGGCGGCGATCTCGTCGGGTGTGTACAGGGTGCCCAGTTCGGTGCTCTGAGTGATCGACAACACGCCGGGCTGGGCATGGTGCTGCACCCCGATGAGATGGGCGAGGTCGTCGAGCTGATCGGGCACCAACTTGGCGTCGGACGAGGGGAGCGTGAGCAACTTCGCGCCGAGGATGCGCTCGGGTGCGCCGGTCTCGTCGACGGCGATGTGCGCCCATGAACTGCACACCACGCAGTCGGCCGGGCGCAGCATCGCTGCTAAGGCCGTGACGTTGGCGCCGGTGCCGTTCCACACCAGCAGACTCGTGGTGCGCGCGCCGAACAGATCGCGGAGGCGATCGGTGCACTCGGCGGTCCACCGGTCGGCTCCGTAGGCGACTGCGTGGCCGTCGTTCGCGGTTGCGAGGGCGTCGAGGACACGCGGGTGCATGCCCGCGGCGTTGTCGCTACCGAAACTGCGTGACGGTGCGGGAGGCAGAACGAGCATGGGCCCAGTCTGCCGTGCCTCGCCGTCGGTTGTGTGCCCCTGCCGTTGCCGTCGCGCCGACCCGCGGTCAGGCCCCGAACTCGGTGACGATGACCCGGCCATGTCGATCGCCGGCGCTCGGCGCGAGGTCGGCGACCACGAAACTGCGCTGGAGCCAGCGGTCGGTGCCATCGAAGCGGGGCACGAACGGGGTGCGACCGTGCACGGCGACCGTGTTGTCGACCACCAGCACGTCGCCGGCAGACAGCGAGACGGCGGTGCTGTGGGCGGCCACCGCTGCGCCGAGCGCCTGCAGCGCCTCGTCGGCCGCGCCGTCGACACCCACCATCAGGTCGGCGTCGAACACCATCGCGGGTCGATTGCGGAGTCCGCTCAGCACGGCCATCGGTGCGCCGAGCACGTTGCGCCGCCCGTGCAGATAACTCTCGTCGACCGCCGTGCGAAAGCGTGGCGCGAACAGGGTGTCGACGACGTCGTGGGGGAGGAGGGGCAGCACCTCGCGGATCGACGACAATGTGGTGTGCGCAGCCGGGTCGCCGCGCAGACAGAGCAGCAGCAGGTACCGGGGCCGATGGGGGTGGAAGGCGGCCTCGGTGTGGAACATCAGCTCGACCTTCGACGAGGTCGACACCTGTCGGTCGGCGGTGCCGGCGACGGGCACGATGTTCTGGACGAGGTCGCCGCCGTGTTCGGGCAGATACCCGACCGGCTGGCCCAGGCGCCTGGCCACGGCCAGGAGGGTGAGCTCGCTCGTGTGGTCCTTGGCCCCGATGGCAGTGGGTGCGGCCGGGGTGGGCCCCACCGTGCCGATCGGTGCCCCTCGCACCAAGATGGCACCGCTGGGGTGCGACTCGTCGGCGAAGTCGATCAGCGCGTCGTGCACCGCGGCGGGCATCGAGCGACCAGCGTGGCCGGCCGGGCCGACGAGGTCGTCGATACAGACAACCGGTTCCGGCACTGGCCAACCACGGTGCGTGCCCCACTCCACGATGGCAGGAGGCTGGTGCACACGGTGATCGAGGTCGGCGTCGCGCCCGGTCGTCATGTTCCGTACATTAGCCGGAATGGAATACCCGTTCCAATCTCTCCACGACCGGGTCGGCCCCACTCGGCGGCGTACGACTACACTCCGCGGCGATGCAGGTGGCGGATCGAATCGGCAGCCAGGGGGCCGCGCTCACCACGGCAGAGCGGCGTGTGGCCGAGGTGGTACTGGCCCGCCCGCAACTGGTGGCCTTTGGCACGGTGGCCGAGCTGGCATCGGCCGCGGGTTCGGGTGCAGCGACGGTGGTGCGGCTGTCGACCAAGCTCGGCTACGACGGGTTCACTGCGCTCCAGGCGGCGGTGCAGGCCGAGCTGGCGGCCCAACTGCGCCCTGCCGCCGAACGCATCCGCGAGCCGGCTGGAGCCGACCTCACCACCCGCCATCAGCAGCTCGAAGTGGCGAATGTTGAGGCATCGCTGGGGGCTGTGTCGGCCGAGACGCTCGCCGCAGTGGTCGACCACCTGGCCGACCGCGACGCCCGGGTGTTCGTCCTGTCGGGCGACGCGTCGCGTGGTGTGGCACTGCAGTTCGTGGGCGACCTCGGGTCACTCCGCGACGACGTGACGCTCATCGACGGCAATCCCGTCGCCGTTCGTCGCCAGGCGGCTCTGCTGCACGCCGGCGACGTACTGCTGACGCTCGACCTGCGCCGCTACGAGCGATGGGTGATCGACGTCGCGCAAACCGCCCGCGCTGCGGGGGTGTGGTCGGTGGCGCTCACCGACAGCGTGCTGTCGCCACTCGCGCAGATCGCCGATGCGACTGTGGTGCTCGCGGCCGCCGGGAGCGGCCCGTTCGACAGCCACACCGGCACGCTGGCGGTATTCGACCTGTTCGTCTCGGCGGTGGCCGACCGGTTGCGGGCCCACGCCACCGAGCGCCTCGACCGGCTCGAGGCCGTCTGGCGCGAAGTGCTCACCGACCGCTGATCACCCGTCGGCCGGCACCATGCAAGCCTCATGCCGCCTAGTATTTCGTCATGACGAAATCAGGAGATGAGCCGTCGTCACCGGAGGAGCGGCGCTGTCGATGGTGCCGCATCGTCGTCGCGGCCCGTCAGGGACCGGGTCGGCCTCGGGAGTTCTGTTCGCAGCGTTGCCGTCAGTGGGACTGGGTCTCGCGCCAGCGGGCACGCGAGCTGGCGCTCAGCGAGGGCGAGTTGGTGATGGCGCGTAGCGAGCTCGACGCGTTGTACGACGACCTGTACGTGCTGCAGTGCGCGGTGGTCGACACCCGGCGCGACCTCGAGCACCAGCTGACCGCCACAGAAGCACTCGACGCCCTGCGATGGCTGCTCGAGGCCGCAGAACCCCTGGCAGGCCGCCGTCTGCCGGCATCCGGGTGAGCTCCGGCTCGGCACCCCGGTCGTCGCCGGTTCGGCACAACGCCCATAATCCTCGTTATGTCAACCAAATCCGCCAAACCCGCAG
Source organism: Actinomycetota bacterium (assembly GCA_037130535.1). Lineage (GTDB taxonomy): Bacteria > Actinomycetota > Acidimicrobiia > Acidimicrobiales > Ilumatobacteraceae > VFMC01. The sequence goes on from JBAXSU010000001.1 coordinate 50,123, forward strand.
CGTTTGTGAGCGGAGCCCCACCACCCCGCTCTTCCGCTCACACACGCCATCTACCATCGCCACGATGACTGGTCGGCTGCGCACCGTGTGGGCACTGGGGTTGGTGGTGGGTGCGATCGCCGCGCTGCTGGTTCCTGTGGTTGCTCAGCCGGCGGCTGCGGTTGTGCCGCCGACGGAACGCTCCGACGTGGCGGGCGGCGACGGCGATGCGGCTGGCGAACTGGCCGCACTGCACACTCCCCTCCTACGGGTGCAGCAGCAGCTGGTGGCGTGCGGTCCGGGCGAGCCGTACCGGGTGATGGCGGTCGACGCTCTGTTCGGCCGTGAAGGCGTGGTGCTCCGTACGCCCGCTGGCACGGTGAAGGCGCCCACCGAGGCCGAGCTGGCCGACAGCGCCGGCGACTGGTACCTCGACATCCCGGGCAATGCCCTGTCGCCGGGCTGCTCGTACGAGCAGTTGTTCGATCAGTGGCGTACCCCGCCGGTGATCTACGCGCATGTGTTCTCGGATCCCGACGACCCCGCGACGCTGGTGCTCCAGTACTGGTTCTTCTACCTCTACAACGACTGGAACGACCGCCACGAGGGCGACTGGGAGATGATCCAGCTGTTCTTCGACGCGCCCGACGCACGCTCGGCCATCGGTACCGAGCCCCGCCTGGTGGCCTTCGCCCAGCACGAGGGTGCCGAGGTGTCGGACTGGAGCGACGACGTGCTGCAGGTCGTCGACGGAACGCGGCCCGTCGTATACGTGGCGGCCGGCAGCCATGCCTCGTACTTCCAGGCCGAGCGGTGGTTCGGCAAGAGCGCGCAGAGTGGCTTCGGCTGCGACGACACACGGGCACCGTCCGAGGACGTGTCGCCCGACGTGATCATGCTCGACGACGAGGCCCTGCCCACCTGGGCGGGGTTCCAGGGACGCTGGGGCGAGAAGCAGCCGTCGTTCAACAACGGCCCCACCGGGCCGAACATGAAGACACAGTGGACCAACCCGGTGCGCTGGGTCGACGAGGAAGGTCGGCGGGGTGCCGCCAACCTGCCGGCGGAGGGCACAAAGGTCACCGACGCGTTCTGCGCGGTGGCCAGTTACGCCTCGCAATTCCTGTTCCGGCTGCTGCAAGAGCCGCTGCTCACCGGCACGTTCCTCGTCTGCTTGCTCGTGGTCGTCACCGTGCTGCTGCGGCGCACCCGCTGGCGGCCGGTGTTCACCCGGCCCGTGCGGGCCCGGCGCGCCGGTGGCCAGATCATCCGCGCCGCGGTGTCGACCGTTCGGCGGCGGCCACTGTTGTACATGCGGATCGGGGCGCTGCTCCCCCTCGCCGGCCTGCTCGCGACGATCATCCAGACCGTGGTGCTCCGCTTCACCGAGTTGGGCGATGTGGCCGACGTGGCCGACCGCGGTTCGGCATCGGGCAGCATCGGTGCCCTGTTGCTCGGTTCGCTCTTCATCGGCCCGGCCACGGCGACGGTGAGCGTGGCGGCGATGATTGCCACGCTGCGCATCGACGCCGACGAGCCCGTGTCGTGGCGCATCGTGGTTGCCGAGGTGTGGCGACGGCGACGCACCGTCTTGTTCTCATTGCTCCTCACGGCAAGCCTCGCCGGCCTCGCCGCCTCCACCGTGCTGCTCCCCCTCGGTCTCGTCCTGCTCGCCATGTGGGCCGTGGCGGTGCCTGCGGCACTGGTCGACTCCGCTCCCCTGTGGCTCAGCCGGCGGCTCACCCGGCGCCGCCGGCTGCGTTCGCTGGTGCTGGGCGGCGCTGCGTTCACCCTGGCCACCGTCGTCCCGGCGGCATGCGGTGTGCTGGCGCTGCTGGTCACCGACTGGTCGTTCGCGGTGGTGAACCTCATCGACGGTGTCGTCGGCCTGCTGCTGGTGCCCACTGCCGGCATCATCTCGCTGCTGCAGTTCGGCGACCTGCGCGAGCGCCTCGGCTACGGCACGCTGCCCGACTGAGGCGGCTGCGGTGTGTCAGCCCACCGAGTCGAGTGCGGCGCGCCGACGGACGACGAAGTCGACGAGCGCTTCATCGATGGCCGGGTCGAGGGCCGGTGCCTCGTACTGGTCGAGCAACTGCTTCCAGATGCGGTTGGCGCGGTGGGTGGCGTCGACCGAGCCGGCCTCCTGCCAGGTCTCGAAGTTGCGCCAATCCGACACGAGCGGCGAGTAGAAGGCTCGTTCGTAGCGCTCCATCGTGTGTGGCGAGGCGAAGAAGTGCCCGCCCGGGCCTACGGCGGTGATGGCATCGAGCCCGATCTCGGCGTCGGTCACCTCGATGGGCTTCAGGTACTCGGCCATCATCTGCAGCATCTCGGCGTCGATGATCAGCTTCTCGAACGATGCGGTGAGGCCGCCCTCGAGCCATCCGGCGGCGTGGTTCACCAGATGGGCGCCGCCCATCACGGCACCCCACAGCGACATCGAACTCTCGTAGACCGCCTGGGCGTCGACAGCGTTCGAGGCCGTGGTGTTCGACGACCGGAACGGCAGGCCGTAGCGGCGGGCCAACTGCCCGCTCGCCTGTGCCGCGCGGGTGAACTCAGGGGTGCCGAAGGCCGGTGAGCCGCTGCGCATGTCGACGTTCGACGTGAACGAGCCGTAGATGGCCGGTGCGCCGGGCCTCACCAGTTGGGTGAGGGTGATACCGGCCAGTGCCTCGGCGTTCTGCAGTACCAGGGCGCCGGCGATGGTGGCGGGGGCCATTGCCCCGGCAAGGGTGAATGGTGTGACGCACACCGCCTGCCCGGCGCCCGCCAACTCGATCAGTCCCTCGGCCATGGGGATGTCGAGCGTGAGCGGGGTGTTGGTGTTGATGATCGCCATCACCGCAGGCGCTGCTGCGAGGCCGTCGCGGTCGGTGCCGAGGGCGATGGCGGCCATGTCGATGGCGTCGGCAGCCCGTTCGCGACCGAGCGCAATGGCCTGCCAGTTCTTGTCGAGGGTTCGGATGAGGCTCAGGTAGAGGTCGAGGTGCCGGGTCTCGGCGGGCAGGTCGAGCGCCTCGAACGGGCCACCGCCCTCTTGGTGCACGATGCCGAGCATCTGGATGAGCTGGAGATACTCGCGTTGCTCGGCTGCGGAGCCGCCCCGGCGACCGCGGTCGAGGTCGTGGGTGAACGCCGGGCCGCCGACGGCGCTGAACGCCACATGGTTGCCGCCGAGGGTGATCGAGTGCTGCGGGTTGCGGGCACGCAGGGTGAACTCCGCCGGCGCCTTGGCGACCGTGGCCTCCACCATCTCGGGGTCGAACCGCACGATGAGGTCGTCGACCACGCACCCGGCGTCGGCGAAGTAGCGCCGGGCCCTCGCATCGAGGATGCGCATGCCTGTGGTGGCCAGCAACTGCAGCGACGAGCGGTGGATGTGTTCGACCTGATCGGCCGACAGCACTTCCACCGGGCGGTACGGGTTGCGCAGCGGGGTGAATGGCTGCGGCGTCGCGCCGGTCGCCTCGCGCCGGGTACGGGTTCGGTTGAGGCGGCTCACCGACGGTTGCTCAGCGAACCGAGATGAGGTCGACGACGAACACCAGGGTCTCGCCGCCCTTGATGGCCCCGCCTGCTCCCCTGCTGCCGTAACCCAGGTCGGAGGGGATGGTGAGCCGCCGACGGCCGCCAACCTTCATCCCCTTCACGCCGCGGTCCCAGCCCTCGATCACCTCGCGGGCACCGAGCCGGAAGCTGAACGTCTCGCCGCGGTTCCAGCTGGCGTCGAACTCGCTGCCCGTGCTCCAGGCGACACCGGCGTAGTGCACGGTGACCCGCTTGCCGATGGTGGCCTCGTCGCCGTCGCCGACGACCTCGTCGTCGATCAGCAGGTCGGCCGGCGGGTCGCCGGCGGGAATCGTGATGGAAGGCTTGGTGCGATCGCTCATGGCCCGACCCTAGCCGCTGCCCGGTCTGCCAGTCCCTGGCGGGTCGACGCTGGTTTGCGGCAGAAGCCACACCCGAACTTGTTCGGGTTTCCGTCGTAGACAACCGAAACTCGAACAAGATCGACATCGGCCGATGCGGGGCGCTCAGCCGAGGGCCATCAGCGCGACGCCCACCGCGGTGGCAGCTACCCCGATGCCCTGCCACCAGCGCATCCGTTCGCGGTTGAACAGCACCGACAGGATCACCGCCACCGTGGCAAACTGCGAGCCGGCCACCGACACCGGGCCCGACGCACCCTCGCGGAAGGCCAACTGCAGCGAGGCGATAGCCACCACACCGAACACGCCGCTGATCATGGCCATGCGACGGCCGAGCGGGTGCTGCACCAGGAACGGCTCGGGACGGAACAGGGCGATGACGCACAGCAACAGCAAGCCGCTACCGCGCTGAGCGAACACGGGCGCCAGTCCGGCCTCGGCGCTCACCTCTCCCATCAACGTGAAGGCGATGCCGAACCCGATGCCCGAGGTGACCCCGAGGATGGCGCCCTGGCGCACGCTCCCCTCGCCGCCCGGCTGATAGCTGGTCAGCACCACAGCGACGAGACCGATGGCGATGCCGACCGTGCCGAGGGTGCTGGGCCGTTCGCCGCGAACCAGATCGGTGAGCACCGGCACAGCAGCCAACAGCACCGACGAGATCGGGGCGACGATGCCGATGCGCGACACCTTGTAGCCGTGGTACAGCAGCATCAGCCCGGTGATCATCGACAGACCGGCCAGCGCCCCGAGCAGCATGTCGCGGCGGATCCACTGCGAGTCGACCACCAGGATGAGCAGCGGCGACAACACTGCCGACGTGAGCACGACGGTGCGGGTGACGGTGAGGCTGGCGGCGTGGCGCGCCGAGCGGGCCGCGAAGAAGTCGGAGGTGCCGAGCAGCACGGCGGCAACGGCGGCGAGGAGGATGGCCATCGACGGGGTTTCGGCCGGATCAGGCCGCGTAGAACTGGTTGGCCCAGCGGCGGAAGGCGGCGAAGGGGCCGTCGGTGTCGGCGAGTGCGGGGCGGTCGATGTAGGTCTTGTGCTCCCAGATCGGCTTGTCCTCGAGCAGTTGGCGCGACACCTCGTTCACGAAGGCCTCGCCCACGCTGCTGGTCACCCGGTCGTCGGCGAAGCGCCGCACGCAGAACGTGAAGCGCATCTCGCAGCGGTCGGGTTCCACCGGTGTGGCGCAGCCGAGCAGCAGGGTTTCGACGATGCCACTGAAGCGCACCACTGAGAACCCGGGGCCCCATCCGTCGCTGTCGATACGACCTTCGGTGGTGCCGCGCGGGGTGACGAAGAACTGCTTCGAACGCATCCGTGAGCGATGACCGTCGGTGTCGTAACTCTCGAGTACGGGTACCTCGGCGGTGCCGTGCACGTACCGGAAGTGCGCCGAGTCGACGCCGTTCTCGGCCATCTCCTGCCACGCGGTGGCGATCTCGAACTGGCGGGTGAACGGGTCGCTGAACTCCTCCCCCACACCCGTGGTGCCGAACTCGGGCACCTCGGGAACCTCCCACTGCGGCTCGGCCTCGTGCGGGTGGTACCAGGCCATGATCAAGCCATTGCGTTCGACCACCGGGTAGGTGCGCAGGCGGGCCTTGGCGTTGGTGCGTTCGCTGTAGGGGATGTCGGTGTTGCGGCCGTCGGCATCGAACGCCCAGGCGTGGAAGGGGCACACGATGGTGCACCCGTCGACACTGCCGCCCACGCCGAGGTGTGCACCGAGGTGAGGGCAGTAGGCGTCGTGCAGGTGGGCCGTGCCGTCGGCGTCGCGCCACAGCACGGTGTCGGCACCGAACACACGTCGCGGCACCACCTGCTGCTCGGCTACCTCGTGCGACCAGCCGAGCGCGAACCACCCGAACGGGATGGGCCACGGCCAGCGTTCGCTGGTCGGCCGCTGCTGCAGGGGCACGCTCATCGGTCGAGTCCGAACACGCGCACGGCGTTGTCGCGCAGGAACTTCGGCCACACGTCGTCGCGCAGCGGCACGTTCGGCAGCTCACGGAAGATGCGGTCGAGACTGAGGCCCATCGGGAAGTAGCCGGCGTACATCACCTTGTCGCTCCCCCGCGTGTTGGCGAAGTCGATGATCTCCTGCGGGTAGCGCCGGGGTGTGAACGCCGAGGTGCTGTAGTAGAGGTTGGGCCACTTCAGCAGCAGCTTCACGGCGAGGTCGACCCAGGGTTCGGCGCCGTGGCGCATCACGAAGGTGAGCTCGGGGAAGTACCAGCACACCTCGTCGATGCGCTCGACGTGCTGGGCGGCCATCGGCAATCTTGGTCCCGGCACGCCCACGCAGCACAGCACGGCGATACCGAGTTCGGCGCACTTGGCGTACACGGGGTACATGCGCTTGTCGTCGATGGGTACGGGCGGGTTGCAGCCCGAGGGGAACAGCGACACACCCTTGATACCGAAGCGGTCGTACGCCTCCTGAATGGCGCGCACCGCAGTCATTCCGCTGTTGGGGTCGACGTGCAGGCAACCGAAGAAGCGGTCGGGGTGCCGGGTGATGGCGTCGTTCTGGATGCCACCGGCGAGGTCGACGCCGATGAGCGCCTTGGCGATGCCGTGGCCGTCCATCTGGTCGACGGTCCAGGCGATCATGTCGGCATCGCTCGGGTCGTCGGGGATGTCCTTGAACAGGTACTGCGCGGGCATGGCCATCGACTGGCTCTCGCTGTCGCGCAGGTTCGGCTTCAAGAAGTCGTACCAGTGTGCCCGCATCCCGGGTTCGGGGATGCCCAGCATGAGGTCGACCACCCCGATGTCGCTCGGCATCCCCATCGCGCCGACGTTAGCCGCAGCCCCGCGATGAGCAACATGCGCACCTGCTGCGCAGGACGCTCATCGCGGTGAGGTTTGGGAGCGTCAGAGGAGGGTGCGGAGGGCGGTGGCGAGGCGGTCGACGTCGTCGGGGGTGTTGTACACCTGGATCGACACGCGCAGGATGGGGATGTCGTTCCAGCGGTAGACGGGCACCTCGATGCGGTGGTCGTCGTACAGGCGGCGCTTCAGATCGGCTGTGTCGACATGGTCGGGCAGGCGGATGGCGACCATCTGGCCGTACCAGCGCGGCGATCGATCGTCGCCGGTGTGTTCGGGGCTGAGCGGCTCGCACCCGGTGATGTCGTGCAGCAACGCGCTCGCCTCGACGGCCGCGGCGTGGCAGCGCTGGCGCACAGCGTCCCAGTCGTGGGCCTCCTCGTAGTCGATGGCCACAGGCGTGGCGAGGAACGCGCTCAGGTCGCGGGTGCCCTGCCACTGGTGATGGTCGATGAACGGCGACGGGCCGGGTACGGCGGGTTCCCATCCCCAGCTCACCACCAGCGGACGCAGCATCGGCTGCACCCCGCGGCGAGCCCACAGGAATGCCGAGCCCTTCGGGGCACACAGCCATTTGTGGCAGGCGCCGGTGTAGATGTCGGCGTCGAGCGTGTCGAGGTGCAGCGGGATGTGGGCGGGAACATGTGCCCCGTCGACGATGGTGAAGATGCCGGCAGCCCTGGCCCGACGGCAGATCTCGTCGGCCGGGAACACCAGCGCGGTGTCGCTGGTGATGTGGCTGAGGAAGATCACCTTCGTTCGTTCCGTGACCTGGGCCCAGAGCCGCTCGACGAAGTCGGCGTGGGTGGTGACCGGCACCGGGATGGGCACCTGGACGTACCGCGCCCCGGCCTGCGCACAGATGACCCGCCAGGTGCGGTTCATCGCTCCGTACTCGTGATCGGTGGTGAGCACCTCGTCGCCCGGCTGCAGGTGCAGGCTGCGCGCCACGATGTTCACCGCTGTGGTGGGGTTGGGCACGTACACCAGGTCGTCGGCCTGCGCGCCGAGGTAGGCGGCGAGGCGTGCCCGGGCCGCGCCCAACAGGTCGTCGGAACGTCGGGCCAGCCATTCGACCGGCTGGCGTTCCATCTCGAGCTGCAGGCGCTGGTACGCCGCGAACACCGGTTCGGGGCAGGCGCCGAACGAGCCGTGGTTCAGGAACGTGATGTCGGGGTTCAGCAGGAATCCGTCGGTGCGCACCCGGCGAGCGTAGGCAGGCGCGGGTCGGTTGCTCGGGTACGTTGCCCGTATGACACTCCCCTCCTCCGGTGTTCCCGCCGATCAGGTGCTGGCCCAGCTCGACGCCCTGAAGGAGCACGACGTCCGCTGGCGCAACGGGCGGGCGTTCACGCTGGCCTACTACGCCGGGCCCGAGGTATCGGCCATCGCCGACGAGGCCCACCGTCGGTTCAGTACCGACAACGCCCTGAACACCGATGCCTTCCCGAGCCTGCGCACCATCCAGGCCGAGGTGGTGTCGATCGTCGGCGACTGGCTGCAGGCCGGGCCCGACGGCGCCGGGTTCATGACGAGCGGCGGTACCGAGAGCATCCTCATGGCGGTGAAGGCGGCTCGCGAGCGCGGCCGTGCCGAGCGGGGTATCACCCGGCCGAACGTCGTGCTGCCCACCAGTGCCCACGCCGCGTTCGAGAAAGGGTGCTACTACTTCGGGCTCGAGAGCCGCCGGGTGGCCGTGCGCGACGACTGGCGTGCCGATGCAGATGCGATGGCCGACGCGATCGACGGCGACACCGTGCTGGTGGTGGGCTCGGCCCCGCAGTACCCGCAGGGTGTGGTCGACCCCATCGCCGACATCGCCGCCCTCGCGACCGAGCGCGACATCAACTGCCACGTCGATGCCTGCATGGGTGGTGTGACGCTGACGTACCTCGCCTGCCTCGGCTACGACATCACGCCGTGGAACTTCACCGTGCCGGGAGTGACCAGCATCTCGGTCGACCTGCACAAGTTCGGTTACACGGCCAAGGGCGCCTCGGTGATCATGCACCGCTCGAAGCGACTGCGTGCCTACCAGACGTTCGTCACCGACAACTGGCTCGGCGGCATGTACGGCTCGTCGGGTGTGCTGGGCACCAAGGGCGGTGGCCCGATGGCAGCGGCGTGGGCCGTGATGCACCACCTCGGCGACGAGGGGTACCTGCGCCTCACCGCCGACGCGCGCCGCGCCACCGAGGCGATCGTTGCAGCCGTACGGTCGATGCCCGAGCTGGTGCTGCGCGCCGAACCTGATGCGATGCTGCTGTCGTTCGGCGCCGCCGACCCGGCAGTGCTCGACGTGTACGCCGTCGCCGACGCGCTGTGGCGGCGCGGGTGGTACGTCGACCGGCAGGGCCCTCCCCCGTCGCTGCACCTCACCGTGAACGCTGTGCATGCCGACAAGGTGGAGGCGTTCCTGGCCGACCTCCGTGCATCGATCGACGAGGTGGCCGCGGCCTCGGCCTCAGGCGACCAGGGCGCCTACGGCACCATCGACTGACGCGTGCGGTCCGACAGCCTCGTTGCCGTGTCGGCCGAAGGCTCACACCGAGGGTTTGGTCGACGCGTTCACTTCGTCGATCAGTGCCTCGAGGCGGCGCAGCGACACCTCGAGCGCAGCGCCGAGGCGCTTTCGGTCGCCCGATGCGACCAGATCGAGGATGAACCCGGTGAACATGGCCTTCTGGATCGTCGCCTCGCTCTGCGCGGTCGCTTCCGACAGGCCCTCCTGGCGCAACTTGCCCTCCACGATGTGACGCCATACGGCCAACTGGTCGGCGCGCAGATCGCCGGGAAGACCGGTGACGGTGGTGTCGAGTGCTGCTGCCTCGTAGCCCAGGCGCACGAGGGCCAGGTTCTCGGGCTTGGCGTTCATCCACTTCCACCACTTGCGGTACAGGTCGGCCATCGAGATGGAGGGATCGCGCTGGATCCACCCACGTTCGACCGCTGTCTGGCGTTCGACAGCGCGGCGCAGCGCGGTGGCGATGAGTTCTTCTTTGGTGCCGAAGTGGTGCACGAGACGGTTGATGCTGACGCCCAACGCCGCGGCAAGGGGGCGCAGTGTGGCCTGCGCCAGGCCGTGTTCGGCGAGATGATCGACGATGTGGTCGAGCAGTTCCTGCCGACGCTCGAGATCTGGTGTCCGCGCCACGGGCGGAACACTACCGGTGGTGGAGAAGCCCGTTACTGCTGCCGGAACTGCTGGCGATAGCCGCTGTCGCCGTCGGCAGCGGCCATCGTGCCCTCGGCGCGGAACCGTTCATGGAGCCGAGCGAGCGCCGCGCGATCGATGCTCACCCCGAGGCCAGGGGCGTCGGGAACGGGCAGCACCCCGCCGCGCGGCGAGTAGTGGCCCTGTTCGATGACGACGTCGGCGGTGAAGCGGAACAGGCTCTGATGCGGGCGGATCATCGTCGGTTCGGCAGCCGTGAGGTGCAGATAGGCGGCGGTCATCACACCCGCATCGCCGCTGTAGCACCAGAAGTCGATGCCGAGCGCGGCGCACGCGCGGAGGAAGTCCTGGGTGCGACGCAGCCCGCCCATCTCGGTGGCATCGATGCAGAACGCATCGGGCACGCCCGCACGTGCCGCACGGGCGAGGTCGACCTGGTGGGTGCTGAACGACACCGGCACACCATCGGCGCGCAGACGGCCCGTCTCGTCGTGGGTGCGGCAGGGGTCTTCGAGCCAGCCGATGCCGAGGTCGGCCATGCGGTGCACAACTTGGCGCGCGGTGGGCACGGTGTAGACGCCGTTCGCGTCGAGGCGCTGTACACGACCTGGCCCCAGGGCCCGAACGAGGTCGGCCACCATGGCCATCTCGGCATCCACGTCGAGTACCCCGAGCTTTCCCTCGAACCATGGCGAGTCGAAGTCGGCGGCCATCTGTTCGCAGTACCGCACCACCGCTGCGGGTGTCTCGTCGCGGCCCACCCGGAGGGCGAAGTACTCGGTGAACGCAACGCTGTCGCGCACTCGTCCGCCCAGCAGGTCGACCAAAGGCACCCCGGCCCGTTTGGCGCGCAGGTCCCACAGCGCCATTTCGATGCCGCCGAAGGCTCGTCGCTCGTTGGCCGAGTCGTCCCACAGGCTGAAGCCGGTGCGGGCCACACACCGTGCCTCGCACCCGTTCAGGTCGTCGATCGAGCAACCGGCCAGTCGTGAGCCCATCTGGTTGATGAGCGCCGACAGGTCGCCGTGCGGGGTCTCGCCGATGCCCGTCACCCCATCGCTGTCGGTCACCTCGACGATGGTGGTGGTGAAGCTGGCGAGGGTGCCGAACGAGAACCGGTACGGCGCCACCATCGGCACGTTCACCGGAGTCGCGACGATGCTGGCGATGGTGGACACGATGACGAGGCTAACCAGGGTGGATCAGGAGAACGTCGCCGAGGCGCTGGCCGTTGCGACCAGGCGCTGCTCGTCGAGGTCGATGCCGAGGCCGGGGCGATCGCCGAGTTCCACCCACATGCCCTGCTCGCCCCGAACCGTGTCGATGGGTCGAGCGAGCGGGTAGTCGCGCCGCCAGACGGCCCACTCGGGTGGGTCGAGCGGGTACTCGACCCAGCGCGAACCCTGGTGGCCCACCGCACCGGCGGTGAGGTGGAGGTTGGCCAGTACCCCGATGCCGTTGCCCCAGGTGTGCGGCGTGAACACCTTGCCGTCGGCCACGACCCGGCGCCCCAGCGAGGCCAGCGCGGCGAACCCCTGGGTGCACACCACGTCGGGCTGGAACACGTCGAGGCAGTCGCGTTCGAGCAACTGGTCGAACTCGTACGGCTCGCGTGTCATCTCGCCCCCAGCGATCAGCATCGGTGCCGCACCACTCGCTGCCTCGCGCACCCGCTGGCGCAACTCGCCCATCGCCGCGTAGTCGCCGCGGTGCAACGGCTCCTCCATCCAGTACACGCCCTCGTGCTGCAGGGCGAGGGCCACCTCGGTGGCGTGGTCGAGACGCCATGGAGCCTGCGTGTCCCACGGCATGCGCCAGCCCTGGTTGCAGTCGACCATCAGCGTCAGTGCCGGCCCGACCGCGTCGTGGATGGCCCGCACGACGGCCAGGTCGTCGGCCAGTGCCGGACGGCCGAAGCGCACCTTCATCGCATCGAAGCCCTCGTCGACGAGCCGCCGGGCGACCTCCACCATCGCCGCCAACGGCCTGTGCACTGCGGTGGAGGCGTACACCCGCAGGCGAGGCGACTCGCCGCCGAGCATCGACCACACCGGTTGCTGACGGATCTGGCCCGCCAGGTCCCACAGGGCCACGTCGAGTGGCCACGGCCGCCCGGCGTGGAAGCCCACGTTGGCCAGGCGAGCCGCGTGCTGTTCGAGGTCGAGCGGGTCTTCGCCCAGGAACCACCGGGCGTAGTCGGCGAAGCCGTACATCGTGTCGCCCGAGCCCACGCCCACCCGACCGGCGCTGTCGCGCACCCGCACGATGGTGACGGGAAACCGCGTCCGGGGCTGCGGGTCCCACGACGCCGGGAAGGGCGGGTCGAGGACCAGTTGGTGATGGGTGATGTCGATGGCGGCGATCGTGCTCACGGGTCAACCCTCTCACTCCTCGACACATGGCCGCCGCGGTCATTCGCCAGACAACCGTACAAGGAATGCCCCCGGCCGGTGTAGTGTCGAATCTCGTGACCGACACCGCTCCCGACACCGGCCCCACCAGCGGACCAGACGGCGGAACCTCCACCCGTCGACGTGGCCGCGACCGCGCCGAGGGCACCCGTTCTCGGCTGCCCGAGCAGTTGTCCTTCAAGCAGCCCCAGATGCGCCTCAATCACACCGAGGTGGTGTCGGCCGACGAACTCGAGTCGATCCACCTGGCGTCGCTGACGATTCTCGAGCGAATCGGCATGGAGTTCATGTGCCCCGAGTCGCGCAGCATCATGAAGGCTGCCGGCGCCGACGTCGACGAGAGCAACCACCGCGTCCGGTTCCCGCGCGAGCTGATCGAATCGAGCATCACGACGGCACCGAGCGAGTTCACGCTGCACAGTTGGAACCCCGATCACAACGTGCGTATCGGCGGCCGCTGGCTCACGTTCGGCACCGTGGCCAGCACGCCCCACTACATCGACCGCAACGGTGTGCGCCGTACGGGCGACCGTGAGGGTTTCCGCGACCTGCTGAAGCTGGCGCAGATGCTGAACGTCATCCACTACGTGCCGGGGTATCCGGTCGAGCCGATCGACATCCACCACTCGGTGCGCCACCTCGAGGCCTCGCACGACATCCTCACGATGACCGACAAGGGCATGTACTGCTACAGCCTCGGTCGCCAGCGCAACATCGACTGCATCGAGATGACTCGTATCGCCCGTGGCGTCGACCAGGCCACCATCGACCGCGAACCGTCGCTCATCACCGTGGTGAACACCAACTCGCCGCTGCGACTCGACATCCCGATGGCCCAAGGCATGATCGAGTTCGCCCTCCACAACCAGCCCGTCGTGGTCACCCCGTTCACGCTCGCCGGCGCCATGGCCCCCATCACGTTGGCCGGTGCCCTGGCCCAGCAGAACGCCGAAGCACTCGCCGGCATCGCGTTCCTGCAGATCGTCAATCCGGGTGCACCCGCGATGTACGGCGGGTTCACCTCGAACGTCGACATGCAGAGCGGTGCTCCGGCGTTCGGCACCCCCGAGTACGTGCGCACCGCGATGATCGGTGGTCAACTGGCCCGCCGCTACGGCATCCCCTACCGCAGCTCGAACGTCTGCGCCGCCAATGCGCTCGATGCCCAAGCCGCGTACGAGAGCGTCTTCGCGTTGTGGGGCGCCGTCATGGGCGGCGTCAACTTCATGATGCACGGTGCCGGCTGGATGGAAGGTGGCCTCCACTCGAGCCTCGAGAAGATGGTGCTCGACGCCGACCTGTTGCAGATGGTCACCAAGATGATGGAACCCGTCATCGTCGATGCCGACACGCTCGCCATCGACACGATCGAAGAGGTCGGCCCGGGCGGCCACTTCTTCGGTACGGCCCACACCCAGGCCCGGTTCCGCGACGCCTTCTACCGACCCCTCCTCAGCGACTGGCGCAACTACGAGAGCTGGGAGGAAGCCGGTTCGCCCACCGCCGACGGCAAGGCCAAGCAACTCGCCACCAGGTTCCTCGACGCCTACGAACCACCGGTCATGCCCGCCCAGCAGCGTCAGGAACTCGACGAGTTCGTCGCCCGACGCGTGGCCGAGGGTGGCGTGGCCACCGACTACTGACCGTTTCCCGATCACTCGTTCCCGTACCACTCAATCCGGCAACTCAGCCACGTCAGTCCAGGAGTACCGCATGAAAACCTCAACCCAGGTCGTCGTCATCGGTGGAGGTGTGGTCGGCGCCAGTGTGCTGTACCACCTCACCAAGGCCGGTTGGTCCGACGTCGTCCTCGTCGAGAAGGCCACGTACACCTCGGGCAGCACCTGGCATGCGGCGGGCGGTATGCACACGCTGAACGGCGACCCCAACGTGGCCCGGCTGCAGCAGTACACGGTGAACCTGTACCGCGAGATCGAGGCCGAGAGCGGCCAGAACTGCGGTATCCACCTGCCCGGCGGCCTGCAGTTGGCCGACACGCCCGAGCGCCTCGACTGGCTGCGCATGGCCCATGCACGTGGCCGTTACCTCGGCATGAAGACCGAGATGATGTCGATGAAGGAAGCCAAGGAGCTGAACCCGCTGCTCGAGGAGCGGTTCTTCGTCGGTGCGATGTACGACGAGGACGAGGGCAGCGTCGACCCCACCGGCGTCACCAACGCGTACCTCATCTGCGCCCGCAACCGTGGCGCCGAGACCTACCAGCACACCTGGGTGAACAAGCTCAGCCAGCGTGCCGACGGCACCTGGGACGTGCACTGCTACGACCCCTCGAGCGGCGACGACAAAGGCGTCATCCATACCGAGCACGTCGTCAACGCGGGTGGCTTGTGGGCCCGTGAAGTGGGCCGGATGTGCGGCCTCGAGCTGCCGGTGCTGGCGATGGAGCACCACTACCTGATGACCGAGCCGATGCCCGAGGTGATCGAGTACAACCAGACGAACGGCCGCGAACTGCCCCACATGATCGACTTCGCCGGCGAGATCTACGCTCGCCAGGAGGGCCAGAGCATCCTGCTCGGCACCTACGAGCAGGAGAACCGGGTGTGGTCTGCCAAGCAGACCCCGTGGGACTTCGTCTCGCAGCTGCTGCCCCACGACCTCGACCGCATCTCGCCCGAACTCGAGCGGGCCTTCGAGCACTTCCCCGCTGTCGGCCGCGCCGGCATCCAGCGGTTCGTGAACGGTCCGTTCACGTTCAGTCCCGACGGCAACCCGCTCGTCGGCCCCATCAAGGGTATGCGCGGCATGTGGTCGGCGTGCGCCGTGATGGCCGGTCTGTCGCAGGGCGGCGGCGTGGGCCTCAGCCTTGCCGAGTGGATGGTGAACGGCGACCCGGGTGCCGACATCTGGGGTATGGACGTGGCCCGCTACGGCGACTTCGCCACGCTCGCGTTCACCAACTCGAAGGTTCGCGAGAACTACTCGCGGCGCTTCCGCATCACGTTCCCGAACGAGGAACTGCCCGCGGCCCGCCCCCTGCTCACCACCCCCATCTACGACCGTCTCACCGAGCACAACGCGGTGTGGGGTGCAGCGATGGGTCTCGAGCACCCGCTGTGGTTCCAGAAGCCCGGCCTCGAGCCGCACGAGAACATCACCTTCCTCCGCTCGAACGCGTTCGACGTGGTGGCCGAGGAGAGCCGCGCTGTGCGCGAGCGGGTGGGCTTCAGCGAGGCGTCGAACTTCGCCAAGTACCACGTCAGCGGCCCCGGCGCTGCCGAGTGGCTGCAGGGCCTGTTCACCAACAGCCTGCCGAAGATCGGCCGCACCAACCTCACTGCCATGCTGAACCCGCAGGGCCGCATCGAGGGCGAGTTCTCGGTCAGCCGCATCGGCGACGACGAGTTCTTCCTGTTCGGGTCGCAGGCCGCCGAGGTGCACCATCCGCGCTGGTTCCTCAGTCATCTGCCCGAGGGCAGCCCCATCCGCTTCGAGAACCTCCGTCTGTCGATGGTGGGCCTCACCGTGGCCGGTCCGCTGTCGCGCGACGTGCTGCAGAAGCTCACCGACACCTCGCTCGCCACGAAGGACTTCCCGTTCATGGCGTTCCGCAAGGTGAACCTCGGCATGGCGCCGGTGTGGCTGAGCCGCATGACCTACTCGGGCGATCTCGGCTACGAGATCTGGATGGAGCCCGAGTACCAGCGCTACCTGTTCGACCTCATCTGGGAGGCCGGCCAAGAGTTCGACATGCGCCTGTTCGGCTTCCGTGCGCTCATCACGATGCGTCTCGAGAAGAACTTCGGCACCTGGTTCCGCGAGTACCGGCCCATCTACACGCCGCTCGAGGCGGGTATGGACCGTTCGCTGAAGTTCGACCACGACTTCATCGGGCGGGCAGCCGTCGAGGCCGAGATGGCGGCGGGCGGCCCGAAGCGCAAGCTGGTGATGTTCCGCGTCGACGTCGACCCCGACGCCCCCGCCGACGTCATCGGCGACGAGCCGGTGTGGCACAACGACGAGGTGGTCGGCTGGATCACCAGCGGTGGCTACGCCCACTACTCGGCGGTGTCGCTGGCGCTCGGCTACGTCCCCACCGAGATCGCCACGGCCGAGTCGGGTTTCGAGATCGAGATCATGGGCCGTCGCCGTCCGGCGACGCTGCAGCACGATCCGGTGCTCGACCCCGAGGGTCTGCGGATGCGCGCCTGATCAGGCGCCGAGCGCCGGTACCAGCCGCCTGGCCAGGTACTGGTGGAAGTCGTGGATCGGTCCTTCGAAGGCGGCCGGGGCGAGTGGCCCCGGCCGATGGTGCCGCGACCGATGGGCACGGGTGATGCCATCGAGCACCTCACGGTCCTCGGCGTTCGTTTCCTGGAACAACACTGCGGCATGCTCGACGAGTTCGTCAGTCCAGTGGTCGCCGAAGAACTGCAGGCCCATCTTCAAACGCACCCGGTCGACGCTCTCGGGCTGGATGCAGATGAACGAGCTGTAGTCGCCTGCGCAGCCCGACACCAGACCGGGCGGGATGGCGAACATCACGCAGTTGTCGACCTCGGCCGGCGACAGGTCGGGGTGGCCACGCTCGCTGCGGGGCAGATCGGGCGAGAACCCGGCGTGATAGCCAAAATACGCATCGCCGGGCTCGTAGTGCCGGCACAGCCGGGTGGGGTTCACCGGGTGCAGCGTGGTTCGGTGCAGCGGGGTGAGGTGGTAGCCCTCCATGAAGTTCTCCACGAAGCACTTCCAGTTGGTGGGCCACACCTCGTCGGCCACGAAGCGGGTGGTCATCTGCTCGAGGTGGTAGTTGCCGACGAGCGTTTCGAGCCCGGCGAGCCGCGGCGCCAGAGGTGCCGGCTGGTCGGCCAACGACACGAACAGGAACCCGAGCCACTCTTCGCAAGCCACTTCCGGCAGGCGACAGGCGGCAGCGTCGAACGTCGTGTGCTCGTCGAGGCGCGGAGCGCGGGCGAGCGCCCCATCGAGACCGTACGACCAGTGGTGGTAGGGGCACAGCAGATGCGACCCCTGGGTGCGCTCGGCGACGATGATCGCCCCGCGGTGGCGGCACACGTTCGACAACACCCGTATCTGCCCGTCGTCGCCACGCACCGCGACGAGCGGTTCGTCGCAGAGTTGGAACGGCATCGTGTCGCCGACCCGGGCGATCTCGTCGCCCCGGCCGATGCACACCCACTCCTGGCCGAACAGCTCGGACCACTCGAGAGCCGATACATCCGGATCGGTGTACACCTCGTGCGGCATCGTCCAGGCGTCGTTGTAGCCCTGCTGCTCGGCGGCAACGAGTGCTCTTCGAACGGTGGCCAGCGCACCCGCGGGCTGCGCCGTGCTCACGGCGCCGTGCGGCCGTAGAACCCGAGGTTCTCGCTGTCGGTGAACACCACACCCGGCCGGTCGTAGAACGAGAACACGGCGATCATCCGCTCGAGCGAACCCTCGACGGTGGTGACCCGGTGGGCCGTGTTCTTGCCGAAGAACACGTTCAGCGCGCCGGGTTGCACCGCGCAGCGGATGACGTCGGGGTCGGTGCCGGCCACCACGTGGGCGACACCGTCGTAGTTGGGGTCGGTGTCGGTGCGCAGTTCACGCCGGTACTCGAAGATGCCGTCTTCCTCGGCGGCCTGCAACAGCAGTGTGGTGGTGAACACCGACCGGTCGAAGTGCCAGTTCAGTGCCTCGCCGGGGCGATAGCTCAGCACGTTCACGCGCGCCAGGGTGTCGTCCATGAGGTGCAGCTCGTCCATCCCGACGGTGGCGGCGATGAACTGGCGGAACGGCTCCCACTCGTACAGGTCGGTCAGTGCCGTGTCGAGCAACTGGTCGGCGCACAGGGTGTGGTTCACCGTGAGAATGCGCTGCAGCGCCGGATGGTCGGCAGGCAGTCCGTCGACGTGGTCGAGGAAGTAGATGTTGTGCATCCGTCGCTGTTCCCACGACTCCGCGGCCATCCGGGGCAGCAGTCGTGCGGCGATGTCGGCCACGACATCGGGATGCAGGAAGCCCGGCAGTTCGAACATGCCGCGGTCGACCAACTCGGCGCGACACCGTTCGACGAGTGCGGTCCACTCGTCGGACCCCACCCGATCGAGCGGATAGGTGTCGAGGTCGAGGATCGAAGCAAGGGTGCTGAGCATGTCCGGATGGTACTGTCTGCGCTGGGGCGTACCAGCAGTTTGATCGCAACTGGGGTTGCTCTGAGCCAACACATCGGGTGTGTGCAATACTGCGCCCACCAACGACCTCTGGGGGGATCATGAACAGCAAGGACCATGCCCGTATCGACGGCATCCGCCGCACGCAGGGCGACGTCGCCAATCACGTGATCGACGAATTCATGGCCGGCCGCCTGTCGCGGCGTGGCTTCATCCGTCGTGGCACGGTCGTGGGGCTCTCGCTGCCCGCGATCGGCGCCGTCCTCGCCGCCTGCGGCGACGACAAGGAGTCATCGTCCACCACGGCCGCACCCGGCACCACGGGTGGCGCCACCGAGACCACGGCTGGCGGTGGCACCGACACCACCGCTGCTCCGGCCGAGACCACGGCACCCGCTACGACGGGCGGCACCCTCCGGGTCGCCGGCCTCGCGCCGTCGGCTGCGTCGGCCACGCTCGACCCGGTGCTCGTCAATGATGGCGGCGGCCTCATCCTGCTCAGCCAGGTGGGTCAATTCCTCACCCTGTCGAACCCCGACCTCACCCTCAGCCCGTCGCTTGCCGCGGAGTGGTCGGCCAATGCCGATGCCACCGAGTGGACGTTCAAGCTCGACCCCGCAGCGAAGTTCAGCGACGGTTCGCCCGTCACTGCTGCCGATGTGGTCGCCACCATCGAGCGCCTGGTCGACCCGGCCAACAACTCGAACTCGCTCTCGGCATTCGCCACGGGCAAGTTGTCGCCCGGAGGCACCAAGGCGGCCGACGACACCACCGTGGTGTTCACCCTCAGCGGGCCGTTCGCCAACTTCCCGTACATCGTGTCGAGCGACAACTACAACTCGGTCATCCTGCCCGCTTCGGTCACCGACACCTCCAACTTCGCCGCCGATGTGGCGGCCGGCAAGATTGCCGCCTCCGGCCCCTGGACCATCAAGTCGTTCGATGCCACCACCGGCATCGTGTACGTGCCGAACCCCAACTACTGGGGCAAGCCGGTCAGCCTCGGCGGTGTCGAGTTCACGTTCTTCAGCGATCAGGCGGCGGCCATCGCTGCCATCCAGTCGGGCGAGATCGACGCCATCCCGCAGATCAGCTACGCGGGTGCCGAGTCGCTGTTCGACAACCCCGACTACACGATCTCGGAGATCCCGTCGGCCAACCACCGCCAGATCCACATGCGCTGCTCGGAAGGCCCCTTCGCCGACAAGCGCATCCGGCAGGCCATGGCGCTCGCCACCGACCGCAACGCCATCATCCAGGCGCTGTTCGGCGGGCGGGCTGCGGCGGCCTACGACTCGCCGATGTTCGCAATGTACCCCTCGGCCGGCACCGTGCCCGAGACGCCGTTCGACGTCGAGAAGGCAAAGCAGTTGGTGGCCGATGCGGGCGGCGGTTTCGATGCCACTCTCTACGGCATCACCTACTACGAGGCACCCGACCTGGCGGTCATCCTGCAGAACGCTGCCAAGGAGATCGGCATCAACCTCACGATCGAACTGCGCGACGACTACTACGACAAGAACTGGGTGCGCACCTACGACCCCAGCGTCCCGGGCTCCGACATCGGTATCACCGACTACGGCCACCGCGGTGTGCCCGACGTGTACCTGAACGCTGCTCTGAAGAGCTTCACGAGCGTGGAAGACGGTGCGGGCGTGTGGAACGCGGCCGAGTTCGCCAATGCCGACTTCGACGCCGCGGTCGACACCTACTCGTCGACCCCCGACCTGCAGGGCCAGAAGGCCGCCGGCGAAAAGATCACCGGCATCCTGCAGGACGAGGTGCCGATGCTCATCCCGTTTGCACTCAACTTCATCTCGGTCACCACGGCCAACGTGTCGGGTGCTGTCGCCACGGGTATGGGGCACTACTTCACCGACAACGCCGTCATCTCCTGACGGCGTCGGTCGCCACCATCAGAACCTGACCTCCAGCGATGGCCCGCTTCGTCCTCCGTCGGCTCGGCCTGGCACTCATCACGCTGTTCCTCCTCAGCGTGGTGGTGTTCACCATTGCCGCAGTGCTGCCCGGCAGTGTCGGGCGGGCCATCCTCGGTCCCTTCGCCGACCAGCAGTCCGTCGACAACCTCAACCGCGAGTTGGGGGTCGACGGACCGCTGGTCGGCCGCTACATCCGGTGGTTCACGAATGCGCTGCAGGGCGACTTCGGGAACTCCTACAAGTTCAAGGCACCCGTGATGGACTTCGTGCCGAAGGCTCTGTGGTCGTCGCTGAAGTTGGCGGCAATGACGTTCCTCATCGTCGTGCCGTTGGGCATCATCGGTGGCACGGTTGCTGCGCTGCGCAAGGGCAAGGCGGTCGATCGGGTCATCACGGTTGCCGGCCTCAGCCTGGCCGTCACCCCCGAGTTCGTCGTCGGCATCGTGCTCATCATCGTGTTCGCGGTGAAGCTCGGCTGGTTGCCGTCGGGCGGTTCCGCGAAGGGTTCGCTCTGGGAGCAGGTGCAGGTGCTCATCCTTCCGGCGCTCACGCTCACCGCCATCTTGTTCGGCTATCTGTCGCGCATGGCCCGGGCCGGCACCATCGAGGCGCTCTCGGCCGACTACACCCGCACCGCCATCTTGAAGGGCCTGCCCCGGCGCACCGTGTTGCGCAGGCACGTGCTGCGCAACTCGCTCGTGCCCACCATCGCGGTCATCGCTGTGCAGGTCAGTTACCTGCTCGGTGGTCTGCTGGTCACCGAGACCCTCTTCAACTACCGCGGTCTCGGCCTGCTCGTCTTCGACGCCGCCGGCGACCGCGACATCCCGATGCTGATGGGTTCGGTCTTCATCGTCGGCGCCATCGCGATGTTCCTGAACTTCATCGCCGACGTGCTCATCGCCTGGCTCAACCCCCGCGTGCGATTGGGGAACAAGCAATGACCATGCCCGCCGAACTCGAGCCGACAGCCGCTGCCCCGACCGGCTACACCACCAAGGCGGTACGCCAGGAGTTGCGCCGGCAGCTGTTCCGGTCGAAGACCTTCATCGTCGGTTCGCTCATCGTGCTGTTCTGGGTGGTCTGCTCCATCATTCCCTCGGTCATCGCCACCCACGACCCGTCGAAGCAGGATCCGCTCAGCAAGTGGATCCACCCGTTCTTCAAGGAAGGTCACTGGCTCGGAACCGACCGCTTCGGTCGCGACGTGTACAGCCGGGCCATCTACGGCGCTCGCGAGATCATGATCGTCGCACCCGCCGCTGTCATCCTCGGCACGATCATCGGTGTCGTGCTCGGTCTGCTGATGGGCTACTTCCGGGGCCCGCTCGACGATGCCATCAGCCGACTGATCGAGGCCCTGATGAGCCTGCCGCTCATCCTTGTCGCCCTGCTGGCGCTCACTGCGTTGAGCAGTGGCCGCGGCACGATCATCCTGCTCATCGGCATCCTGTTCGGCCCCATCATCGCCCGCACCGTGCGAGCCGCGGTGCTGGCAGAGCGCAATCTCGACTACGTGCGCGCCGCGGAACTTCGCGGCGAACGCAGCAGCTACATCATGTTCGTCGAGATCCTGCCGAACGTGATGGGCCCCATCATCGTCGAGTTCACCGTGCGCCTCGGCTACGCCGTGTTCACCATGGCGGGTCTTGCCTTCATCGGCTTCGGTACCCAGCCCGGCTCGCCCGACTGGGGTCGTACCATCTTCGAAGAACGCGCCGGCCTGCTGAGCAGCGCCTGGTGGCCATGCCTGGTGCCAGCGCTGGCACTGGCCTCGCTGGTGGTGGCCATCAACCTCATCGCCGACGGTCTCCAGGGGCTGATCGACCGATGACCGAGGCAGCGCTCGAGTTCAACGATCTGCGCCTGGGCTACCTGGTGCGCGGCAACCTGCGCGAGGTGCTGCGCGGGGTGTCGTTCTCCGTCGCGCCCGGCGAATCGTACGGACTCGTCGGCGAGAGCGGTTGTGGCAAGAGCACCGCCGCGTACGCGGCGGTTCGGTATCTGCCCGACAACGCACGCATCATCGGCGGCTCGGTGTCGCTCGCCGGACGCGACATCATGGCGATGTCCGACGAGGAGTTGCGCCTCGTGCGAGCCAACAACGCCTCGATCGTCTACCAAGACCCCGGCCAGGCGCTGAACCCCACCATCAAGGTCGGCCCGCAGTTGATGGAAGCGTTCGAGGTGATCGGCATCGACCGTGCCGAGGCACGCCAACGCGCCCGCCAGATGCTCGACAAGGTGCAGATCGCCGACCCCGACTCGGTGCTCGGCCGCTACCCGCACCAACTGTCCGGCGGTATGCAGCAGCGCGTGGTCATCGCCATGGCGCTGGCTTCGAACCCGCAGCTGCTCATCCTCGACGAACCCACCACCGGCCTCGATGCCACCGTCGAGGCAGAGGTGCTCGACCTGGTGCGTGCCCTGAAGCGCGAGTTCGGCACGTCGGTGCTGTTCATCTCGCACAACCTCGGCGCCATCCGCTCGATGTGCGACCGCGTGGGCGTGCTGTACGCCGGCAAGCTCGTCGAAGAGGGTTCGGCCCAAGAGGTGTTCGACAACCCGCAGCACCCGTACACGGTGGGTCTGCTGCGCTGCCTGCCCCGTCAGGGTTCGCGCCAGACCGCGCAGCGACTCGAGACCATTCCCGGGTTCCTGCCTGCGCTCGGCGCCGACCTTCCTACCTGCGTGTTCGTCGACCGCTGTCCGCTGGCCAGCGACCGCTGCCGGGCCGAGGTACCGCCCGCAGTGATGGTCGACGGGCGGATGGTGCGCTGCCACCACACCGATCGTGTGGCCGAACTGGCCGCGTCGGAGTTCCCCGAGGGAACGGCGACGGTGGTCGACCGTACCGTCGCTCCCCTCCTGCGCCTCGAGGGCGTCAGCAAGACCTTCGACCAGGGTGGTAAGCAGATCCAAGCGGTCCGTGATGTGTCACTCGAGCTCTACGCCGGCGAGACCCTGGGCCTGGTGGGCGAATCGGGCAGTGGCAAGACAACACTCGCCCACACCATTCTCGGCGTCACCGCGCCCGACAAGGGAGCCGTCGTCACCCTCGATGGCAACCAACTCGCGGCGCACACCAAGAAGCGCCCGATCGACCACATCCGCGCCATCCAGATCGTCTTCCAGAACCCCGACTCGGCGCTGAACCGACGCCATTCGGTGCGACGCATCATCAGCCGCAGCCTGCGTCGGCTGGGCCAGGTACCCGACAGCCAGATCGACACCGAACTGCACGGCATCACCAGCGCTGTGCGGCTCACCGACCGGCATCTCGACATGCGGCCATCGCAGCTGTCGGGTGGCCTGAAACAGCGTGTGGCCATCGCCCGCGCGTTCGCCGGCAAGCCGCGCATCGTGGTGTGCGACGAGCCCACCTCGTCGCTCGACGTGTCGGTGCAGGCAGCGATCCTGAATCTGCTCGGCGACCTGCAGCGCGACAGCCGCACGAGCTACCTGTTCATCTCACACGACCTCCGCGTGGTCCGCTACCTGTCCGACCGCATCGCCGTGCTGTACCTCGGCCGAATCATGGAGCTCGGCCCGGCCGAGCGGGTGTTCGACGGGCCGCACCACCCCTACACCGAGGCGCTGCTGTCGGCAGCACCGTCGGTCGACGGCAACACCCGCGAGCGCATCCGCCTCGAGGGCGAGATCCCCAGCGCCGTGAACGTGCCGAGCGGTTGCGTGTTCCACACCCGGTGCCCACGGCGCCTCGAGGGCGATCTGTGCTCGACGGTCGAGCCGCCGCTCCTGGCCACACCCGACGGTGGTGTCATCCGCTGCCACATCCCGTTTGAGCAACTCGTCACTCTGCAGGCCAAGCCGAGCGCCCCGCAGGGTGCATCCGCCCACGATCATTCCTGAAACGTTCGTACAAGGAATCCATCCAAAGGTGTACTGTCGATGACCGTGACCTCCCAGTCGATCTCTGCGGCCCGGATCGTGGTCGACGACCGGCCCCTCCCCTACGAGCCGGGCGACACCTTGGCCGATGCGATCATCCGCGCGGGCCAGCACCCCCAGCACGGTGGCACCCTGTGTCTGGCCGGCGACTGCGGTAACTGTTCGGCCGTCGTGGCCGGGGTGGGCTTCACCCGCACCTGCCAGACCGCCGCCGCGCCCGGCGTCGATGTGCGCCGCCATCCGCTGGTGGGCGGTCCGCCGCTGCGCAACGCGGTGCTGGCCGACCCCACCCGCATCGCTCCGCCGGTGGAGGTGGCCGTCCGCCGCGCCCATGTCGACGTGGCGGTCATCGGTGCCAGTGAGGCCGGACAGGCCGAGCAGTCGGCCGCTGCTGCTGCCGGACACTCGACGCTGCTGCTCGATGGCGCTACCGGCGATGATGTGGTGGGCGTGTACCAGGGGCCCACCGTCATCGTGCGGCGCCCCGACCACATGCTGCACGTGCACGCTCACGAGGTGGTCATTGCCACCGGGGCCGCCGAACTGCACCCGGTGTGCGAGGGCAACATGCTGCGCGGCATCGTCACCCTCGATGCCGCGGCGCACCTCGCCGCGCGCGGCATCGAGTTGCACGACAGCGTCACGGTCGACCTCGACGATCTCGACCACTTCGAAGGCGACGACGGCTGGGTCACCACCGTCGTCACACGCGACGGCACCCGGCACGCGTGCCGCAGTGTTGTCGTCACCAGTACCCGACGCGCACCTCGCGACCTCCTGGCCCGCATGACCGACGAACCTGCTGTACGAGTGGTGGGTGCCGCTGCCGAACGCTTCGACCTGCCGCCGGCACCCACGGCAGGCACGGTGTGCCCCTGCTCGAAGGTGACGGTCGAGGATCTCGACGGGGTGTGGCAGAAGGGCTTCCAGCACCTCGAACTGGTGAAGCGCGCCAGCCTCTGCGGCACCGGCACCTGCCAGGGCGGGGTGTGCATGCCGCACCTGCGCGCGTTCGTCGCCGAGCGTTCGGGCAGCGAGCCCGCACCGTTCACCGGCCGTCCGGCGTCGCGCCAGCTCACCATCGCCGAGGCCGCTGCCGACGTGCACCTCGACGCCTTCCGGCGCACGGCCCTGCACGACGAGCATCTCGCGCTCGGCGCCCACATGGATCGCTTCGGCGGTTGGTGGCGCCCATGGAACTACGGCGACCACGTTCGCGAGTACTGGGCCGTACGCGAAGCGGTGTCGCTGGGCGATGTGTCGACGCTGGGCAAGATGATCGTCTCGGGCCCCGATGTGGTCGAGGCGCTCGAGCGCCTGTACCCGTGCAACGTCGCCGACATCCGCCCCGGCCGCAGCCGCTACGCCCTGTTGCTGAACGAGCGCGGCCACGTCATCGACGACGGCATGATCCTGCGCGAGAGCGACACCCGTTTCGCCCTCAGCTTCACCTCGGGTGGTGCCTCGTTCGCCGAGATGTGGGTGCGCGACTGGATCGAGACCTGGGGCCTCGACGTGCACGTGCTCGACCGCACGTTCTCGCTCGCCGCCATCAACGTCACCGGGCCGTTCGCCGGCGAGCTGCTGCGCCGGGCAGGTCTGGCCGAGCCGCCGAAGATGCTGCAGCACGTGCACGCCGATGTGGCCGGTGTGCCCTGCCACGTGATGCGCCTGTCGTTCACCGGTGAGGCGAGCTTCGAACTGCACCACCTCACCGCCCACTCGGTCGAGTTGTGGCGCGAACTGATGCGCCTCGGCGCCGACCTCGGCATCCACCCGCACGGTCTGCAGGCCCTGTTCGGGCTGCGTCTCGAAAAGGGCCACTTCCTGGTGGGCCTCGACTCGGAGATGGACTCCACTCCGGCACGCCTCGGCCTCGACTGGGCGGTGAAGATGGACAAGCCGTTCTTCATCGGTCGTCCGGCGCTGGCCCGAACCGCACGCCTCGAGAATTCGCGCCAGTTGTTCGGCATGCGAATGGACGGCCCGGCGCCCATCGAAGGTGCACCCATCTTCGACCGCGAGGGCGGCGACGTGATCGGCCACGTGGCCACCAGCTTCAGCTCTCCCCTGCTCGGCCATGCTGTGCTGCTCGGCTGGCAGAAGCGCCTGCCGTTCCTCGACACCGTGTTCATCGACGGTCGCACCGCCACCGTTGCTCCCACCCCGTTCTACGACCCGGAGGGTGCCCGTGCCCGCCTCTGACGCACTCGAGCCGATGCGCTTCGCCACCCTGTTCGGTGTGCGCATCACGGCCAAGCCCGCCGCCATCGACGCGGTCGGCTGGCCCGCACACAGCATCATGGTGCGCGTCGCTCCCGACGACGCGCTGGTCATCGACGCCACCGTCGACGACGCGGCACCGGTGGCCGCGCTCGACCCGTACGCGATCATCGAACCCGAGGCCATGTTCCGCGGCGCCTGGCTCGACGACGCTCAACTGAAAGCACTCACCCACAAACTCGAGTGGCCACTTCCTGCCGAACGGCCCGCGCTGGCCCAGGGCATGGTGTGTGGCCTCGCAATCAAGTTGGTGCTCGAGACCGACCGAACCCTGCTCATCGTGTCGGGTTCGGCGTTCCATGAGGTAGCCGACCGTCTGGGAGCCGTGGCATGAACGAGTTCGTCGAAACGCTGCTCGAACTGACCTGGCATGAGCCGAAGTCGTCGTACGACGTCGTCATCGTCGGTGGTGGCGGCCACGGCCTGTCGACCGCGTATCACCTTGCCGAGCGCCATGGCATCACCAACGTGCTCGTCATCGAGGCCAACTACATCGGCAGTGGCAACTCGGGGCGCAACACCACGATCATCCGCTCGAACTACGGGCTGTCGGAGTCGATCGCGTTCTACGACCACAGCGTGCGGCTGTACCAGCAACTCGAAGCCGAGACCGGCTGCTGGATCATGCACGACACCAAGGGGCTGATGTGGCTGGCACACAGCGAAGCCACCCTCCGCACGCAGCGCGCCCGTGCCCTGCTGAACCAGGCCTTCGGGGTGGAGACGCACTTCATCGAACCCTCCGAGGTGAAGCGGCTCTGCCCGCAGATCGACCTCGCCGGGGGTGGCCGCTACCCGGTGCTGGGTGCCAGCTACCACCTGCCCGGCGCCTCGGCCCGCCACGACCGCGTCGTGTGGGCCTACGCCCAGGGCGCGATGCGCCGCGGCGTGCACGTGGTGCAGAACACGCCTGTCATCGGCCTGCTGCGCGACGGCGGCCGCGTCACCGGTGTGCGCACCCCCACCGGCGACATCCACGCCGGTGCCGTGGTCAGTGCCGTCGGCGGCAACGTGTCGGTGCTGGCCGCCCACGCCGATCTGCGCCTGCCCATCCGCACCCACCCGCTGCAGGCGTTCGTCACCAACAGCTACGCCCGCACGTTCCCGAACATCATCTCCGACACCGAGATGAACTCGTACATCTCGCAGACCGCCCGTGGGCAGATGCTCATCGGCCACGAGTACGAGCCGCAGGCCAGCTACAGCCTGCAGTCGTCGTTCCAGTTCCTGCAGCAGTGCTCGCGCAAGATGGCCATGGTGCTGCCGTTCACCCGCGACCTGCGCATCCTGCGCCAGTGGACTGGGCGTTGCGACGTCTCGGCCGACTTCTCGCCCATCATCGGCCACACCGGTGTCGACGGCTTCTACATCACCACCGGCTGGGGCACCTGGGGCTTCAAGGCCATCCCCGCCGGCGGCGAGCAGCTGGCTCAACTCATCGCCACCGGCCGCGTGCCCGAACTCATCGCCCCGTTCGCCCTCGACCGCTTCGCCAAGGACCAGCCGATGGCCGACCTCGGCTCGACCGGCACCAAGTAGGAGCCACGATGCTGACGATCCCCTGCCCTCACTGCGGCCCGCGGCCGGTGGAAGAGTTCCGCTTCGGAGGCGAAGACCCCGAGGCACCCGCGTCGATCACCGACCCCGACGAACGCGATCTGCACCGGGTGTGGTTCTACACCAATGGGTCGGGTGTGCAGACCGAGCGGTGGTTCCACTCGGGTGGCTGCCACCGGTGGTGCACCGTGCAGCGCGACACCAGCGTCGATCGCATGGTTGACTGACGCGTCGACTGACGAGTCGACCGAAGACACCGGCTGTCGGCCGGTGTCAGGCGTCGACCGAAGGCTTGCGCTGCAGTTCGACGAGCGTCTCGATGGGGATGTGGCAACGCATTGCGTGCCCCGGCGACACCTCGCGCAGCGGCGGTTCGCTCACCTCGCACACACCGGGCATCACCCGCGGGCAGCGCGGATGGAACACGCAGCCCGACGGCGGGTTGGCCGGGCTGGGGATCTCGCCGCCGAGGCGGATGCGTTCCTTCACACCACCATCCACGTCGGGGATGGCCGACAGCAGTGCCTCGGTGTAGGGATGGTTGGGCCCCTTGAACACCTCGTCGGTCGAGCCGATCTCCTGGATACGCCCGAGGTACATCACCGCGATGCGGTCGGCCAGGTAGCGCACCACGCCCATGTCGTGGGAGATGAAGACATAACTCGTCTTGTTCTCCGACTGCAGGTCGGCCAGCAGGTTCAAGATGGCGGCCTGCACCGATACGTCGAGCGCGCTGGTGGGTTCGTCGCACACCACGATGCGCGGATCGCCCACGAAGGCGCGGGCGATGGCCACACGCTGCTTCAGGCCACCCGACAACTGGCGCGGCTTGAGGTCGAGGTGCCGCGGCGTGAGCCGCAGGTGCGCAGCAAGCGCCTCGACACGGTCGTTGGCCTCCTTGCCCTTGATGCCGGTGAGCTTCTCGACGCTGCGCACCAGGATGCGCCGCACCGACCAGCTGCGGTTCAGCGCCGAGTCGGGGTTCTGGAAGATCATCTGCATCGACCGCTTGTCGGCTGCCGTGCGGTCGACGGTGGAAGCAGCGAGCTGATGACCATCGAGCGACACCGCACCACCGATGTCGAGGCTCTCGATACCGAGCATCGTCTTGGCCAGCGTCGACTTCCCCGAACCCGACTCGCCGACGATGCCGAGTGTTTCGCCCTCGACGAGTTCGAGGTCGACATCGACGAGCGCCGGAATGGCCGTGCTGCGCTGGTGGAACGTCTTCGACACATGGCTGAGCTGCAGCACATCGGGGTGTGCCTCATCGGGCACCAGCATGCTGATGCCCACCTTGGTGACGTCGTCGTGGATCTGGTCGATGCGGTCGACGTGGTGGCAGCGCGAGTAGCGCGTGCCGTCGTCGCCGATGGGGGTGACAGGCGGAACCTGGGTGTGGCACACCTCGTCGGCCAGCGGGCACCGGTCGACGAACACGCACGTGGGCAGGTCGGTGCCGATGAGCGGCAGGATGCCCGGGATGGTGGCGAGTGCCTTCTCCGACTTGCGCACCCCGCGCCTGGGCAGCGAACGCAGCAGACCCACCGTGTACGGGTGCTGCGGTGCATCGAACACCTGGGCGCTCGGGCCCTCCTCGACGATGCGCCCGGCGTACATCACGCCCACCCGGTCGCACAGCGAGCGGATGATGCCGAGGTTGTGAGCGATGAGCAGCACCGCCGCGTCGCTCTCCTTGCGCAGGGTCTGCACAAGGTCGAGCACCTCGGCTTCGACGGTGGCGTCGAGGCCCGTGGTGGGCTCGTCGAGCACCAGCAGCTTCGGGTCGCAGGCGAGCGCCATGGCGATGACGACGCGCTGCTGCATTCCGCCCGACAGTTGGAACGGGTAGCGATCCATCACCCGCTCGGGGTCGGCGATGCGCACCCGGCGCAACGCCTCGAGGGCCGACGTCTGGGCCTGCTGCTTCGACTGGCCGAGCAGGGTGAAGCTCTCGATGAGTTGCTTGCCCACTCGCAGGGTGGGGTTCATCGCCTGCGCCGGGTCCTGGTACACCATCGACGCGTTGTGGGCGCGGAAGTTCTGCAGTTCGCGTGTCGACATCTCGGTGACGTTCTGGCCGCCCACCAGCACACGGCCACCGACGATCTTGCCGTTGCGCGGCAGGTAGCGCAGCGCTGCGTACGCGGTGGTGCTCTTACCGCAACCCGATTCGCCCACGAGGCCGTAGGCCTCTCCGGGTGCGATCGAGAACGACACACCGCGAAGCACCACACGGTCGATGCCGCGCACGGTGTAGACCACCTCGAGGTCTTCCACCGCCAGTGCCGCCGACGGCGCCTCGGTGGAGGCAGGGGACGAAGCGAGGTCGGTCATGATGCCTCCATCACGGACTGCACCGCATCGGCGATGAGGTTGACGGCGATGACCAGGCTGGCGATGGCCATGGCCGGGAAGAACGTGGTCCACCAGATGCCCGCACTGATGGAGTTGTATCCCTCGCTCACCTGCGCACCCCAGTCGGGCGAGGGTGGGGGCGGGCCTGCACCGAGGAACGACAGGGTGGAGATGGTGAACACCGCGTAGCCGATGCGCACGGTGAGTTCGACGATGATCGGACCGCTGACGTTCGGCAGGATCTCGCGGAACATGATGAACCGCGTCGATTCACCGCGGAGTTTGGCCGAGGTGACGTAGTCGAGGTCGCGTTCGGCGAGCACCGCCGAGCGCACGGTACGGGCCACCACTGGGGTGAACAGCGTGGCGACCACGCCGAGTACCACCCATGACGAGTTGCCCAGGGTGGTGATGGCCAAGAGCGCGATGAGCACCACCGGCAATGCCAAGAAGGCCTCGACGATACGGCTCATCACGTTGTCGAACCGCTTGCCGAGGTAGCCCATCAGCAGTCCCAGGATGACACCGAGCAGCACGCCGAGCAGAGCAGCCATCGGCGCGATCTTCAACACGTCGCGGGCGCCGGCCATCACACGCGAGAGCACGTCGCGGCCGGTCTTGTCGGTACCGAAGAAGAACTCGCTGCTCGGGGGCAGGTGCACCTTGGAGCGGAAGTCGAGCGGATCGTGCGGGGTGATCTTGTCGCCCCCGATGGCACACACCACCCACACCAGCACGATGATGTTGCCGATGATGAACGACGGCCGGCGGCGGATGAGCCGCCAGTTCTCGCGGCGGGCCTGTTTGCGCTCGCTGAGGACGGGGACGATCGATGGGGCACCGGGCACCAGCACGGTGTCGTCGGCCGCCGGGTCGCGAGGCGTGACGGGGAGGTTCATTTCGTCTCCAGTCGAACACGCGGGTTGAGGTAGGCGATGAGCAGGTCGGCGGCCAGGGTGGAGAGCATGTAGATGAGGCCCACCACCAATACCGCACCCTGCAGCAGTGGGATGTCGCGTCCCTTGGCAGCGTTGAGCATCTCGGTGCCGAGGCCCGGGTAGTTGAACACCTTCTCGACGCCGATGATGCCCCCGAACAGGTACCCGATCTGGATGCTGATGACGGTGATGGTGGGTGCGAGGGCGTTGCGCAAGATGTGCCGGCGCATCACCTCACCCTGCGACATGCCCTTCATGGTGGCCGTTCGGGCGTAGTCGGCATTCTGAGCCGAGATCACCCCGGCACGCGTCATACGCGCCAGGTAGCCGAAGTACGCGATGGCCATCGCCAGGGCAGGCATCAGCAGGTACTGCAACTGGCCCACCAGCGAGGTGCCCTCGGGCGGGTTGGCGAACACCTTGCCGATCTTCCAGTGCACGCAGAAGATCGAGAGCAACACGGCCGCCGAGACGAACTCGGGGATCGATGAACTGGCGAGGCCGACGTTCACGATGGCCCGGTCGGAGAGCTTGTCCTGGCGTCGGGCGGCGATGATGCCCGCCAGGATCGACACCGGAATGGTGATGACGAATGCCAGGATCGCCAACTTGCCCGAGCGCAGCAGTGCGGGGAACACGATGTCGGTGACCGGCTTCTTCTGCAGGTACGACGAACCGAAGTCGAGCGTGACGATGTTCCACATCGACGACAGGTATTGGCGCCACAGGGGCAGGTCGAGGCCGTACTCGTGCCGGTACGCGGCCACGCTCTCCTGCGTGGCGAAGGGCCCGAGGATCTTGCGGGCGATGTCGCCGGGCAGGATGTTGACGATCAAGAAGACGATCGTGACGAGTAGCCACAACGTGACGATGGCCGATGCAAGACGCTTGAGGAGGTAACGGAGCATTCAGTCCCCTTGCTGAGTGTGCCCGAGCGAACAGTAGTCGGACGCGG
>JBAXSU010000010.1:0-35648 GCA_037130535.1 Actinomycetota bacterium
GGTGCCTCGTCGGCGCCCACGGCCAGCGCCAGCTCGCGGCGATGAGCCGACGGCTCGATGGCGACGACGTGCTCGGCACCCAGTGCTGCGGCGCACTGCAGGGTGAGCAGACCGATGGGGCCACAACCCTGCACGATGACGGTTTCGCCGGCCTGGGGGCGGGTGCGCAGCACGGCGTGCAGGGCCACCGTGGTGGGCTCGACGATGGCGGCCTCGTCGTCGCTGAGTTGGCTGCTGACCGGTACGAGTCGGGTGGCGTCGAGCGCGATGCGCGGGGCGAAGCCGCCGTGCCGCGGTGCCAGCGGGTCGCGGCCGATCATGCCCAAGAAGGCGTGGGTGCAGTAGGCGGTGCGTCCGCTGCGGCACTCGGTGCAACGCCCGCAGGCCGGCGCAATACCGGCGACGACGCGCTGGCCCTCGCCGACAACCGTCACGTCGGCACCCACTGCGGCAACCGTGCCCACCCATTCGTGGCCGCAGATGGCCGGGTTGTAGGGGTCGGCACCGAGAAAGCCGTGGAGGTCGGTGCCGCAGATGCCGCAGCGAGTGATGTGCACGACGGCGAGGCCCGGGCCCACCTGCGGCTCGGAAACCTCGACGAGCTCGAATCGGCGCTGGCCGGTGACGAGTCCGGCGCGCATCAGGCCGTCTCGCTGTCGGTCGATGCCGGTGCTGCGGCCCACTCGATACCGCGGCGCAGCAGGGTGTGGAACTCGTCGAGCTCCCACGCGCCGCGTTCGATCTTCGGCCAGTACATGCCGTTGAACGGGGGAGCGATCATGTCCCAGTGCCCGCGGCAGTGGCCGAGCGTGAGGTACAGCACGCACCCGTCGCCCAGCGGGCGGCGGTACATCACCAGCCGCGGCTCGTCGTGCGGCCAGTCGCGCTCGGCGAACCCCGGCCCGCTGTCGCCGGTCCAGTGCGTCTCGAGCAGTGGCTCGATTGCACCGTGGTACTCGCAGAGATACAACTCGTCGTCGGCCTGGAACGGTTCGATACCGGCCACCAACGGATCGCGCTCGGCCCCCGGCGACACGCTGACGGTGTACGGCGCGATGGGCGGGTGCGACAGGAACTGGCTGCCCAGGGTGTCGACGAAGGTGGGGAAGACCCGGGGCGTGACGAACGAGCCCTTGCCCAGTTCGGCCGGCGGGTCGATGGCCGAGTTGGTGCCGTGCAGGGCGAACCAGCGGCCGCCCCGCTCGACCCAGTGGCGCAGCGCCTGTTGGGCAGCCTCGCTGGGCCGCACGTTGCACGTGTAGGTGATGAGCACATCGGCGGCGTCGAGCAGGTCGAGGTCTTCGAAGTGCGACGACACCGTGGTGCGCAGATGCGGATGTTCACCGAGCAACTGCAGTACCTGCAGGCGGGCATAGTCGAAGTCGTGCCACCAGCCGCCACAGACGAAGTGGACGTTGATGCGCCGGGTCATCAGCCGACGGACCTAGAACTTGATGCGCTTGGTGTAGCCACCGTCGATGACCAGGTTGGCCCCTGTGATGAGGCTGGCCGCCGGCGACGCCAGGAAAGCGATGGCGTTGGCGATCTCGCGCGGGTCGCCGAGGCGCTTCAGCGGCATCTTCGCCACGGTGGCGTCGTAGAACGCGGTCATGTGGGTCTTGATGGTGTCCCAGTTGCCGCCCTCGAAGAACACCGGGCCGGGCGACACGATGTTCACGCGGATGCCCTTGGGTGCGAGCGACTGGGAGAGGTTGTTGGCATAGGCGGTCATCGCCGCCTTCATCGGGCCGAAGCTGCCGGGACCGGCGAACTCTTCCTGCGCAGCGATCGAGCTGAGGCACACGATGGCGCCGCCACCGCCCGCCTCCATCGCCGGGGCGATCACCTCCTGGGCGCGCACGAGGCCGAGCACGTCGAGGTTGAGGTTGTTCACCCACGCCTGCTCGCCGCGGCCGCTGGCGCCCGACATGTTGTGGATGAAGATGTCGCAGCCACCGAGTTGCTCGACAGCGCTTGCCAGCCAGGCCTTGTACGCGTCGCCGTCGGCGGCATCGATGCCGGCGCCGTAGGCCTTCACGCCGGTGGCAGCCAAGGCCGCCACGGCCTCGTCGACCTCGCCGCGCGCGCAGATGGCGACGTCGCAGCCTTCCTCGGCGAGCAGGTGCGCGGTGGCGAAACCGAGGCCTCGCTTGCCGCCAGTGACGATCGCCTTCTTCCCCTTCAGACCCAGATCCATGATGTACCCCCCGGTGCTCGGCTCGGGTTCGAACTCCCGAGTTGGGCGGAGCATAGGGTGCTTCCATGTCGGTGCGACGAGTTGCAGTCATCACGGGGGCCGCGTCGGGGATCGGCCGGGCGTGCGTCGAGTTGTTCACTGCCCGCGACTGCGCCGTGGTGGCCGTCGACCTGCCCGGCGCCGACTTCGGCTGGTTGGCCGACGACGCGCCGGTCGAGGTGGTGCGCGGCGATGTGGCCGACGAGCTGGTGGCCGAAGAGATGGTGGCTGCTGCGCTCGACCGGTGGGGTCGTCTCGATGTCGCGGTGCTGAATGCCGGGGTGGTGGGTGGCCCCGGGTTCGAGGAATCGGGCGCGCTCGACCGGCTCGACCGCGTGCTGGCCGTGAACGTGCGGGCAGTTGCGGCAGGCATCGCCCACGCGGCTCCCGCCATGCGTCGCACCGGTGAGGCGCCAGCCATCGTCGCCACTGCCTCCACCTCGGGCCTCGGTGGCGATCCGCGCAACTTCGCGTACAACGCCTCGAAGGCAGCCGTGATGAACCTCGTCCGGGCTGCAGCCATGGACTATGGCGTGCAGGGCATCCGGGTGAACGCCATCGCCCCCGGTCCGGTCGAGACCGGGATGACTGCACGTCTGCAGCAGGCTCCCGCGCTCCATCGGTCGATGGCACGGCGCATCCCGCTGCAGCGGTGGGGGCAACCACACGAACTGGCCGAAGCCGTGTGGTTCCTGGCTTCGCCAGCAGCCAGTTTCGTGCACGGGGTGGTGCTGCCCGTCGACGGTGGCCTCTCGGCCAGCGCCGGTCACTTCGACCTACCCGAGGCGGAACGGTAGAGGCCCCGACACCGACTCGATCGCGCAGTCGAGGCGGCTCGGATCGATGGCTCCCACGAACGAGGTGACGGTGAACGACGCAGTGTCGCCGGCAGCGACATCGTCGAGT
The DNA here is from genome assembly GCA_037130535.1 of Actinomycetota bacterium. Classification (GTDB taxonomy): domain Bacteria; phylum Actinomycetota; class Acidimicrobiia; order Acidimicrobiales; family Ilumatobacteraceae; genus VFMC01. Next base: position 3,143 of record JBAXSU010000010.1, read on the forward strand.
TCGGCCCGCACCACCGCCAACTCGTCGCGTCCCTCAGAGAACGACACCCGCACGATGTACGACCGCCCGAGCGACGGGTTGTCGTTCACGATGGTGCCCGTGGCTACTGCGGTCGTGCCGTCGAGTCGGCAGTCGGTGATGTCGATGGTGAACGCGCCCGTATCGGCGTAGCGCTCTATGTCGTTCACGACCGAGCGGGTGTTGTCGAGGCCGATGCTCGAGGCGAACAGGGCGATGATGCCCGTGGCTGCACCCGCCAGCGCGGCACGATGGCCGCCGGCCGTGCCCTGACCGATGCGTCGCATCGCCACGAGGCCGGTACCGACAGCGACGAAGGCGGCCAGCACACCGAGCACCACCAGGAACGGCATCCACGAAAGAGCGAGCCCCACGATGCCCGCCACGAGCGACGTGACCGCCATCGTTCGCGACAGGGAGGGTGGGCGAGCACCTGGCGGAGGAACGGCCAAGGGGTCGATCGAGCGCACACCTCCCGAGGCCACGTCGGCCGTGTATCCCCGACCGTTGAACCACCGGAACTCGAAGCGCCCGGTGGGGTCGGGTCGCCACGAGGGTGGCGACCCGGTGGGGTCGGCGAGCATCCCACCCGGCTGTGTCGAACGGGTCACGAGGTGGAGCGCCCAGCCTGTTCGGCGACGCTGCGCGCCCAGCGGTAGTCGGCCTTGCCGCTCGGGCTGCGCTCGATCGTGTCGACCCACACCACACGCTTGGGTGCCTTGTAGGCGGCGAGCCGGCCGCGCACGTGGTCGATGACGTCGCGATCGTCGGCCGCAGCACCCGGGTGGCGCGATGCGACGAGCGTGACGGCTTCACCGAAGCGTGCGTCGGCCACACCCACGACGGTGCAGTCGAGCACCGCCGGATGCGAGCGAGCCGCCACCTCGACCTCCTCGGGGTACACCTTCTCGCCGCCGGTGTTGATGCACACCGAGCCGCGGCCGAGCAGGTGCACCGTGCCGTCGGCGTCGATGGTGGCGTAGTCGCCGGGCACCGTGTAGCGCACACCGTCGATGGTGCGGAAGGTGCCGGCTGTCTTGGCCTCGTCGCCGTAGTAGCCGGTGGGCATCGGCCCGCTGACCGCCAACATGCCCACCACCCCCGATCCGCGCTCGGCGGGCCGCCCGGTGCTGTCGTCGATGACCACGGCGTTCGGGGGAGCGGTGAACACCGCGGTATCGGCCGGGGCCTGGCCGGGCATCGTCATCGAGATGGCGAACGGCCCACCCTCGCTGGCGCCGATCATGTCGATGATGAGCACCTGAGGAGCGTGGTGCTGGAACGCTCGCTTGTGTTCGGCCGACAGCGTGGCGCCGGTGGACACGATGCGTTGGAGTGACTCGAGCCGGTAGGGGGTGCCCGCCGCGGCAGCGGCCTCGAGCGCCGCCACCATCGGACGGGCGAACGCGTCGCCCACGATCGACAGCTGGCTGACGCGGTGCTGTTCGACCAGCCGCCACAACTCGTCGGCATCGAACCGCCGGCCCCCGAGCAGCACCACCGTGCCACCCATCACGAATGCCGAGATGGCGAGAAACAGTGCTGTGCCATGCATGAGCGGCGGAGCGCAGAGGTTCACCGGGCTTCTGCCCTCGGCGTTCAGCGCCGCTGCCACGGCACCCACCTGCACGGAGGTGGTGGGTACCTCGAGGCCCGCCGAGACATAGCCGGTGAACGCCAGCGCGCCGAACAGGTCGACATGGCGCCACATGACGCCCTTGGGCAGCCCTGTGGTGCCGCCGGTGTAGAGGAACAGCAGATCGTCGCCCGATCGCTCGATGGGTGCCGCAGCCTCGGCCGCTGCGAGCACCTCGTGGTACCAGAGGGCCCCGTCGAGCAGGGGTGCCCCGTCGTCGACCTGCAGGAGCAGCCGCAGGTGTGGCGCACGGTCGCGGACGCCGACCAGTCGATCGGCCAACGATCCGTGGAACACCAGCACCTCAGCGTCGGAGTTGGCCAGGATGTAGGCCACCTCGTCGGCGAGATAGCGGTAGTTCACGTTCACCGGGGTGGCCCGCACCTTGAACGCGGCGAACACCGACTCGATGTACTCGGGGCAGTTGTAGAGCAACTGTGCCACCTTGCTGCCGGCGCACACGCCGTGTGCGCCGAACGCGCCGGCCAAGCGTGCGGCCCGCTGCTCGAGGTCGCGCCAGCGCAGTTGCCGGTCGCCCACCACGACGGCCACATGACCGGGTTGCGCTGCGGCGAGCGCCTCCCACAGCGTCGCCCAGTTCTCCGAGAGTTGTGCCATCGTTCACCCACTATCCGGTCCGCGGTGCCGGGCTGAATCGTACGGGCACCGTACGATGCTGGCGTCATGGAGCCGAGAACATGGAAGTAGTCCTCATCCGCCACGGCGAGCCCGAATGGTCTCGCGACGGCTTCGCCGTCGGCAATCCACCCCTCACCCAACGTGGCCACCACCAAGCAGCAGCCATGGCCGACGCCTTGCGCGACGAGCAGTTCGACGAGGTGCTGGTGTCGCCGCTGGTGCGTGCTCGACAGACAGCGGCTCCGTTGCTCGAACTGCTGGGCATGGCCGAGCGCATCGACCCGTGGCTGGAAGAGATCCGCAACCCGATGTGGCACGGCACCCCGCAGGAGAAGGTCGACGAGGCCTACCGCCAGCAGAACGCCAAGGTGTCGCACGAGCGGTGGGAGGGCATCCCTGGTGGCGAGCACCCACGCGACTTCGTCGAGCGCATCCGGCTGGGATGTGAGCTGTTCCTCGCCGAGCGCGGCATCACCCGCGTGGAGGGCGATCTCGCCGTGTGGCACATTCCCGAGCCCGACCGACGCATCGCGTTCGTCGCCCACGCCGGCACCAACTCGGTGGTCATCTGCACCCTGCTCGGCCTGCCACCCACCCCGTGGGAGTGGGACCGGTTCGTCATCGGCCACGCCACTGTGAACCGCCTGCGCACCCTGCAGCACGGCGACGGCTACAGCTTCAGCCTCACCTCGCTGTCGGAAGACGAACACCTCGCCCGCACCGACCGCACCTTCTGAACCATCCCCTGGGCGCGAAGTAGGGTGCCGCCATGAGCGCCACCGAGATCGATCCCGACAAGCTGAAGCTGTTCTCGTTCCAGTTGTTCACCAAACTGGAGGGCGCGGTCACTGCGGGGATGATCCACCTCGGCGACCAACTCGGTCTGTATGCGGCGATGCGCGCTGCGGGTGCACCACTGACATCAGGCGAGTTGGCGGACACCACCGAACTGGCGGAACGGTGGGTGCGCGAATGGGCCTACAACCAGGCCGCTGCCGGCATGATCACGGCCGACACCGATGCGGCGGGCGCAGTGCGCTTCTCGCTCACGCCCGAGGCCGCGGTGGTGCTGGCCGCCCCCGACCATCCGGCCTACGGCATGGGAATGTTCCACCGTCTGCCGCAGACGATGCGTGCGGTGGAGGAGATGCCCGAGAGCTTCCGCACCGGCCTCGGCCACGACTACGACAGCCACGGCCCGCAGGGTGCCGTGGGTATCGAGCGCAGCTTCGAGCCATGGAACCGGGCGTTCCTCATCCCGGTGGTGCTGCCGGCGCTGGAGGGTGCGGTCGAGCGCCTGCAGGCAGGCGCGTCGGTGGCCGACGTGGGCTGCGGTGCCGGTGGGGCAGTGCTGATGATGGCCAAGGAGTTCCCCGCCAGCACGTTCACCGGCTACGACATCTCGCACTACGCGCTCGGCCGCGCCCAGCAGCGCCTCGACGAGTCGGAGATCACCAACGCCTCGTTCCACGACCCGCGCCAGCAGAGCCTGCCGAGCAATGGCTCGCTCGACCTGGTCACGACGTTCGACTGCATCCACGACATGACCCACCCGCAGGAGATGATGGCTGCCATCCGTGCTTCGCTGAAGCCCGACGGCATCTGGCTGCTCGTCGACATCAAGGCCCAGGACAGCTTCGAGCAGAACGCGAAGAAGAACCCGATGGCGGCGTTGATGTACGGCATCAGCGTGCTGAGCTGCATGTCGTCGGCACTCAGCGAGGCCGACGGTGCCGGCCTCGGCACGCTCGGGCTCAGCGAGAACCGGGCCCGCGAGATGGCCGAGACGGCAGGATTCACCCGGTTCCGGCGCCTGCCGGTCGAGCATTCGGTGAACGCGTTCTACGAAGTCAGGCCCTGACCGGCGCCACAGGCGAGCCAGGTCGGGTGGAGCGGGGTCACTCGACCATCTGCAGGCGCCGCGAGGCGAACAACCACTGCCCGCCGGTGCGCCGGTAGGTGTCGTGGTATACGGCGATGCGCGACACGGCATCGCCCTTTGCCGGCTGGAGGCGTTCGTAGATGGTGACCCGGCCAATGCCGGTGCCACCGTCCTCGTCGACCTCGAACACGCACGCGCCAGGCGACTGCACCACCCACGAGAACATCTTCATCGCCTTCAGCCAGGTGGCCAGGATGGCGTCGCGGCCGGTGACGGTTGCGCCGGGGCGCAGTTCCCACTCGGCGTCGTCGGCCCAGGTGGAGGCCCAGGTGTCGGCGTCGTTGCGAATGACGCCGTCGCAGTAGCGGGCGATGAGCTGGGTGAGCGAGGTGTGCGTGGCAGGACCGGGCGCTACCAGGCCGGGTGCCTCGAGGTGGCGTTCGCTACCGACGAAGTGCGCCAGGCTGAGGCCCACTTCGGCGGCGGCGACGGTGCGCACGTGGTCGATGAGTTGGGCGCGGTCCATCATCCCCTCGTGGGCGGCGAACTGCACGGCCAGGCCGTCGACGAGCGCGGTCAGGCGGGTGGTGGTGGCACGCGGCGACGGGCAGACGAACTCGCCTGCAGCGACACCGGCCTCGAGTACCCGCAGCAGCAGCGCGTCGGTCTGCTCGTCGAGTTCCTGGCTGATGCGCTTCATCATCGGGTTCCGCAAGGCCTCGCCCCACGCGTCGATCCAGAGCATCCACTCGACGTCGTCGCTGCCCTCGGGCACATAGTTCTGGATGATGCGGTCGAGTTGCGCCAGCGCGCTGGGAGCACCGGCGATCTCGGCTTCCATTTCGGCGACGTCGTTACGCGCATAGTGAGCGAACGCCTCGGCGAGCAGCTGCTCTTTCGAGTCGAAGTGGTAGTGGATGAGGCTGCTCGACACGTCGAGACGCTTGGCCACGTCGCTGATGCGCGTGCCGGCGAACCCACGCTCGATGACGACCTGGCAGGTGGTCTCGAGGATCTCGTTGCGGCGCGCTTCGACGGACTGTTTCTTCACCGCTGCGCACGCTACTGCTCGCGGCCTGCTCCGGTGGGACATGGCCGTCCACCGCTGTCTAGCGTTCACGCTACGTTCGCGTGGACGTACGTGTTCCGGCCTGCAGGGGAGGCCGGACTGATTCATGGGGGTGTGATGATGTCGACGCTGTCGATGTTCGATCTGTCGGGCAAGGTTGCACTGGTCACCGGTGGCTCGATGGGCCTCGGGCTCACGTTCTGCGACGTGCTGGCCGAGGCGGGTGCCGATCTGGCCATCACTGCGCGCAGTGCCGAGTTGCTCGAGCAGAACGCTGCCGGGCTGCGCGAGCGGCACGGCCGGAAGGTCACCTGCCATCCGGGCGATGTCACCTCGGTCGACGACGTGCAGCGCGTCATTGCCGAGACGCTCGAACAGCACGGCCGTATCGACATCCTGGTGAACAACGCGGGCATCAGCGATCTGCGCGGGTTGCCCAGCGAGTGGTCGGATCACGAGACCTTCCGCCGGGTGGTCGACGTCGATCTGTTCGGTGTGTGGTGCTTCACCCGCGAGGTGGCCCCGCACATGCTCGAGCGGGGGAGCGGGTCGATCGTCAACATCGCCTCCATCCTCGGCAGCGGCGGTAGCGAGTTCGTGAATCCGTGGTACTACGCGGCTAAGGGCGCGGTGCTGCAGCTCACCAAGCTGCTCGCCGTCGAGTGGGCCGATCGCAACGTGCGCGTGAACGCCATCGCCCCGGGCTACTTCGTCACCGAGATGACCAAGCCGCTGTTCGAGATGCTGGGCATGGCGCCGTGGATCGAGAGCCGCACCCCGATGCGTCGCCTGGGCGATCCCGAGCGCGACCTGCGCGGCCCACTGCTGTTCCTCGCCAGCGATGCGTCGAGTTACGTGAGCGGCCACAGTCTGATGGTCGATGGTGCGTTCGACGCCAGCCGCGGCGCCTGGCAGATCGCCCCCAGCCACTTCTCGTGGAACAAGGACCAGCCGCAGGCGGGCACGCCGTACGCAGGTCTGGTGCCGAACACGTTCGACCAGTGGAAGATGGGCATCCCCGGAATCCACTACCCGATGCCGGAGGCCTGATCCGCGATGACCGACCAACTCTCGCTCGACGCCGTGAAGGTGCACGGCACCGCGCTGTCACCCTGGGCGCACCTCGCCACCATTGGCGCCGACCAGCAGCCCGACGTGGTGCCCGTGCACCCGTGCTGGGAGGGCGATGTGGTGTGGATCATGTGCGGCCTCAACTCGGTGAAGGTGCGCAACATCGCCCACAACCCGCACGTAGCCCTGCACTGGCAGGTCACCGAGGTGGGCGACGGCCTCGAGGTGTGGGGAACCGCCACCGTGCACGCCGACCTCGACACCAAGCGTCGGCTGTGGAACGGCGTGTTCGACTACGACCTGAACCTGTTCGCGCCGGGTGGCCCCGACGCCTCGCCCGACACGGCCTTCATTGCTGTGCAGCCCAGCCGGGCGATGTACATGAAGGCCTACGGAATGGGCGGCGTCACCCGGTGGGTCGCATCGTGAGCGGCGACATCACCTTCGCCGAGGTGCGAGCCGATGCCGAGCGGTACGGGCGCATCGCCTACCTGGCCACCTCGTCGACCAGCGGTACACCGTACGTCTCGCCCGTGGCCGTGGCATGGGTGGGTGACGACCTCGTCGCCTTCCTCGCCACCATCGAGGCCAAGGTCGCCAACCTGCGCGCCAATCCGAAGCTGTGCGTGCACTTCGCCGTCAGCGAGACCACCGACTGGGACAGCTGCATCCTGTGGGGCGATGCCCGGGTGGTCGACACCACCGAGGGACGCCGTGCCCTGTGGGACGAGATGGGCTACGACCTGGCGGTGTTCGAGCCGGGTGGTCCCGAGGCCGACACCCATGTGTTCGCCGTGCTGCGGCCCACCAAGGCCGTCATCATGCGGATGTACGGCATCAAGGGCCGCTTCACCTGGCGCGCAGCATGACGGGTCGGCTCTCGTCGCTGTCGCGTTCGGTGGCGGGCAAGCGGGTACTCATCACTGGCGCAGCGTCGGGCATGGGCCGGGCCACGGCCCACCTGTTCGCCGACGAGGGGGCGCGGGTGGCGCTGTGCGATCTCGACACCGAACGGCTCTTCGCCGTCGTCGACGAGATCACCGAGGTGCACGGTCCCGACGCCGCAGTGGGCTACGGCTGCGACGTGTCCGACCACGCCGCGCTGCGCAAACTGGTGGGCGGCATCGTGCTGAAGTGGGGTGGCATCGATGTGCTCATCAACAACGCCGGGGTGTCGCTACCCAACTCGGCGTTCCAGGACGACGAGTCGTACGAGTCGAACTGGGCCCGCACGCTCGACATCAACCTCACGTCGCACTCGCGTCTGGTGCGCCTGTGCCTGCCGTACCTGCGTGAGGCCGAGGGTGGGGGGCGCATCGTGAACATCGCGTCCACCGAGGCCATTGTTGCCACGGCGGGCATGACGGCCTACGCGGCCAGCAAGGCCGGGGTGGCGGGCCTCACCCGCAGCCTCGCCGTCGAGTTGGGCCGCCACGGTGTGACTGTGAACTGCATCTGCCCGGGCCCCATCCTCACCGGGATGACTGCACCCATTCCCGACGAGGCCAAGCAGACGTACGCCAAGCGACGCGTGCCGCTGCGCCGCTACGGCCTGCCCGAGGAAGTGGCCCACATCACGCTCAGCATGTGCTTGCCGGCGGCGAGTTTCCTGAACGGAGCGGTGGTGCCGGTCGACGGCGGGATGACGATCCGGCACACCTGAGCATGACGAGGCAGGCCCGTCAGGGAAGGCCCGTCAGGCCTTACAGGATCAGGGTTGATACGGGTCGAGGATGCCGCTGAGGCCGGTGACGTGGTCGCCGAAGGCAAGCTGTTCGAGAATTCCCGTGCCGTGTTCGACACGACCATCGGCGCCGCGGAAGGTGGCCTTGCACAGGGCCTGGATGTGCACGTGCTCGCGGGCGCACGGCGTGTCGACGGGCAGGCTGAGGCGTTCGCCGGCCACCACCGACTCGCCCTGCCAGTAACCGTGGCCGTGCTTGGGGTTGCCGTACCCGATACCGCGCATGTGGAACTCGTACATCGGCTCGAGCGTGACGGTGCTGACACCGCCCTGCCAGTCGACGAGGTCGTACTCGAACCGCTCGGCCCAGCGAGTGCCGGGTCGCCAGGTGATGCGCCAGTCGACGGTGCGCATCGCCTCGGCCTCACCGTCGCCCACCGGGGCGATGGCGCCCACCTCGTGCCACCGGCGGCCATCGGAGTACTCGTTCACGTCGAAGTGCGTCGACATGCTGGGGAAGTTGGTAGGCGCCCACAGCCAGAAGAACTGGACCGGCCAGCCCACCGGAGCTCCGCTGGGTGCGGCCTCGCCGATGGGACGGTGGCCCCACGAGCGGTCGCGTGAGCCGACGATCTCGCTGGGCGACACCTCGATGCGTTCGCCGTCGACCTCGAGCCATCCGGTCCAGGTGCCGAACTGGGTGAGGCGGGTGTAGTCGAACAGGGTGCGCACACCCACTCGGTAGAGGAAGTGCGGTTCTTCGATGACAGGCGAGCGGCGGTCGAAGCGCAGGTCGGCGCGCAGGCCGTGTTCGGGGGCGTCGACCACCAGCCGGAGCGTGTGCAGCGGTTCGATCACCTCCACCCGGATGGGGCCGACCGTCGTGGCGGCGCGTCGGTCGAACGGGGCTCGCTGCGACGAGAACACCGACACCTGCTCGCCGTTGCGCACCACGCTGAACGCTGCGTCGGTGATGTGGCGGTTGGGGTACAGCCCCATCGCCAGGCCGAAGTAGATGGCGCCATCGGCCGAGTAGCCGTTGAAGAAGTAGCGGTCGTAGAAGTTCAGGTCGCCGTCGCCGCTGTGCGCCATCGGCGCCGTCGTCTGGTGGACCGGGAAGTCGTCGTAACTCGTCAGCACAGACGTGACCGTAGCCACCCGGCGAGGTCGCCGTCGGAGTGGGAGAGCGGGGCCGCTGCCCGTACGCTCGCGGGGCAATGGACGCTTCCGCTCCCGCCCCCGTTCCACGCTGGCGGATGTCGCCGCAGCGCTATCGCCAGGTCTGTGTCGTCGCCCTTGCGTTGCTGTGCATCATCGTGGTCAGTGGGGCTGCTGTGCGCCTCACCGGGTCGGGTCTCGGGTGCGACGACTGGCCGAACTGCAACAACGAGCAGCTCATCGACGTGTCGTCGAAGCACGCGGCCATCGAGCAGATCAACCGGTTGTTCACCGGCCTGGTCGCCCTCGGCGTCATCGTCGCGGTGTTGGGGTCGCTGGTGCGGGTGCCTCGGCGTCGCGACCTCACCTGGTGGTCGCTGGGCCTCGTAGCGGGGGTGCTCGGCCAGATCGTGCTGGGCGGTATCACCGTGCTCGTCGACCTGCACCCGGCCGCGGTGCAGAGCCACTTCCTGCTGTCGATGGTGCTGGTGGCCAATGCGGTGGTGCTGGTCTACCGCTCAGGCCTGCCCGACGTGCATCGCACCCCGGTGGTGTCGGCCCCGATCCGCCGTCATGTCCGCGTGGTGATGGTGCTCACTGCCGTGGCGCTGGTGGCCGGCACGGTGGTTACCGGGTCGGGCCCGCACGCCGGCGACGAGGAAGCCCGCCGGTTCGGCGTGGCCATCACCACGGCGGCGCGGGTGCACAGCGTGGCGGTGTGGGTGGCGGTGGCCGCGGTGGCGGCACTGCTGTGGCGGCTGCGCCGCCTGCCACGCGACCGTGAGGTGCTCGATGCGCCGCTCACCGTGTGGGTGGCGGTGGCCGTGTTGCAGGGAGCTGTCGGCTACATCCAGTACTTCAGTGGGGTTCCGGCGGTCTTGGTGGGCATGCACGTCGCGGGCGCAACGGCCCTGTGGGGTGTGACGGTGTGGTGCCGCGAAGTCCAGTGGGACGTGGTGCAGAGCGGCGCTGCGTCAGCCGATGCCGCGGATGAAGGTGACCGACTTGTCGATGATGGTGGAGAAGAAACGGCCCACCTCGTCGAGGAACGTGCCGAACACGGCAGCACTGCCTGACGGATCGCTCCAGAACGAGATCACCAAGAACAGTGCCACGATGGTGGCACCCAACTTCTTCACGATGTCCAGGTTCAACGTGTTCACGGCACGACCTCCGAAAGGACCCGACTGCTGCGGAGGTATGCCGCAGCGATGGGGAGATCTCCGCCCACCGGGCAGGATAGTGCAAGGTTTCGTCAGGAATCAACACGCTGCGCGCGAAATCGACCGATCTTCGCGGTGTCAGGTGAACCGCTGGAGGTGGCCGATGCAGCTGCGGAATTCGGCGACCGTGGTGTGGATGATGTCGTGCACCGGCGCCACCGACTCGATGCGTCCGGCCACCTGGCCGGTGAGGGCGATCGAGGCCTCCATGTCGCCCCCGAAGTAGAGGTCCATCGCCGTACCGAACTCGGCCATCGACACGGCGTCGTCGTGCTCGAGGCGTTCGGTGCGGGCGGTGCGCAGGGCGCGTAGGCCAGGGCGCGAGAAGCGGTTCAGGAACACCGTGTCGGTCTCGGCGGCGCCGACGATGGCCTGCTTCCAGTTGTCGTGCACCGGCGACTCGGCGGCGCTGACCATCCGTGTGCCCATCTGCACCCCTTCGGCGCCAAGGGCGAAGGCAGCTGCCATCGACCGCCCGTCGGTGATGCCCCCGGCAGCGATGACGGGCACGTCGACCTTCGAGCACACCAGTGGCAACAGCACCATCGACGCCACGTCGCGGGGGTTCTTGAAGCCGCCTCCTTCACCGCCTTCCACCACGAGGCCGTCGACACCCGCGTCGACCGCCTTCAATGCTGCCGCCAATGTGGGCACGACATGGAACACCGTCAGGCCGGCCGCCTTCAGTTGCGCGGTGTACTTGGTGGGGTCGCCCGCCGAGGTGGTGACGAAGCGGACACCCTGCTCGACCACGAAGTCGACGATGTTCGGGTCGCGGACGAACGCCTGGGCGATGTTGACGCCGAACGGGCGGTCGGTGAGCCCGCGCATGGCCTCGATCTCGCGGCGCACGTTGTCGAGCTCGCCCGACGAGGTCTCGATGATGCCGAGGGCACCGGCGGCGCATACGGCCGAGGCGAGTTGCGACCGGGCGATCCATCCCATCGGGGCCTGCACGATGGGATAATCGATACCCAGCATCTCGCTGACGCGGGTGCGGACCGGTGCGGGGGGCAGCTCGCTCATGGTGCGACCGTAGTCAGGCGGTCGGGCCGACGAGCGGGTCGTAGAGGTGGTGGCAGTCGTTCACCGTCACCACGGTGGGCCTGCCCGTCGCGTCGAGGCGCACCAGCGTGACGCTGGTGTTCTCGACCGGGAACCACATCGTGCGATGCACGTCGAGCAGGTGCGAGACGTAGGCCGCGATGGCACCACCGTGGGCGACCACGGCGATGCGTTCGCCACGGTGACGTGCCGCCAGTGACTCGACGACGACGGCGAACCGCTGCCGCAGGGCATCGTCGCTCTCGGCGCCGGGTATGCCGTCCCATCGTCCGGTGAGGCTCCAGGCCACCCATTCGGGGTCGGCGATCGCGGCGCGGCGGCGGAACTCGCCGTTCGACCAGTCGCCGAGCCGGATCTCCTCGAGGTCGACGTGGGTCTCGACCGTCAGGCTGCGCCGCTGCGCAAGTGGCTGGGCTGTCTGCACGGCCCGGGCGAGGTGCGAGCTGTACACCCCGTGCAGGGTGACCGGGGCGAGGCGGGCGTCGAGGGCGGCGGCTTGAAGCACACCCTGGTCGTGCAGGGGCGGATCGGCAGACTCGGCGGTGCCGGGCACCACATCGGCCGAGCGACCGTGACGGATGAGCAAGACCTCGCAGCCGCCTGGGTCGAGTTGGCTGCGCATCGTCGGCTGCGGCACGGCCTGCGTGCTGTCGAGGCTGGTGTTCATGGCCGCGACCGTACCGGCCCGCCAGTCGAGGGTGTGGCAGGGCCGAGCGTGTGCCATTGTTGCCGCACCATGAAGTCGGCGCGCCAGTGTTGACGGTACGAGGGTCGGTGCGATCAAATGCAGTACTCCGAAGTGACGGGTGGGGGAGAGAGAGTTTGCTGAGAATTCGCATCCGGCACGCCCTGGCGGTCGTCATTGCCTGCTTCGCGTTCATCGGCGCCCTGTGGTCGCCCGCTCACGCCGACGATGTCGACATCAAGGTCCGCGTTCAGAACGTTCCCACCGAGCCGGGTACCAAGAAGCAACCGGTCGAAGGGGTCTCGGTGATCGCCCTCGACCCGGCGGGCACAGAGGTGGCCAAGGGCGTCACCAACGCCAAGGGCATCGCCGACCTCACGGTGCCGCCGGGTGTCAGCTACACCATCAAACTCGACGCATCGACGTTGCCCGATGGGCTCGCCCTACCCGAGGGCGACACCGGCGAACGCCTGGTCGAAGCCACCGGCGGCCTGGGCGGCAATGCGACGTTCAACCTCGGCGCCGGCGGCCCTGAGAAGAAGTCGAAGCTCGAACTGCTGCCCCAGACGCTGCTGAACGGCATCCGCTTCGGCCTGGTCATCGCCATCATGAGCGTGGGTCTGTCGCTCATCTACGCCACCACGGGCCTGTCGAACTTCGCCCATGCCGAAACCGTCACCCTCGGTGCGGTGTCGGCGATGTGGTTCGACAACACCTTCCGCATCTTCGACGCCACCTCAGGGTTCCAGGCCGTGCTGCAACTGGGCCTCGCCACACTGTTCGGTATGGCGTGTGCCGCCGGCTTCTCCGGGTTGCTCGAGACACGCGTGTGGCGGCCGATGCGACGCCGCCGCATCGGCCTCACCTCGATGATGATCGTGTCGATCGGCATCGCCATCTTCCTTCGGTTCGCAATCCAGTTGCGCTTCGGCGCGCAGCCCAAGGCCTACGCCGAGTTCTCCAGCCAGCGCAACCTCGAGTTCGGGCCGTTCGGCATCACGCCGCGAGATCTGGCGGCGGCCATCATCTCGCTCATCTGCCTCGGCGGTGTGGCCTACATGCTGATGCGCACCCGCACCGGCAAGGCCATCCGTGCGGTCAGCGACAACCCCGATCTGTCGTCGGCCACCGGTATCAACACCGACCGGATCATCCTGTTCGTGTGGGTGCTGGGTGGTGCGCTCGCCGGGCTCGGCGGTGTGCTGTTCGGCCTCGACGAACAGGTGCAGTGGAACATGGGCAGCCGCCTGCTGCTGCTGATGTTCGCCGCCATCACCCTCGGTGGCCTCGGTCGTCCGTTCGGTGCTCTGGTGGGCTCGTTGGTGGTGGGCATGTTCGTGCAGCTCTGGGCCTGGCTGTTCGGCGACTTCACCGATCTGAAGTACATCGGTGCGCTGGGTGCGCTCATCGTCATCCTCTTGGTTCGACCACAGGGCATTCTCGGCAAGAAGGAGAGAATCGGATGAGCTGGTCGGCGATCATCTCCAACGCGCTCTACGCCGCCATCGGTGTGAACGCGATCGGCTATGCCCTGGCAGCGATGGGTCTGAACATCCATTTCGGCTACACCGGTCTGCTCAACTTCGGTCAGGCGGGGTTCTGCCTGCTCGGTGCCTATGCGGTGGCCATTCCGGTCGGTATCCACGACTGGAGCCTGTGGGCGGCACTACCGCTCGTGCCGGTGGTGGCCGCCATCTTCGCGCTCATGCTGGGTGTGCCCACGTTGCGGCTGCGCTCCGACTACTTGGCCATCGTCACCATTGCTGCCGCCGAGATCCTGCGGCTCATCGTGTCGACGCCGAAGTGGACGGGTCAGCTCGGTGGCACCGACGGCATCACCAAGTTCACCGACGACTTCCGGAGCACCATCCCGTTCGAGAAGGCCCAGTTCTTCCTCTGGAAGGCGAAGATGTCGGACTACGACCTGTGGGCCATCATCTGCGGCTGGGCCCTCATCGCCGTCGTCGCGGTCGTCGTGTGGGCGCTCATCCGCAGCCCCTGGGGCCGTGTGCTGCGGAGCATCCGCGAAGACGAAGATGCGGCGCGCAGCCTCGGCAAGAACGTGTTCGCCTACAAGATGATCAGCCTGATGCTCGGTGGCATCCTCGGTGCCTTCGGCGGTGTGGTGCTGGCGGTGGGCAACCAGAACGCCAACCCCACCACGTTCCAGACGCAGGCAACATTCTTCGCCTACGCCATCTTGGTGCTCGGTGGTGTGGGCAAGGTGCTCGGACCGGTCGTTGGCTCGGTCATTTTCTGGTTCATCATCTCGTTCACCGACAACCTGCTCAGCCAGCTCACCGACGACAACGGGTGGAAGCTGCCCGAGTGGTTCATCAGCGCCAACAACTACAGCTTTACCCGCTGGTTGCTGATCGGCCTCGGCCTGGTGCTGTTGGTGATCTTCCGTCCGCAGGGCATCTTCGGCAACCGAGAGGAGCAGGCGTTCGATGTCAAGTGATCCAACCTCCGACACGCCGGTCACCGAACCGGAGCCGATCGCGTTCGAACCCGGCGCCCGTAAGCCCGACCCCATCTTGGTGGCCGATGGCGTCGAGCGGCGCTTCGGCGGCCTGGTCGCCGTCGACGTCGACCACGTCGAGATCCAGCGCAACACGATCACCGCGCTGATCGGCCCGAACGGCGCCGGCAAGACCACGTTCTTCAATCTGCTCACCGGCTTCGACGAGGCCGACGCGGGCCAGTGGACCTTCAATGGCACCCCGATGCGCGGGGTGGCGCCCCACAAGGCGGCGCGTATGGGCATGGTGCGCACGTTCCAACTCACCAAGAGCCTCACGCGCATGCACGTCATCGAGAACATGCGGCTCGGTGCCCACAGCCAGAAGGGCGAGCGCCTCTGGGCGGCCCCGTTCAAGTGGCTCTGGAAGGGCGAAGAGGCGGCGAACACCGAGCGTGCTGAAGGACTGCTGCAGCGCTTCAAGCTCGATCACATGCGCAACGAGTACGCCGGCTCGCTGTCGGGCGGTCAGCGTAAGTTGCTCGAGATGGCCCGGGCGCTGATGGTCGAGCCGACGCTGATCATGCTCGACGAGCCGATGGCGGGCGTGAACCCGGCGCTGAAGCAGAGCCTGCTCGAGCACATCCGCAGCCTGAAAGACGAGGGCCGCACGGTGCTGTTCGTCGAGCACGACATGGACATGGTGCACGAGATCAGCGACTGGGTCATCGTCATGGCAGAGGGTCGCATCATCGCCGAGGGGCCGCCCGCGGTCATCGGCGCCAACCAGGCTGTGATCGACGCCTACCTCGGCGCACACCAGAACACCGACATCGGGGTCGACTCATGAGCGACGCAGCAACATCTGCACCCAACGTCATCGACGTTGTCGGCATCGTCGGTGGCTACACGCCCGACGTGAACATCCTCGACGGCTGCAATCTGGTGGTGGGCCCCGGCGAGTTCGTCGGCATCATCGGCCCCAACGGCGCCGGCAAGAGCACCCTGCTGAAGGCCATCCTCGGCCAGTTGCGCATCCAGGCGGGCACGGTTGCGCTGAACGGTGAAGACATCACCGGCCGCAAGGCGCACGAGTTGGTCGAGCGGGGAGTGGGCTTCGTGCCGCAGAGCCGCAACGTGTTCCCCAGCCTCACGGTGCGCGAGAACCTCGAGATGGGCTGCTATCTGAAGCCGAAGCTGTTCGACACGCGGTTCGCGTACGTCGCCGAGATGTTCCCCAAGTTGGCCGACCGCGCAGCACAGCGGGCGGGTGCACTGTCGGGCGGTGAGCGACAGATGGTGGCCATGGGCCGGGCGCTGATGCTCGAGCCGACGGTGCTGTTGCTCGACGAACCATCGGCTGGACTGTCGCCCATGCTGCAGGACGAGGTGTTCATCAACTGTCGCACCATCAACCGCTCGGGTGTGGCCATCTTGATGGTCGAGCAGAATGCGCGGCGCTGTCTGCAGGTGGTCGACCGTGGCTATGTGCTCGACCAGGGCACCAACGCCTACACCGGTACAGGCCGCGATCTGCTGGCCGACCCCAATGTGATCGGCCTCTACCTCGGCACGCTCACGCGGGCGACCGGCGGCGCCTGAGCCACCGGCTCAGCAGCAGCACGGCGGGGAGCAGTACTCCGCCCACGGCGGTGACGATCGCCAGCACGAGGCTGCTGCGTGCCAGGTCGCGGTCGAACACCTGGCCGGTATCGGGCCACGGATCGTTCAGGCGCATTGCCCAGACCAACGCGAGTGCGGCCACACCGACCGACACCACCATCGACACGATGCACACGCCTACCGCTACCGCTCGGCGCCGTGCTCGACGACTGAAGAGCGCGGTCAACGCACTGCCGATACCCACCACGAGCAGCATGGCAACGTAGAGCGACGACGAACGGGCCGGTGTCTGGCGCGGCTCGAACGAGATCCGGGCCTCGGCATCGTCGGTACCGAGCGAGAGCGCATCGGCGCTGTCCCAGATGGCGCAGGTGTCGAGGTGGACGATCGTCACGTCGGCTCCGCTGGCGCGTCCTGAGCGAACGGAGGTGCACAGCGACACGAACGTGGATGTGCCGGGAGCGAAGCCGGCCTCCCCGGCTACGGCGAGCACGGTTGGCAGGCGAATGACGACCTGGGCGCGATCGACGCCCTCCACCCGGAATGTAGGCGCAGTGCCGTACGGGTCGACGGGTGTAGTTGCCGGGCCGGTCGGTTCGCCGATGGCGAGCGCCGTCACCATTGCCTCTGCAAAGGCCTGTTCGTCGAACGGACGGTCGTCGGGGGCGACCGCAGCGACTTCCACCGACGCGGTGCCCTCGCCATCGGAGAACACCTTCACCTGGATGTCGACGAACGCGTGGCCCGGGTCGCAGGAGGTGAGGCCGAGCGTCGAGCCAGCAGCCACGACGAGTGCAGCGAGGAGGCGGTGTCGTCGTGGGCCCGTCACCTGCACGCTGCCACTCTGGCGCACCCCGACATGCGAAAGGGCCCCGGGCGTGTGCCCGGGGCCCTTACGCATGAACGGTGACTACCGATCAGTGATCCGAGGGATCACTTGCCGGCGTCGTAGCTTTCGCCGAGGCCGTTGCCGATGTTGCCATCGCAGCCGTAGACGGCGATGTCACGAGGACCGGCGCCGTTTTCGACCATGGTGCGAAGGATCTTCGACGACTCCTCGAAACCGATCACCACGACCGCATCGGGGGCTGCGCCCACGATTTCGGCCACTTCGGCGTCGAACGTGCCGGCGTCGGGCTCGTAGATCTTCACGACGCTGACGGTGATGCCAGCAGCGGTGAGGGTCTTCTCGACGACTTCGGCCAGGCCGGTGCCGTAGGCGTCGTTACGGGCGATGATGGCCACGTTGGTGGCGCCATCGTCGGCAACGAGCTTGGCGATGGCCGCACCCTGGAGCAGGTCCGGGGGAGCGACACGGAAGTACAGGCCCTTGTCGGCGTAGGTGGTGAGCTTGTCGCTCGTGTTCGCCGGGCTGAACTGGACGATGCCAGCACCGGTGATCTTGTCGATCACCGACAGCGAGATGCCCGAGGCGGCGGCGCCGATGACGGCGTCGACGTTCTCGCTGAGCAGACGGTCGACCGTCTGGTTCGCGAACTCCGGCGTGTCGCCCGAGTCACCCTTGCTGATCTCGACCGGCTTGCCGAGGACGCCGCCAGCAGCGTTGATGTCGTTGATGGCGAGGTCGACACCGGCGATTTCCGGGGGCCCGAGGAACGCAAGGCTGCCCGTCACCGGGAGGAGCGTGCCGATCTTCAGCACGCCGTCACCGGCGCGGTCGCCCTCCACCGGAACGGCGGGGACATCGGCATCGTCGGCGGCCTTGGCGGGCAGGTAGACGGTCTGCTCGTCATCGATGCGGTTGTCCGCACCCATGGTGAGCACGCCATAGCTGGCCTCGAGCGGGTCGCCCACGCCGTTCAGCGTGATGGGGCCCGAGTAGCCGTCGAAGTCGGGGTCGCCACCGGCGTCGATGATCGCCAGGCAGGTTGCGTAGTCGGTGCACTTCTCACCGTCGCGCGTGATGCCCTGGATCTCGCTGGCGTAGGCGATGCCGTCGTCGCCGGCCTTCGCCACAGCAAGGGCGATGATCGTGGTGAGGTCGTAGCCCTCGGCCGCGTAGTTGAAGTCGGTCAGCGCCGGATCGACTTCGAGCAGGCGGGCCTTGAAGTCGTCGCCCAGCGGGGTGAGCGGCGTGGTGCCCTTGAAGCCTTCGAGGTCGCCACCAGCGGCAGCGGCGTCTTCGTAGCCGGGGATGCCGGCTTCGTTGCACTTGGCCTCGAGGCCGGTGCAGACGTCTTCAGCCGAGACGAAACCGTCGGCCACCGGGGTGGCAACGGAGTCGAAGTAGATCGGCTGGACCTGGGCCTGCACGTACGGGATCTCGCCATTGCCGTTGTCGATCTTGGCGTTGGCCGTGACGGCCTCGCCGGCGAGGAGCTGGGCAGCGGCAGCAACCGCACCCTTGGCCTCTTCGATGACCGGCTTGTAGACCGTCATGCACTGGGTGCCGCCGAGGATGGCGCGGAGGCCTTCCACAGTGGCGTCCTGGCCCGTGGTGGGCACGGTGAGGCCGGCGTCGGCCAGCACGGCCTGAGCGGCCAGCGAGAGGCCGTCGTTGGCCACGAGGACGCCGTCGATCTCGCCGCCAGCTGCGGTGAGCAGCTGCTGGAAGATCTCGCCACCCTTGGCGTTGTCCCAATCCGGAACGGCCTCTTCACCGACGGTCTCGATGCCCGAGCCCTCGATGGCGGCCTGGTAGCCCTGCTTGAACAGCGTGGCGTTGTTGTCGGTGGGCGAGCCGTGGAGCTGGATGATCTTCTTGCCCTCGACGTTGCCTGCACCGCCCATGCACTCGATGATGCCCTCGCCCTGGGCGGTGCCCACGGCGACGTTGTCGAAGCTGACGTACACGTCGGCCTTGCCGCCCAGTGTGAGGCGGTCGTAGTCGATGTTCTTGACACCGGCCGCTGCTGCCTTTTCCTGGATGGCAGCACCCGAGTCGGAGTCGAGGTTCACGATGGCCAGCACCTTCACGCCGTCGGCGATGAGCTGGTCAGCGATAGTGGCCATGTTGGCCGCGTCGCCTTCGGCGTTCTGGATGACGCATTCGAGGCCCGCCTCGGCGCACTGCGCCTCGATCAGCGGACGGTCGAACGACTCCCAGCGGGCCGACGAAGCGGAGTCGGGAAGGATGAACCCGACCTTGCCGCCACCGTCGCCGCCACCGTCGGCCGTGGTCTCAGGAGCTGCCGTGGTCTCGGCACTCGAGTCGCCATCATCGCCACATGCTGCGGCAATGAGCGACAGAGCGCCGAGCAGCACGACGCCGCTCTTCCACCTGTTTCTCATTCGGTATCCCCCTCGTGAAGCGGACCGACCACCGTGGCCGACCCGGGATGCACGATCAGAGGCGCCAGCGCAGCGATATCGCCGCAGAACAGGACCCTCGGACCGTACATTCGTGCGATCCTACTGCCGATTTCGGGCCGAATGTCAACGCGTGCAGGGACTTACTGAGTTGATCCTCGCCACTGGGTGAACTCGGTGCCGTCGGGATCGTGGGCCCAGCGTGCGGGGGCCTCCCAGCGGTCGTCGAAGGCGAGCCGGCTCATCGGCTTGCGGCGGACCGGGCCGTGGTGGCCGGCGGGCCGGCCCAGGGTGATGCACGCCGACAGGGCCACGTCGATGGGGATGTCGAGCAGATCGCGCAGCTCTGCCTCGACGGAGAGGTGCCACATCGTCAGGGCGCCGCCGTAGCCGAGGGCCCGGGCGGCGAGCAGCAGGTTCTGGCAGGCGGGGTACACCGATGCGCCCTCGTAGGGCGACGGGTCGCGGTAGCGGACCAGGCACACCAGCACCACGACGGGCACCTGCTCGAGGTGGTCGACGTAGTGCTGCATCGTGGCGGCCTGGCGGGCTTTGGGCGAGTCGGAATCGGCGCCGCTGCCCGCCGCGTAGCCATCGGCCACCTGTTTTGCGGCCCATCCCGCGCGGAACGATCGACCCAGGAGTGCCTTCGCAGCGCGGGCCCGGTCGCCGTCGCGCAGCACGAGGAACCGGAATGGCTGCCGGTTCGATCCGCTCGGGGCGCGGCTGGCGTGCCAGATGATGGTGTTCAGATCGTCGTCGGTGATCGGTTCGTCGGTGTAGCGCCGGATGGCGCGTGTGGTGGCGAGGCCGTCCAGCAACTCGGAGAGCGGCGGTTCGGGTGCCATCGGGTCGCGGTTCAGCGGCCGGTGAAGTCGGGTGAACGCTTCTCCATGAAGGCAGCCACGCCCTCGCGGAAGTCGTCGGTGCGCATCAGCGGCAGCAATTGCAGGAACACGTGGTGCACGTTCTGCTCGAACGTCTCGGTCTCGGCGGCACGCATCATCCGCTTGATGGCCCGTACGGCCAGCGGAGCGTTCTCGACGATCTGGTACGCCAACTCGCGTGAGCGGGTGATGAGGTCGACATCGGCGACGACGTGGTTGACGATGCCGAGTTCGAGTGCCTCCTGGGCCATGAGCGTGCGCCCGGTGAAGGCGATCTCGGCGGCCTTGGCATAGCCCACCATGCGGGGCAGCAGCCAGGTGCCGCCGCTCTCGGGCAGGATGCCGCGCTTGGCGAAGCCCGGGTTCAGTTTGGCCGACTCGGCGGCGATGCGGATGTCGCAGCCGAGCGCCAGGTCGAGGCCGTAGCCGGCGGCGCCACCGTTGAGCGCGCAGATGGTGGGTGTGTCGATGTTGTGCAACACGATGGGCGGGGCGTTGCGGATGTCGAACTCGCCCGGGTTCGAGTCGAGGCTGCCCATGTTGCCGAGCGAGCCCTTCGGGCCGGCCATCTGCGCGGCGAGGTCGAGTCCGGCGCAAAAGGCGCGCCCGGCGCCGGTGAGGATGATCACCCGCACCTCGCGGGCCCGGTCGGCCTCGAGCAGCCGCTCGGACAGTTCGTCGAGCATCGCGCCCGAGATGGTGTTCATCCGCTGCGGTGCATTGAGGGTGATGGTGGCGACATGGTCGGCCACCTCGTAGAGCACTTCGGGACTCGGAGCATCGTGCGTGGTGTCTGACATGGTGGGCACGGTAGTCGTGGGCCGCAGTGCCCACCAGAGCCGAGGATTCTGCGTTGCACGGGTCGGACAGCCCGACACCGACTCGTACTAGGGTCGGCGGCGGTTCTCAGGAGGGGAGATACGGGGTGTCTGATTCACCGATACTCGAAGCGCTCGGGGTGAACAAGAGCTTCGGTCCGGTCCACGTGTTGCACGATGTCGATTTCCGGGTGTACCCGGGCACTGTCACGGCGCTCATCGGCGACAACGGCGCCGGCAAGACCACGCTCATCAAGTGCATCACCGGCATCTATCCGGCCGATACCGGCGAGTTCCGGTTCGAGGGTCGACCCGTCAGCATCTCGGGCCCCAAGGACGTGGCCGAACTCGGAATCGAGGTCGTGTACCAGGACCTGGCGCTGTGCGAGAACCTCGACATCGTCCAGAACCTGTTCCTCGGCCGCGAGCGGCTGAAGCGTGGCCTGCTCGACGAAGGCTCGATGGAGCAGGCGGCCCGTGAGACGCTCGCCAGCCTGTCGGTGCGTACCGTGAAGAGCGTGCGCCAGAAGGTGTCGTCGCTGTCGGGTGGTCAACGTCAGACCGTGGCGATTGCCAAGGCCGTGCTGTGGAACTCGAAGGTGGTGCTGCTCGACGAACCGACGGCGGCACTGGGCGTGGCCCAGACCAAGCAGGTGCTCGACCTGGTGCGCCGTCTCGCCGACCAGGGTCTCGGCGTGGTGCTGATCAGCCACAACATGAACGATGTGCTGCAGGTGGCCGACCGGGTGTGCGCCATGTACCTCGGGCGCATCGCCGCCGACGTACCGATCACCAGCGAGACCCGCAGGGAGTTCTTGGTCGAGCTCATCACCGCCGGCCGTTCGGGCGACGTCGGCATCACCGCGAATGAGGTGCACTGACATGAGCGACGCACAGGTTCCTGCCGGCGAGGCGCTCAGCGACTTCGCACTCGACAGCGCGCCGCAGAGCTTCCGCTCGGCGTTCAGCGATGCCAAGGCACGCTGGAAGAGTGGCGACCTCGGTTCTCTTCCTGCGGTGCTGGCCATCATCGTGCTGGTCACAGTGTTCGGCCTGGCCTCTGAAACGTTCCTCACGGCGCTGAACTTTGCCAACTTCCTCGACCAGGCCTCGTCGGTCATCGTCATCGCGATGGCGGTCACGTTCGTGCTGCTGCTGGGCGAGATCGACCTCGCCGCCGGGTACACCGCCGGTGTGGCGGCAGCGATGCTCGCGCTGCGACTGCAGGCCGACTGGCCGCTGCTCGCTGCTATTGCGGTGTCGGCCCTCGTCGCCATCGTGCTCGGCCTGTGGACCGGTGCGCTGGTGGCCAAATTGGGGATCCCGTCGTTCGTGGTAACCCTCGCCAACTTCCTGGTGTTCCAGGGCATCTTGCTGGTGCTGGTGAAAGAGGGCGGCAGCATCCGTATCACCAACCCGGTCATCAAGGGCATCGTCGGTGCGAGCATCAGCCCCGGTCTGTCGTGGGTGATCGGCATCGTCGGAGTGCTCGTGTTCGGGGCTGTCCAGGTTCGACGCACACTGCGCGCCAACGGCTCGATGGCCGTCACGGCGGTGAAGGTGGGCTTTGCAGCGATGCTGGTGCTCGTCACGGTGTCGATCCTGAACCGCAACCGTGCCTTCGAGAATGCCATCGAGGAACAGCGCGGTATGCCCTATGTCATCCCGCTGGTGCTGTTCATCGTGCTCGTGCTCACGTTCGTGCTGAACCGCACCCGGTACGGCCGCCACCTGATGGCGGTGGGCGGCAACGCCGAGGCAGCACGCCGCGCCGGAATCAACGTGGCCCGCATCCGCCTGTCGGCCTTCATGTTCTGCGGTCTGCTTGCCGGCGTCGGTGGCGCGTTCTTGGCCTCGCGGGTCAACTCGGTCGATCCGAACACCGGCGGCAACGACACGCTGCTGCTCGCCGTCGGCGCGGCCGTCATCGGTGGTACGTCGCTGTTCGGCGGTAAGGGTCGCATGGTGAACGCCATTCTCGGTGGCCTGGTGCTGGCACTCATCCCCAACGGCCTTACCCTCGTGGGCAAGCGTCAGCCGTTCGGCGTCGAGATCGACTTCGGCAGCTCCGGTGTGAAGTTCGTCTGCGCCGGCCTGGCGCTGATGCTGGCAGCATCGGTCGACGCCATCAGCCGCAAGCGCACCACCTGAGACAGGAGTTCCCATGACCGAGTTCTTCACCGACGTGCCCGAGCCGGTCGCGCCTGCTGGCGCGCCTCCAGGCGACGGCCTCCGCTACCTGGTGTACGACCCGCAGCGGATGGTGGCTGGCCGCACGATGGCCGAACACCTGCGCATCGCCGTGTGCTACTGGCACAGCTTCAACTGGCCGGGCAGCGACGTGTTCGGTGCCGGCACCTTCGACCGGCCGTGGTTGGCGGCGGGTGCCGACCCGATGCAGGCGGCGATGGCCAAGCAGGACGCCGCGTTCGAGTTCTTCACCAAGTTGGGCACGCCCTTCTACTGCTTCCACGACGTCGACATGGCGCCCGAGGGGGCCACGCTCGCCGAGTCGAAGCGCAACCTCGACGTGATGGTCGACCGGGCGGCCGGCCTGCAGGAGGCCACCGGCGTCCGGCTGTTGTGGGGCACCGCCAACCTGTTCTCGCACCCGCGCTACATGGCCGGTGCCGCCACCAACCCCGACCCCGATGTGTTCGCCCACGCCGCAGCCCAGGTGCGCCACATGCTCGACGCGACGCATCGCCTCGGTGGCGCAAACTATGTGCTGTGGGGCGGCCGTGAGGGCTACGAGACGCTGCTCAACACGAGCCTGCGCCGCGAGGCCGACCAACTCGCCCGGTTCCTCACCATGGTGGCCGAGTACAAGCACCGCATCGGCTTCAGCGGCACGCTGCTGCTCGAGCCCAAGCCGCAAGAGCCCACCAAGCACCAGTACGACTACGACTGCGCCACGGTGCATGGCTTCCTCCAGCGCTACGACCTCGTCGACGAGTACCGGGTGAACATCGAGGTGAACCACGCCACGCTGTCGGGTCACTCGTTCCACCACGAGGTGGCGTACGCGCTCGACAACGGCATCTTCGGCTCCGTCGACGCCAACCGCGGCGACGCCCAGAACGGCTGGGACACCGACCAGTTCCCCAACTCGGTCGACGAGATGTCGCTGGCCGTGTACGAGATCGTGCGGGCCGGCGGGTTCACCAACGGCGGGTTCAACTTCGACACCAAACTGCGCCGCCAGAGCAACGACCGCACCGACCTGTTCCACGGGCACATCGGCGGTATCGACACGCTGGCCCGCTCGCTGCTGGTTGCTGCCTCGATGCTCGACGATGGCGCCATCGAACAGGCCCGCCAGCAGCGCTACGCGGGTTGGTCGGGCGAGCGTGGCCAACGCATCCTCGGCGGCGCGGTCGATCTGGCCACCCTGGCCGACGAGGCCGTGTCGAGCGGCCTCGACCCGCAGCCGGTGTCGGGCCGCCAGGAGTGGCTCGAGAACCAGGTCAACCGGGTCATCTGGTCGACGCCGTCGTGAGCACGCAGCGGCTCGTCGCCGGGGTCGACTCGTCGACCCAGTCGACCAAGGTGGAGATCCGCGATCTCGACTCGGGCGCCGTGGTGGCCCGGTCCAGTGCACCACATCCGCCCACCACGCCGCCCCGCTCGGAACAAGACCCCGCCGACTGGTGGGCTGCCTTCGAACAGGCCTGGGCTGCTGTGGGAGCGCCGCAGGTGGAGGCCATCAGCGTGGCCGGCCAGCAACACGGCATGGTGGCGCTCGACGAACAGCGCCAGGTCATCCGGCCCGCGAAGCTGTGGAACGACACCGAGAGCGCACCCGATGCCGGCTGGCTGTGGAAGCAACTGCCCGGCCGGAAGGCCGACTGGGCGGTGGCCGTGGGCAGCGTGCCGGTGGCGGCGTTCACGGCGACGAAGCTGTCGTGGCTGCATCGCAGCGAGCCCGAGC
Source organism: Actinomycetota bacterium (assembly GCA_037130535.1). Taxonomy (GTDB): domain Bacteria; phylum Actinomycetota; class Acidimicrobiia; order Acidimicrobiales; family Ilumatobacteraceae; genus VFMC01. The sequence continues at coordinate 28,263 of JBAXSU010000010.1, forward strand.
ACTGGGCCCGGCTCGCGCACGTGCTGCTGCCGCACGACTGGCTCACGATGCAGTTGACAGGCGCGTTGGTGACCGACAGGGGCGACGCCTCGGGCACCGGCTACTGGTCGCCCGCCACGGGCGAGTACCGCTGGGACCTGCTCGGCATCATCGACCGCGACCGCGACTGGAGCACCGTCGTGCCGCGGGTGGCGACACCCGACGAAGTGGTGGGCGAGTGGCGCGGCGCCCGCGTCGCCGTGGGAACCGGCGACAACATGGCGGCCGCGCTGGGCCTCGGCCTGGCGGCGGGCACCGCAGTGATCTCGCTCGGCACCTCGGGCACGGCCTACACGGTGGCCGAGGCACCGACGAGCGACCCCACCGGGGCTGTGGCCGGCTTCGCCGATGCCACCGGACGCTTTCTGCCGCTGGTGTGCACGCTGAACGCCACCAAGGTCACCGACGCCGCAGCTCGGTTGCTGGGTGTCGACCACGCCGGGTTCGACGCGCTGGCACTCGCCGCTGCGCCGGGCGCCGGTGGCGTGGTGATGCTGCCGTACCTCGATGGCGAACGCACGCCCGATCTGCCGTCGGCCACCGGTGCGCTGGTGGGCCTGCGCAGCGACGTGTCGCGCGAGCAGTTCGCCCGGGCATCGGTGGAGGGTGTGGTGTGCGGTCTGCTCGACGCGCTCGATGCACTCGGTGCGCACGCACCGATCGACGCGGTCGTGCTGACGGGCGGCGGCGCACGCAGCGCTGCCTACCGGGCCGTGTTCGCCGACCTCTGCGAGTTGCCACTCGGTACCTCGAACGCCGACGAGGCTGTTGCGGCGGGCGCGTGTGTGCAGGCGGCAGCGGTGGCGCTCGGTGTGAGTCACGCCGAGGTGATCGAGCGGTGGCGGCTGGGTAACGAGTCGCCGTTGGCGCCGTCGGGCGCGGTCGGCGACGCGCTGCGCGGCGAGATCCGCCAGCGCTACGCCGCGCTGCGCGACACCCTTCACCCGGGCACGTGACCGACGCCGACCCGTTCGCCGTGTTCGGCCTCGACCGGTCGGCGTCGTTGGTGGAGGTGAGGGCGGCGCGACGTCGTCTGGCGTTCGATCTGCACCCCGACCGCGGCGGCGATGCCGTTGCGATGCAGCGGGTGAACGCCGCATTCGACGCGTGCGTCGCCCATCTCACCGGTCGGCGCCCCCTGCCGCCCACCGAACCGCCGCCAGCGCCCGGACGGCCCGCACGTCAGGCGCCCCGAACTCGAAGCAGGAGAGAGCGGTGGCGCGACCTCGAACGCGATCTGCCGTCGTTCACCGTGAACGCGTTGCCCGCCGAGACATTCGAAGCGCTGCTGGTGGTGCTGAGCTGGATCGGCGAGCTGCTCGACGAGGAACCGCCCTATCTGCTCGAGTGCCATCTCACCGAGCCGGGTCCGTGCTGGTGCCGCCTCGACATCGTGCCCGACGCAGGTGGGAGCACGGTGAGCCTGACAGTGGCACGCCCCGAGGGCGATACCGGCCTGGAACCGGTGACGGCCGAGGCGGTGCGCGACGTGTGGGTGGAGCTGCTCAACCAGCTCGGTCGGCCGCAGCCTTGAGCAGGCGGTCGCGGATGGCGTGGCCGAGGCCCGCTGCCGGAGGCATGACGGCCACGACCGCCGGCCGGTGTTCGTCATCGGCCTGGCGCAGCCAGTCGTAGAGGCTGCGGGCGTAGTCGACCAGATCGGTGCCCTCGCCGATGACGAGCGCTCCCGGGTGCCGGGCGGCCAGCGTCGCGACCTCTGCCGCGTCGCCGGCGACCAGCACGGCACAGCGCGGCGCGTAGTGCGAGGCCAGCATGCCCGATGCCCGGCTCGGCCCGGTCGCGACTGCGAGCCGACCGGCGAGGAGCGCCTCGATCTGTTCACTGGGGATACCGCCGGGGCGCAGGATCTGTGGTGGGTCGACCGTGCAGTCGACGATGGTGCTCTCCACACCCACCGGGCAGGGGCCGCCGTCGAGCACCACATCCACGTCGTCGCCCAGATCGCGTCGGACGTGCTCGGCCGTGGTGGGGCTCACCCGTCCGAAGCGGTTGGCCGAGGGTGCCGCCACACCGCCACCGAAGCGCCGCAGCAACTCGGTGGCCAACGGATGGGCGGGTACCCGGATGCCCACGGACGTCCGCCCACCGGTGACCACGTCGAGCACGTGGGCCGCCCTCGGGACCAGCACGGTGAGCGGGCCGGGCCAGCAGGCATCGGCCAGCAGCGCAGCGGCCGGAGGCACCTCGGCGGCCCAGTGGGGCAGAGCCGTGGCGTCGGCGACGTGCACGATGAGCGGGTGGTCGGCGGGCCGGCCCTTCACGGCGAAGATGCGGCGCACGGCGGCCTCGTTCGCAGCGTCGGCGACCAGGCCGTACACCGTCTCGGTGGGCATGCCCACCAGCCCACCGGCCCGCAGTACGGCGACCGCCTCGTCGATGGCCCGCGATTCGTCGGGGGTCATGCAGGAATGGCGTCGATGAACTCGAGTGCCGCGTCGATGAACCCGAACGACTCGGGGGTTGCGAAGTGGTCGACATTGCGCAGCGTGACCAGTTGCCCGCCGGGAATGGCCGCGGCCAGCGGTTCGCCCGGCCCGGCGAAGTCGTTGTCGCCGATGACCACCAGCGTGGGGCAGGTGACCCCGACCAGCGCCTCGGGCGTGAACCGGGCCCCTCGGGGCCGCTTCATCACCGCGGTGAGCGCGGTCAGGTCGTTGCCGGGCTGGCGGGCGTAGTTGGTGAACATGCGGCCGATGTTGTCGTCGGGGTCGCCCCGGCCTTCCAGTGCAGCGATGATGCGTTCGGTACCGGTGGTGTCGTCGTCGAACAGGGTGCCGCCGATGCCGGCCAGCACGAGGTGCGCGAACCGTTCGGGGTGGGCTGCCGCGATGTGTAGCAGCGTCATCGCGCCGAGCGAGAACCCGATGGCATCGACCGGTGTGTCAGGCATCGCGTCGAGCACCCGGAGAGTGAGATCGGCGTAGGCCTCGGGATCGTGCGGTTTCGGTGCGTCACCGTGGCCAAGCAGGTCGACGCCGATGACCTCGCGTCCGGCGTCGGCGAGCAGGTGGGTGAACCCGCTCGACTGCCAGGTGGCGGCGAACGAACCGCCCCAACCGTGCACCAGGACCACCGGCCGCGTCATGGCTTCACCGTAGCCGGGTTCGCCGCCGAGCCGTTAGCCTTGCTCGGCCCGTTGCACTCGTGGCCGGTGCAGGAGTCGGAGGAAGCGCTCATGCGAATGCTCAACGAAGGTGTGTCGTTCGACCTCACGTACAACGACGTCTTCTTGGTTCCCAGCCTGTCGGAGGTTCCGTCGCGCTTCGACGTCGACCTCAGCACCCCCGATGGCCTCGGCACCACGATCCCTGTCATCGTCGCCAACATGACCGCCGTGGCAGGCCGGCGCATGGCCGAGACGGTGGCGCGCCGCGGTGGGCTCACCGTGCTGCCGCAAGACATCCCGCTCGACGTCATCGAGATGGTGGTCGAGCATGTGAAGACCCGGCACCCCGTGTTCGAGACGCCCATCACCCTGTCGCCGCACCACACGGTGGGCGACGCGCTGGGCCTCATCCACAAGCGTGCCCACGGGGCAGTGGTGGTGGTCGACGACGACCGGCCGGTGGGGATCTTCACCGAGCACGACGCCATCGGGTTCGATCGCTTCACCCAGTTGCAGCACGTCGCCCGCCACGACATCATCACCGTCGAGGCCGATGCCACGCCCATCGACATCTACGAACGCCTGTCGGGCGAGCGCCTGTCGGTGGCGCCGGTGGTCGACCACGACGGCCGTCTGCTCGGCTGCGTCACCCGCAAGGGGGCGCTGCGCAGCACCATCTACCGGCCTGCCCTCGATGCTGGCGGCCGCCTGCGCATCGCCTGCGCAGTGGGCATCAACGGCGAGCCCGGCGTGAAGGCCAAGGCGCTCGTCGCCATGGGTGTCGACGTGCTCGTCATCGACACCGCCCACGGCCACCAGACCCGTGCGCTGCGCGCCATCGAAGAGGTGCGGGCCGTGGCGCCCGACACGCCCATCGTGGCCGGAAACGTGGTCACCGCCGAGGGCACCCGCCAGCTCATCGAAGCAGGCGCCGATGTGGTGAAGGTGGGCGTGGGCCCGGGCGCGATGTGCACCACGCGCATGATGACCGGCGTCGGCCGGCCGCAGTTCTCGGCCGTGGTCGAGTGCGCGGCCGAGGCCCGCCGGGTGGGAAAGCACATCTGGGCCGACGGCGGCGTGCGTTATCCGCGCGACGTTGCCCTTGCCCTGGCCGGAGGCGCGGCCAGCGTGATGTTCGGGTCGTGGCTCGCCGGCACGTACGAGTCGGCCGCCGACACGCTGCGCGACCCCGACGGCCGTCTCTACAAGGAGAGCTTCGGCATGGCCAGCAACCGGGCAGTGAAGAACCGCTCGCGCTCTGAGTCGCCGTTCGAGCGGGCCCGCAAGGAGCTGTTCGAGGAGGGCATCAGCACCTCGCGCATGTACCTCGACCCGGAACGGCCGGGCGTGGAAGACATCATCGACCAGATCGTCGCCGGTGTGCGCTCGTCGTGCACCTACGCGGGTGCGGGAACCATCGAACAGTTCCACGAGCGTGCCGTGGTGGGCGTGCAGAGTTCGGCGGGCTTCAGCGAGGGCCAGCCGCTCGGCACGAGTTGGTGAGTCCGGTGTCGGCGGCACCGCTGCGGGTCATCGCCATCGACGGTCCGGCAGGGGCCGGCAAGAGCACCATCGGTAGGGCCCTCGCCCGCCGGTTGGGGCTCGAGTACCTCGACACCGGTGCCATGTATCGGGCGGTCACGGCTGCGGCACTGCGGCGCGGCGTCGCCCTCGACGACCTCGACGCCGTCGGGCAGTTGGCACGCGGCCTCGACGTCGAGGTGGGCGAGCGAGGCGTGTTCGCCGACGGCCACGACGTCACCGCCGAGATCCGAGGTGCCGAGGTCACCGGCGCGGTCAGTCGGGTGGCGGCCAACAGTGCGGTGCGCGCCGAGTTGCGCGCTCGTCAACGCGCCTGGGCCGAACAGCGCGGCGGGGGAGTGATCGAAGGCCGCGACATCGGCACGGTGGTGTTCCCCGACGCGGTGCTGAAGATGTACCTCACCGCGTCACCTCGGGTGCGTGCCGAGCGGCGGGTGGCCGAGGCGGGTGGCGACGTCGACGAGATCGAAGCGTCGATCGCGACGCGTGATCAGTACGACAGCACCCGCGCCGACAGCCCGTTGCGTGAGGCCGACGGTGCGGTGCTCGTCGACACCACCGGTCTCGACATCGATGCGGTGCTGGCGCATATTCTCGGGCTCCTGGCGGGAGGGGGTACGCGACCATGACCAAGATCGAGGTGTCGCTCGCAGGCAGCAGTCGACTCGACCGCATCGCGTACCAGATCGGCCGCAACACCCTGGTTGCCTTCTGCCGGGTGTGGTGCCGCGAAACGGTCGAGGGTCGCGAGCACATCCCGGCTGAGGGTGCTTTCGTGCTCGCCCCGGTGCATCGCAGCATCCTCGACACCCCTCTCTCCTCGGCGGTCACTCGCCGTCGGCTGCGGTACATGGGGGCCGACAAGTACTGGAAGAACAAGTACTTCGGCCGCCTGCTCACCGCGTTCGGTGGTTTCCCCGTCAGCCGCGGCACCGCCGACAAAGAGGCACTCTCGCGCTGTATCGAAGTGCTCCAAGGGGGCGAGCCGCTGGTGCTGTTCCCCGAGGGCGAACGCAAGACCGGCTCCGAGATTCAGCCGCTGTTCGACGGGGCCACATACATCGCCATGAAGGCTGGGGTGCCCATCATCCCCGTCGGCATCGGTGGGAGCGAGCGGGCGATGCCCAAGGGGTCGAAGTTCATCTGGCCGCGCAAGGTGCATGTGGTGGTGGGGCCGCCCATCGCTGTGCCAGTCAGCGAGAACGGGCGCGTCACCCGCGAAGCGCGGCAGGCCATGTCGAGCCAGCTACATGCCGAGCTGCAGCGGTTGTTCGACCAGGCCGAGGCCCGGATCAGCCGCTGAACCAGGCCGTGGCGGCCAGCATGGCCCACACCGGGTCGTTCACACCGCACAGTTCGCGTGCCGAGTGCATCGACAATTGCGGTACACCGACGTCGACGGTGTCGATACCCAGTCGGGTGGCGGTGATGGGGCCGATCGTGCTGCCGCACGGCATCGAGTTGCGGCTCACGAACACCTGCCAGGGCACACCGGCGCGCTCGCAGGCAGCCTGGAAACGGGCTGCGGTGGCTGCGTTGGTGGCGTAGCGCTGGTTGCTGTTCACCTTCAGCGCCGGGCCCTGGTTCACGATCGGGCGGTGCCCCGGCTCGTGCCGTTCGGGATAGTTGGGGTGCACGGCGTGGGCGTTGTCGGCCGACAGGCACTGCGAACCGGCGAGGGCGGCGAGGAAGTCGGCTCGCTGGCCGCCCGAGGCGAGGCAGATGCGCTCGAGCAGGTGTTCGAGCATCGGCCCGGCTGCACCGGTGCTGCTCTCGCTGCCCACCTCTTCGTGGTCGAGCAGGGCGATGACCAGATGAGCGTCGGTGGGTTCCGCGGCGAGCAGGGCCTCGGTGGCGATCCAGCACGACAGTTGGTTGTCGAGGCGACCAGCAGCCAGCAGCGACGCGTCGGCTCCCAGCACGGCTGCCGGGGTGCGGTCGAACAGGCACAACTCCCACCAACCGAGGTCGGCCGCGGGCACGTCGAGACGCTCGGCCAACCAGGAGCGGAAGTCGCCGTCGCGCCAGGCCCCGGTGCCCCACACCGGGGTGAGGTGCTGTTGTTTGTCGAGTTGCAGGCCCCGCTCGTTCACCTCGCGGTCGAGATGGATGGCGAGCTGGGGTATCCGGCACACCGCATCGTCGACGGCGATGTCGACCGTGGCACCGTCGCGCAGCACCACACGACCGGCGATGCCGAGGTCGCGGTCGAGCCACGAGTTCAGCAGTACGCCGCCGTACACCTCCACGCCGAGTTGGCGCCACCCGTTGCCGCCCGTGTCGGGGCGCGGCTTCACGCGAAGACATGGCGAGTCGGTGTGGGCGCCGATGATGCGGAACGGGGTGGAGGGCGTGGCCTGGGCAGCTCGGCGGAACGCCACCACCGACGCGCCGTTCACGATCAATCCGGCCTCGGGTAGGTCGCTCCAGGTGGCGGTGGTCGACAGCGGGGTGAACCCGGCGTCGAGCAGGCGGGCCACCGTCGACGAGGCGGCGTGCCACGGTGAAGGCGACGAGTCGAGGAAGTCGATCAGGTCGTCGACGGGGCCGGGCGCCTGGTCGGGCGTGTGATCGGTATGCGAGTCCATCGTGGTGCCGTCAGCGTCCCTGGAACATGCCCATCGGCAAGCCGGTGAGGCGCAGGTGCGAGGTCTCGTTCACCGTGACGATCGAGCGTT
>JBAXSU010000100.1:0-12876 GCA_037130535.1 Actinomycetota bacterium
GTAGAACGCAGCGTCGCCCTCTTTGATCTTGTAGGGCAGGCCGTAGCGCTCGAGCGCAGCACGTAGCGCGGCCGTGGCCTTGTCCCAGATCTCGTCGCCGCCCACGTACTTCTGCGGGTCTTTCGTCGACAGGTTGGCCGTGAAATCGTGGAACCCGAACGCCCGCAACACGCTCATCACGAAATCGAGCAGTGAGGCGATTTCGTCCTGCAACTGCTCTTCGGTGCAGTAGATGTGGCTGTCGTCCTGGGTGAAGCCACGGATACGCATCAGGCCGTGCAGCGTGCCCGCCCGCTCGTAGCGGTACACGGTGCCCAACTCGAACAATCGCAGCGGCAACTCGCGGTAGCTGCGCTGACGCGACCGGAAGATGAGGCAGTGCATCGGGCAGTTCATCGGCTTCGGGTAGTACACCCCGTTGTCCATCTCCATGGGCGGGTACATCCCGTCCTTGTAGAAGTCGAGGTGCCCGCTGGTCTGGAACAGGTTGGCGTTGGCCAGGTGCGGGGTGAAGACGAACTGGTAGCCGCCCGTGGTGTGGCGCTCGCGGCTGTAGTCCTCCATCAGCGTGCGGATGGTGGCGCCCTTCGGGTGCCACACCGCCAGACCGCCACCCAACTCGGTGGGGAAACTGAGCAGGTCGAGTTCGACGGCCAGTTTGCGGTGGTCGCGCTTCTCGGCCTCCTCCAAGCGGTGCAGGTGCTCGTCGAGGGCCGCCTTCGAATCCCATGCGGTGCCGTAGACGCGCTGGAGCATCGGCCCCTTTTCGTTGCCGCGCCAGTAGGCGCCGGCAACCTTCATCAACTTGAAGTGGCCGAGGCGGCTGGTGCTGGGCACGTGCGGGCCACGGCACAGGTCGACGAACTCGGGCGTGTTGCGGTACACGCTGATGGAGTCGCCCCCACCCACCTCGCCGGCATCGGCGCCATCGGCGCCGCCCTGCGAGACGCGCTGGATGATCTCGCACTTGTACGGCTGGTCGGCGAACAGGACGAGCGCGTCGGCGGCGGGTACCTCGGCGCGCTCGAAGGGCTGGTCGGCAGCCATGATCTCGCGCATGCGCGAGTCGATGGCCTGCAGGTCGGCCTCTGCGAACGTACGCCCCTCGGGCAGCTCGAAGTCGTAGTAGAAGCCGTCCTCGATAGCAGGCCCGATGGTGTACTTCGCCCCGGGGAACAACTGCGTGACGGCCTGCGCGAGTACATGGGCTGTCGAGTGACGCAGCACGTGCCTGCCCGCATCGGAGTCGGCCGTGATCACGGCAACGCTGGCTCCGTCGTGCAGCGGTCGGGAGAGGTCGTACTCTTCGCCGTCGACCACTGCGGCCACAGCCGCCTTGGCCAGCCGCGACCCGATCGATGCCGCCACGTCGGCGGTCGAGGAGCCCTCCGGATACGCGCGTTGCGAGCCGTCGGGAAGTGAGATCGTGATCTGTGCCATAACGGAGGCGAGTCTACGGCTGCGCCCTCGTCGGACGGGTGACAGTTATCGCTCAGGCAGCGTCGCCAGCTGCCACCGACACCGGCTCGGCCGGGGCGTCGTCGACCGAGCCCACCCGTGCCGGCGTGGCCGCGGGTTCGGAGTCGGCGGTCTTTCCCGCGTACACGTTGTGGTACTCCTGCCCCGTGAGCTCGCGGATCTCGAACATCAATTCATCGGTGATCTGGCGCAGCACCCGGTGGTCGTCGGCCCGGTTGCGGTACCGTTCGACGTTGATGGGCCGGCCGATGGTGATGGTGCAGTCGCGGCGGAACTTGGGCATCACCGCATCGGGCGGCTGAATGTCGCGGGTGCCGACGATGCCCACCGGGTAGATGGGGCAACCGATCTTCAACGCCAGCCGCGCCGCACCGGTGCGCCCCTTGTAGAGGTAGCCGTCGCGGCTGCGCGTGCCCTCCGGGAAGATGCCGAACAACTCGCCCCGGCGCAGCACGGCCTCGGCGGTCTCGAGCGCCGCCTGGCTCTTGTCGCCACCCGAGCGGTCGATGGGGATCATGCCCATCATCGGAAACAGGTACTTCGTCTTCCACGAGTCCATGTACTCGGCCTTGCCGACGAAGCTGATGTTGCGCGGCACCAGTAGCATCAAGAAGGCGCTGTCGAGAAAACTGACATGGTTGGCGCACAAGATGGCGGGCCCGTCGGTGGGCAGACGGTCGAAGCCCTCCACATGGAAGCGCCACAGCCGTCGGGCGATGGGCCGCAGCACACGCCGCGCACGACGTTGGGCCTTACCGGCTCCCTGCTGCTTCATTCCACCTCCCTTCCGCTCCGCTGTGCTCCTGTTGGCCCTGCTACACGTGGTGATCTTGGGTGAACGCAGCGCAGCGCTGCGAGCGCAACTGTACGACCTCGGCATGCTCCAGGGGAATTGTAGAAGTTAACTTCCTGTGAACAGGGTGAGCGGCGGCGAGGGTCAGAGATCGACACCGAGCAGGGCTGCAGTGCTGCCCACCGGGTGCCCGCCGCCTGCCGCGGCGTCGATGAGCGCCAGCGCGGCCGGGGTGTCGAGATCGTCGTCGAGCGCAGCACGCACATCGGCGAGCAGGGAGCCGTCGTCGCCGGTACCCGCCGCCTGCCATGCAGCCAGGCGTGCGGCGTTGCGCGGCATCAGCGTGTCGTCCCACTCCCATTCGCGCCGGTAGTGGTGTTCGATGATGGTCAAGCGGATGGCCCGCGGGTCCCACTCGGTACGCAACCGGTCGACGAACACCAGGTTGCCAAGGCTCTTCGACATCTTGTGGCCGTTCATGTACACCATCGCCACGTGCATCCAGTGCCGCACGAAGGGTTCGCCGGTCGCGGCTTCACTCTGGGCCCGCTCGCACTCGTGGTGCGGGAAGATGAGGTCGGAGCCACCGCCGTGGAGGTCGATGGTGGTGCCCAACTCGCGCAGCGCCAAGGCGCTGCATTCGATGTGCCAGCCCGGCCGACCCGAACCCCACATCGTGTCCCAGCTCGGCTCGTCGTCGGCCGACGGGTGCCAGAGCACGAAGTCGAGCGGATGCCGCTTGTTGGGGTCGTCGACATGTCCGCCGCGTTCGCGGGCGAACGCGATCATCTGCTCGGTGCTGTAGTGGCTGATCGACCCGAACGAGGGGTACTTCGACACGTCGAAGTACACACTGCCGCCCGATTCGTACGCGAAGCCACGATCGAGCACCATGCCGATGAAGCCGCGGATGTCGGGGATTGCCGACGAGGCGCGAGGCGTGCTGTACACGGGCAGTGCGTTCAGCGCTTCCATGTCGCGGTTGAACCGCGCCTCCTCTCCCGCCGCCAGATCGAGGTAGTGCACACCGAGTTCGCGGGCCTTGGCGAACAACGGGTCGTCGACGTCGGTGACGTTGCGTACGCACTTCACCGTGTGGCCCATGTCGATCAGCCGGCGCTGCAGCACGTCGTACGCAATGAAGGTGGCTGCGTGGCCGAGGTGGGTGGCGTCGTACGGGGTGATGCCACACGTGTACATGAGCACTTCGGGTCCGGGCTCGAAGGGCACGACAGCCTGTCGTGCGGTGTCGTAGAGACGCATTGTCATGGAAATGAGGTCACGCCGAGGCCACTCGGGGGTCACGACGGATACCGGTGAGTTTAGGAGCCACGCGGGTCTTGTACCGGACGTTCAGTTGCAGCAGCACCGCGGTGAAGGCCTCGATGGCGGTGGCGTTCGACAGTTCGCCGGCATCGAGCGGGCGGCAGCCAGGGATCTTGGTGACGATGGCGCTGATGGTCTCGACCGCATCGGGGTCGTCGCCGCAGATGAGCACATCGGAGTCGATCGGTTCGCCGAGGTGGCCCAGTTCGGTGGCCGGCAGGTGATGGAATGCCGCCACGACCCGGCACTGCGGCACGGCAGCCTGCACGTGGGCGGCCACGCTGCCGCGGGGCGGCACGAGCGGCTGGAACTCGTGGCCCACCCGCACCAGGGCGTTGGCCATGCTGACGACCACCTTGCCGCGGAGGAACTCGACGTTCTCCTGCGCCGTGGTGGCGGCCGAGTCCCACGGCGTGGCGATGACCACGACGTCGCACTGGGCAGCCGCGATGTTGTCGCCGAAGCCGAGCAGTGGGGCGATGTCGGGCCACTTCGACACCATCGTGTCGCGGGCCTCCATGGCGCGGTACTTCGAACGCGAACCGATGACCACCTCGTAGCCGATCGATGCCAGCCGGGCAGCGAGAGCGCTGCCCGCTGGGCCGGTTCCGCCGAGAATGCCGATACGCATCCGAGAAGCCTTGCACACCGGTGGCCGCCGCACCGAAGGCGGCGAGGAGCGGTCGATCGAGCGTGCCCGACTAGGTTGGCCGCATGGGTCTGCTCGACGGCAAGAACATCATCGTCACCGGTGTACTCACCGACGCCTCGCTGGCGTTCGGCGTAGCGGCACTGGCACAGCAGGAAGGCGCCAACGTGCTGCTCACCGGCGCCGGCCGGGCGCTGAGCCTCACCGAGCGCACGGCACGCAAACTGCCCTCACCGGCACCGGTGTTCGAGTTCGACGTCACCGTGGCCGAGCACGTCGAGCGGGTGCGCAACGACGCCGACCAGCACTTCGGTGGCCGTGTCGACGGAGTGCTGCACAGCATCGGCTTCGCACCCGAGGTATGCCTCGGCGACGACTTCATGGCGGCGCAGTGGAGCGACGTCGCCGTGGCCATGCAGATCTCTGCCTACTCGCTGAAGACCCTGGCCGACGCCTTCGTGCCGCTCATGAACAATGGGGGCTCGTTCGTCGGACTCGACTTCGACAACACCGTTGCCTGGCCTGCGTACAACTGGATGGGTGTCGCCAAGTCGGCCCTCGAGAGCGTGAACCGCTACCTGGCCAAGGAACTGGGCCCGAAGGGCATCCGCTCCAACCTGGTTGCGGCCGGCCCCGTGAAGACCATGGCGGCCAAGAGCATCCCCGGGTTCAAGAAGTTCGAGGATGTGTGGGGCGAGCGGGCGCCGCTCGGCTGGGACGTCACCGACTCCACCGCCGTGGCCAAGGCCTGTGTGGCGCTGCTGAGCGATTGGTTCCCCGCCACCACCGGCTCGATGATCCATGTCGACGGCGGCTATCACGCCGTCGGTGCCTGAATCCCTCCCGGCGAGTGGCAGTCACCACCCGCCGCGGTGGATGATGGCTTCGGCCGGACGACGACGTCGGGTTGCGCTGCGGCCCTGCTCGGTGACTGCATCGTCGGCCGGCCAGCCCAGGGCGATGGCCCCGAGCAGCTGCAGGTGGCCGGGAATCCCGAGTTCAGCCCGCACCTCATCGGCCCCGTTGAACACTGCGAACAGCAACGCCCCCAGCCCCGCATCCTCGGCGGCGTGGAGCAGGGTCATCACTGCCATCGACGCGTCGACCGTCCAGTAGGGCGTCGGCCAGGCATCGACCCCGGTGCCGAGGCCCGTGGCAGCCTTGTCGGGTTCGCCGTATCGCTCGACGTAGGCCGACGGATCGGCCAGCGGCAGGGCTATGACGGGCGCCGTGAACAGGCCGGGCCAGCGAAAGCCCGCCCGACGCTCGACCGGGAATGCGTGCCGCCAGAACCGCTCGGTGGCAGCCCCCTCGAGCACGACCAGGTGCCATCCCTGGGTCTTGCCGGCGCTCGGCGAACGCGACGCAAGATCGACCAGCGCGTCGATGATGACGGGATCGACCGGGTCGGGCCGGTACGAGCGGCACATCCGTCGGCGCCGGACGAGGGCGCCGAAGTCGCTCACACCAGTTGCCGTGCCCCGAGCTTCACCAGGTCTTCGGCCATCGTCCATCCGTGCACGATGAGCGAACCGCCCTTGGCAGCCGGTACGTCGGCGAACAGCGACTGGGCGCTGACCGTGATCTTCTCGGGCTTCGACGACTCGTGATCGATGAAGCCGTTCTGACCATTCGACTTCACCACGAAACTCTGCTCGTCGTATGTGGCGTCGACACCGAAGCGACGGGCCAGACGGCGACCCCAGGCGCGCTCTTCGCCCACTGCCCGGTGGCCCGAACGGGGAATCATCTCGTCGAGCTGCTTGAACGCCTCGAGCGCGTCGGGGCGCACCATGCGGGCGCCGATGACCACATCTTCGTCGGGGAACGCCATGAGCGCACGGTGGAACGCCTCGTTCATCAGGCCCTTCAGCACCGAATCGCGTTTGGAGGTGCGCTTCACGCTGAGCAGGCCGATGAGTACACACGGCGTACCACCGATTCGCTCGAGCGTGGAGAACGTGAACCCCTGGAGCTTGCCGTCGATGTGAGCGACGGTGCACAGCACCCAGTCCTCCTTGGCTTTCGACATCAAACCGATGTCGAACGCTCCGCCCATCGACGCCATGTCATCGAGGTCGCCGTCGGTGAGCGCCGAGCAGTCCCTGGTTTCCACCTGGATTGCCATTGCCCTGAACTCCTGTCGGATCGAATCGGCCCGGTGCCGGTACGCACGTAGAACCTCTATTCTGCCACCTGCGAAGGCATCTGCCACAAGCGACCTGCGAACTAGAGCATCACGGCGTCGTGACCCAGGGCCACCCGCAGGTCGGGCACCACCCGGTCGAGGTCGACCCGGAAGTCGTCGGCCAGCCGCAGCACCTTGCCCTGGCCGAGGTGCAGATACACCGGCGACTCGCCCGGCGACTCGCTGAGAATGGCCTTCAGCCGGGCGATAGCGGCCTCGCTGAGGGCACTGGCCGGAAGTCGCAGATGCAGCGGCGGGAGCGCCCCCACCGCCAGGTCTTCCAACACGGTGACTTCACGCGCCATGAACCCCACTCGCGACTCGTCGCGGCGGTCGATACGTCCCTTCACCGTCACGATTGCATCGTCGGACAGTTTGTGACCCTGTTCGATGAGGTCGCGCGGGAACACGGTGACCTCGACCGACGAATCGAGGTCTTCGAGGGTGAAGACGGCCATCTGGTCGCCCTTCTTGGTGTACTTGCGGGCCAGGCCGGTGATGACACCACCGATGACCACGATGGCCCCGTCCTCGCGTTCGCTCACCTCGGCGATGCTGCAGTCGACCTTGCGCCGCAACGATGCCTCGACCCCGAACAGCGGATGATCGCTGACGTACAGGCCGAGCATCTCCTTTTCGGCCTTCAGGCGGTCGCCCTTGTCGAACTCGACGTCGGGGATGGCGATGCGCTCGTCGAACGAGCCCGACCCGCCGTCGCCGCTGTCGCCGAAATCGCCGAACAGGCTCATCACGCCCTGGTCGCGTTCGCGGCGACGCACCACGGTGGTGTCGATGATCTGCTCGAACACCATGAGAAGGCCCTTGCGCGGATGGCCGAGCGAGTCGAAGGCACCGGCTTTGATGAGTGACTCGACCGTTCGCTTGTTCAGCACCTGCTCGGGCACCCGTTCGACGTAGTCGTGGAAGCTGGCGAACGGACCGTTGGCGTCGCGATCGGCGAGCAACTGGCTGACCAGACCCTCGCCGACGTTGCGGATGGCCGACAGACCGAACGTGATGGCCCCGGGGCTGCCGATGGGCAACGCCACGTCGGCGGGCACGTCGCGGGCCTCGAGCGCGGCGAAGTTGGTGACCGAGCGGTTCACGTCGGGCGTGAGCACCTTCACCCCGAGTGCACGGGCATCGCTGAGGTAGAGGGCCGCCTTGTCGAGGTTGCTCTTCACGCTGGTGAGCAAACAGGCCATGTACTCGATCGGGTAGTGCGCCTTCAGATACGCGGTCTGGTAGGTGACGAGGCCGTAGCCGTAGCTGTGGCTCTTGTTGAAGGCGTAGTCGGCGAACTTGGCGATGACATCGAACAACTGCTCGCCGAGTTCGCGGCCGTAGTTGTTGCGTTCGCAGCCGGCCTCGAAACTGCTGCGCTCCTTGGCCATCACCTCGCGCGACTTCTTGCCCATCGCCTTGCGCAGGCTGTCGGCTTCGGCGAGCGAGTAGCCGGCGAACTTCTGCGCCACACGCATCACGCTCTCCTGATAGATCATCAGGCCGTAGGTGTCGGCGAGCAGCGCCTCTGCGTCGGGGTGGAAGAACGACACCGGCTGACGGTTGTTCTTGCGGTCGGCGTAGTCGTAGTGCATGTTCGCACTCATCGGGCCCGGCCGGTACAGCGCGATGAGGGCACCGACGTCGTCGAAGCTAGTGGGGGCCATACTGCGCAGCAGTGCCCGCATAGGGGGCGACTCGAGTTGGAACACACCCATCGTGTCGCCCCGGCCCAGGAGGGCGAACACTGCCGGGTCGTCGAGTGGCACGCGGTCGATGTCGAAGGTCGAGTCCTTGGTGGCGCGCACCATCTCGACGGTGTCGGTGATGACGTCGAGGTTGCGCAGGCCGAGGAAGTCCATCTTCAGCAGGCCCAGTTCCTCGACGCCATGCATTTCGAACTGGGTGACCACCGGCGCTTGCTCGGGGTCGACCCCCGCCTCGGGTTTGCGCTGGATGGGCAGGTACTCGGTGAGTGGCTCTTTGGTGATGACCACCGCGGCGGCGTGGATGCCATCGCTGCGCTTCAAGCCTTCGAGTCCCTTCGCCACGTCGACCACCCGCTGCACATCGGGGTCGGTCTCGTACATGGCGCGCAGTTCGCCCGCCGCCTTGTAGCCGTCGAGGTACTTGGGGTGTTCTTCGAAGCAGTAGCGCAGCGGCGTGTCGCGCCCCATCACCAGCGGTGGCATGGCCTTGGCGATCTTGTCGCCCACGCCGTACGGGAAGCCCAGCACCCGGGCCGCGTCACGCGCCGCGTTGCGGGCCTTGATGGTGCCGAAGGTGATGATCTGGGCGACGTGGTCGCGGCCATAGGTCTCGGCCGCGTACCGGATCATCTCGTCGCGGAACCGCGAGTCGAAGTCCATGTCGATGTCGGGCATCGAGATGCGGCTGGGATTGAGGAAGCGCTCGAACAGCAGGTCGTACTTGATGGGGTCGAGGTCGGTGATGCGCAGGCAGTACGCCACTGCGCATCCGGCGGCCGAACCACGGCCCGGGCCCACCCGGATGCCGCGACCCTTGGCGTAGGCGATGAGGTCGCCGACGATGAGGAAGTAGCTGGCGAACCCCATGTTCTTGATGGTGAGCAGCTCGTACGCGACCCGTTCGATGACGGCGTTGGGCAGCGTGTCGCCCCAGCGCTGCTTGGCACCCTCCCAGGTGAGGTGCTCGAGATAGGCGGCGTCGTCGGCGAACTCGGCGGGCCGCTTCGGGAAGTTGGGCAGTTGGGGTTTGCCGAATTCGATGGTGACGTCGGCGCGTTCGGCGATCCACAGCGTGTTGTCGCAGGCTTCGGGCACGTCGCGGAACAGGTGGCGCATCTCGGCGGCAGACTTGAGGTAGTGCTCGGTGCCTTCGAACTTGAACCGCTTCGGGTCGCTGAGCAGCGCACCGGTCTGCACGCACAGCAGCGCGTCGTGCGCCTCGTGGTCGTGGCGGTGGGTGTAGTGCGAGTCGTTGGTGGCCAGCAGGGGCGCACCGATGCGGTGGGCGATCTCGATGAGCTTGGGGTTGGTGTCGCGTTGTGCTGCGAGCCCATGGTCTTGGATCTCGACGAACAGATGGTCCTTGCCGAAGATCTCCTGCAGACGGCCGGCTTTGTCGAGCGCACCTTTCTCGTCGCCGTTCAGCAGCGACTGCAGCACGTGTCCGCCCAGGCAGCCAGTCGTGGCGATGAGACCGTGGTGGTACTTCTCGAGCAGTTCCCAGTCGATCTTCGGCTTGTAGTAGTAACCCTCGAGGAAGGCCAGACTCGACAACTGGATGAGGTTGCGGTACCCCTGGTCGGTCTCGGCCAGCAGGGTGAGGTGGTAGTAGAGCTTCTTGCCACCCTCGGTCTCGCCGCCCGAGTCGTCGACCCGACCGCGCCGCACCGGACGCTCGGATCGGTGCTCGAACGCCATGTACGCCTCGGTGCCGATGACGGGCTTCACACCCTGGGCACGGCATTCCTTGTAGAAGTCGAGGGTGCCGTACATGTTGCCGTGATCGGTGATGCCGATGGCCGGCTGGCCGTCGCCGACCGCCTTCGCCACCAGTTCGTCGAGCCGTGCCGCGCCATCGAGCATCGAGAACTCGGTGTGCACGTGCAGGTGGGTGAACGAGTCGCCCACATCGGCTCCTTTCGACGTCGGTCGGGGGCCACCGCAGCGGCCCGGGCGGGCAGATCACACGAATGTGATTCGAGCGACCCTAGCCGCGTCGGACCGGCACTCCCACCCGGCGTTCCCACCGGGCACGGGGGTGGCGCTGCGGGCGCAGTTCAAAGATAGGTGCCGGGCCTGTCGGGCAGCTGCCCGTCGGCCATACCGGGTTGGACAGCCCCGGGCGGCAGGGAACGCATCTGTTCCAACTGCTGGCGAGCGGCGAGCTGTTGGGCGAACAGGGTGGCCTGGATGCCGTGGAACAATCCCTCCAACCAGCCCACGAGCTGGGCCTTGGCAATGCGCAACTCGGCCTCAGACGGCACCTCGCCGTCTTTGAACGGCAATGCCAGATTGCGCAACTCGTCTTGCAGGTCGGGCGAGAAGGCCTCGGTGAGTTCGACGATGGAGCGCTCGTAGATCTCGGCCAGGCGCTCGCGGCTCGCCTCGTCGAGTGGTGCGGTGCGCACCTCTTCGAGCAACTGCTTCACCATCGACCCGATGCGCATCACCTTGGCGGGCTCGGACACGGTCTCGGTGGGAACGACCTCGTCGGCAGTTCGGCCGCCGTCGAGGAGTTCGCCTCGTTCGATCGCTGTGGACTGCTCGTTGTTCTGCGGGAGTGTCATGGCATCCTTCACAACTCGATCGGCTCGTCGGTCACGACGAGGCCGCCAACAGGGGAACATACATCTCGGCGCTGGTGAGCGAACCGTGCCGGCACACGAGCGGGTACGGGCCGCTGTCGAGCGGATCGTGGAAGCTCACGTCGGCGCGGGCCACCAGGGCCACATCGCCCAGTCGGGCCTGCACCGGCGGACTGACCACCGGGCCGAACCAGGCTTCGTCGAGCGTCTGCTGGCGCGACACCACCCAGGCCAGGTGGCCGTGGGCCGCTTCGGCCGCAGCGAGCAGATCAGCGCCACCGCCTCGCCGGGCGTGCAGCCAACGGAACCGGCCCTCACCGGACTGGTGGTGCACCAGGCGACTCACCTCGTCAGCGAGCAACACCGTCCGCTCCCCCACGTGCACCTGCCCGTGGTCGGCGGTGACCAACAACGCAGCACCGGTGGGCAGCGCAGCCAGGGTGTCGGCCACCAGACGATCGGCAGCCACCACCTCGGCATCGAAGTACGGCCCGAAGCCGCGCTCGTGCGCCACCTTGTCGACCCCGTCGTAGTATGCGTACACGAACCGCTCGCCGGCACGCAGCAGATCGCCGACGATGACCGGCAGGCTCGAGGCAACTCGCCACCCGCGGGGCCGCGAGCCACGGAGGTGCGCGGCGGTGAAGGCGCTCCGCTCGAGTTCGGCCCTGCTGACCACCGGCACCGACTCGCCGAGGAAGGGGGCGAAGGGCTGCATCCGCTCGGGCTCGTGCAGGCGACGGGCGTCGGCGTGGGCGTCGGTGTGCCAACGCAGCACGTTCAGCACGTCGCCACCCACGTCGAAGCGGTATCCCACCAGTCCGTGCTCGCCCGGGGTGAGGCCAGTGGCGATGGAGGTGAGCGCCGTCGCCGTGGTGGTGGGAGCCACCGTGGTGATCGGGCCACCCGACATCGTCGCCATTGTGGGTGCCAGGTGGAGTCGCTGTTGGAGTTGCTCCCACCCCAATCCGTCGATCACCAGGAGCACCACCTGGCGGGCGCCCGCCGCAACCGATGGAACCCACTCCGGGCGACCCGTCGACGGACCCAGCAACGCAGGCACGATGCCGCGTACGTTGGCTCCGCTGTAGCGAGGGAGGACAGGTTGCTCGGTCACGATGACACCAGTCCACCACGCCCCGGCAGCATGCACCAACCAGACCGACCGATGACACCCCCGCACCAACCGCGGCGGAAGGGTGCGCTGGGCCCTACGATGGCGACGTGCGAGTGTCGAGCAAAGGCGACTATGCGTGTCGGGCGCTGCTGTCGTTGACGCTGCACGGAGCAGAACCGGGTCCCACCAGTGTGCGCGACATCGCCGAGCGCACGGCCATCCCGCAGCCCTATCTCGAGCAGATCCTGCTGTCGTTGAAGGGTGCCGGTCTGGTGCGTTCGAAGCGCGGTGTGGGTGGCGGCTATGTGCTCGCCCGGCCATCCGAGGAGATCCGCCTCAGCGAGGTGCTCGCCGCCGTCGACGGACCGATCACCCTCGGCGACTTCGGCGAGCCGCACCAGGACGGCTCGTGCGACCACGAGGGCCAGTGCGTGCTGTACGCGGTGTGGAAGCTGGCGGGCGAGCACATGCGCCAGTTGCTCGACGGGTTCACCCTGGCCGACGTGGCCGATGTGGCCAAGGGTCAGGCCCCCTGGCCCGACCGCCAGCCGGCACCGCGCTGACCCGGGTTCAACTGTCGATGACGGCCGTCGCCTCGCCGAGCGACGCGATGACCGCCACCATGTCGGCGGGAAGTGCCGAGGTGAAGGTGAGCAACTCGTCGCGGAGCGGGTGACGGAAGGCCAACGCTTCGGCGTGCAGCATCGGCCGAGCCACGTCGATGCCCACCCGGGCTCCTCCGTACACGGCGTCACCCACCACCGGGTGACCGATGGCGGTGAGGTGAACGCGGATCTGGTGGGTGCGGCCCGTCTCGAGACGGCACCGCACCTCGGCCACCTCGTGCGGGTCGCGGTACGTACGCAGCACCCGGTAGCGGGTACGGGCCACCTTGCCGTCGGCCACCACTGCCATGCGCATGGGGTCGCGATGGTCGCGGCCGATCGGTGCGTCGATGACGCCGACCGCACTGGCCGGCACCCCCCACACCAGGGTGCGGTAGGTGCGCTCGACCTCGCGCGCCGAC
>JBAXSU010000101.1:0-12810 GCA_037130535.1 Actinomycetota bacterium
TTCACCAGCCCGCACCCCAAAGACATGCGCCCCGAGACGTTCGCGGCCATGGCAGCCACACCCAGCGTGTGCGAGCACCTCCACTACCCGCTGCAGTCGGGCTCCGACCGAATCCTGGCGGCCATGCATCGCGGCTACACCGCCGAGCGGTACCTCGAACGTCTGGTCCAGGCTCGTGCGTCCGTTGCCGACCTGGCCGTGTCGACCGACATCATCGTCGGCTTTCCGGGCGAGACCGACGACGACTTCGCCCACACGCTCGAGGTGGCCGCCGCCGCCGAGTACGACTACGCCTACACCTTCATCTTCTCGCCACGCGACGGCACCGAGGCGGCCACCATGGCCGATCGGTTCGTCGATCCGGCAGTGGTGGCCGAACGCTTCGAACGGTTGCGAGTGGTGGTCGAGCGCAGTGCGATCGCCAAACACCGCGACCGCATCGGGCGTATCGAAGAGGTGCTCGTCGAAGGGCCGAGCCGCAAGGACCCGGGCGTGTTGACGGGCCGCACCCGCCAGAACAAACTCGTCCACTTCCGCCCGGGCCAGCCGGTGCGCACCGGTGCCTATGCGACTGTCGAGGTGACGGGTGCCGCGCCGCACCACCTCACCGGCGAACTCGTCGACGTCATCAGCGAACCCACGCACAAGCGCCGCCTCGACGTCGTGGTGGTGTGAGCACTCCGGTCGTCGTCCTCGGCCCCACGGCCAGCGGCAAGAGTGATGTGGCGATGGCGCTGGCGCGCGAGAGCGGCGGTTGGTCCGTGCCGCAGACGGCAGAGATCGTGGCGGTCGATGCGATGCAGGTGTACCGGGGTATGGACATCGGCACAGCCAAGCCCTCGGCCGCCGACCGGGCCGAGGTGGTTCATCATTGCCTCGATCTCGTCGACCCCACCCGCGACTTCACCGTTGCCGAGTTCGCAGCGGTGGCCGCCGATGCCGTGGCATCGATCGAGTCGGCCGAACGCCTGCCGCTGGTGGTGGCCGGCACAGGGTTGTACCTCCGGATTCTCACCGACCCGATGGAGATACCCGGCACCTGGCCCGAGGTGCGTGACCGCCTCGAGCGGCGACTCGCTGCCGAGGGCCCGCTGGCGCTGCACTCCGAATTGACGCTGCTCGATCCGGCGGCAGCGGCGAAGATCGAGCCGTCGAACGGGCGTCGCATCGTGCGGGCGCTCGAAGTGTGCCTCGGTGGGCGGCGATTGTTCAGTTCGTACGGTCCGGGCCTCGACTCGTACGGGGGCACTCGCTATCGCCAGTTCGGACTGCGCTGGTCGCGCGACGTGCTGGCCGAGCGCATCGCCACCCGGGTGCACCGGATGATGGCGGCCGGCCTGCTGGCCGAAGTGGAAGCCCTGCACGCTGCGGGTCGACTGTCGCGCACCGCGGCGCAGGCGCTCGGCTACAAGGAACTGATCGATCACCTCGAGGGGCGCTGCAGTCTCGACGAGGCGGTCGAGCAGGTGATCGTGCGCACCCGGCAGTTCGCCGTGCGCCAGGAGCGGTGGTTCCGCCGCGACCCACGCATACAGTGGATCGGCGTCGATGCCGACCCGGTCGCCGAGGTCGTACCGGTCATCAGGAGGGCCCTCGTCGGATGAAGCTCGATCTCACCAAGCATCACGGGTGGGGGAACGACTTCCTGGTGGTGGCCGACGAGCAACTGGCCGATGCTGTCGACCGTGCCGCCGTTGCTCGCGCCGTGTGCGACCGGCGCCGTGGCGTTGGTGCCGACGGCCTGCTCGTGGTGGGCTCGGCCGAAGGGTTCACCGCCACGATGACCCTGTACAACGCCGATGGCTCGGTGGCCGAGATGAGCGGCAACGGCATCCGTTGCTTTGCCCAGGCCGTGGCTCGCCGCGACGGCCATCTCGGACCTCAGCGCATCCTCACTGGCGCCGGGCCGCGCATCGTCGCTCTCAGCGGCACCGACCGTCCCGACACCATCTCGGCCAGCGTCGAGATGGGCTCGATCGTCGCCATCGGTGCACCTGAGGGCTGGGACGCAATCGGCGCCCATCCCGACCGGCCCGTGGCACACCTCAGCGTCGGCAACCCGCACACCGTGGTGGGAGTCGACGACGTACGAGCGGTCGACCTGCTCACCCTCGGCCGGGCCGTGCCGGGCACCAACCTCGAGATCGTCGAACCCGGTCCCGAGCCCGACGCCATCACCATGCGGGTGCACGAGCGCGGTGCCGGACTGACCGAGGCGTGCGGCACCGGCGCTTGCGCCAGCGCGTGGGCGGCGGCTGCCTGGGGACTGGTCCCGTCGGCGGCAGCCGAAATCCTCGTGCACATGGACGGCGGAAGTGCCATGGTGCGGTTGCACGATCCCGTTCCCGGCCAGGTCACCCTCGTCGGACCCGCCGTGTTCGTTGCCGCCATCACCGTCGAACTCGACCAATCCGATCTGCTCCGCACCACCGTATGAGGCCCGCCCGATGACATCCCCCTACCAGGAAGCGCTCGGCTCCACGCTGATCGAGCGCACCAAGCGCGAGCGCATCGTGCTGGTGGGCGTCACCTTGCCGGGTCACACCGAGCACGACACCGAGGCGGGTCTCGACGAACTGGCACTGCTCATCGACACTGCAGGTGCCGACGAGGTCGGTCGGCTGGTGCAGCGCCGCGACCACCCCGACCACACCTGGTACATCGGCAAGGGCAAGGCCGACGAGTTGAAGGACCTGTGCCTCGAGGTCGATGCCGACACGGTGGTGTTCGACAACGACCTCGCCCCGGCCCAGCAGTACAACCTCGAGAAGTTGCTCGGCCGCACGGCCATCGACCGCACCGCGGTCATCCTCGACATCTTCGCCCAGAACGCCCACACCCTGGAGGGTAAGGCCCAGGTCGAGCTGGCGCTGCTGCGCTACCGGTTGCCGCGACTTCGGCGAGGTGCCAACGCCAAGATGTCGCAGCAGCGCGGTGGTGTGGGCAGTCGCTTCGGCGGAGGCGAGACCAAGCTCGAAGTCGACCGGCGGCGCATCAAGAATCGCATCGCCACCCTCGAACGCGAACTGCGCGAGTTGGGCCACACCCGCGAGCTGCAGCGCAAGGGCCGCACGCGCAGCGGCCTGGGAGCGGTCACGATCGTCGGTTACACCAATGCCGGCAAGTCGACGCTGCTGAACCGCCTCACCCGCGCCGGGGTACTGGTGGAGGACCGGCTCTTCGCCACACTCGACCCCACCACACGCCGACTGGCTCTGCCCGGCGGTGAACCGGTGCTGCTCACCGACACCGTCGGGTTCGTGCGCCGCCTGCCGCATGGCCTGATCGAGGCGTTCAAGAGCACGCTCGAGGTGGCCCGCACCGCCGACTTCCTGGTGCATGTGGTCGATGCCTCGGCCCCCGATCCGGAGGGGCAGATCGATGCGGTGCATGTGGTGCTCGACGAGATCGATGCGCGAGGCGTGACCGAGCTGTTGGTGTTCAACAAGGCCGATCTCGCTCCCGATGTGGCGGCCGAGTTGGTGGCCGAGCACGAAGGGTCGGTCGCCATCAGCGCCGCCACCGGCGACGGCATCGACCAGTTCCTCACGGTGCTGGCCGATCGGCTCCGCGCGCTGGGCACCGTGGTGGAACTCCTCGTGCCCTACGAGCGCGGCGACGTGGTCGCAGCCATCCACCGAGAGGGTGAGGTGGTGTCGACGGCGAACGACGATGCAGGCCTGCGCATCAGGGCCCGCCTCGCCGGCGCCTCTGCCGGCCGGCTCGCTGAGTTCATCGTCGACAGCGCTGCTCGGTGAACCCGGCCGATCTCGCGCCGGGCAGCGTTCATCGGGCAGGATGACACCACCATGAGCCAGCCCGAGGGCTTCGTCCCACCTCCGTACCCCTACGACCGGCTCGATCGCTTTGCGGCGCTCGGGGCCCAGTTCGACGGTGGCATCGTCGACCTGTCGATCGGCACCCCCTGCGATCCGCCGCCGGCGGTCGTGCTCGCGGCGCTCGCCTCGTCGAACAGCGAGCGCGGCTATCCGCCCAGCATCGGCACACCCGCGCTGCGCAACGCCATCCAGGCCTGGATCGACCGTCGCTTCGGCATCGATGTGCCTACGGCGCAGATCGCCGCCTGTGTGGGAACCAAGGAGTTCGTCGCCACCACACCGCACTATCTGCGGCTGCGTACTCCGTCGCGCGACACCGTGCTGTACCCCGCCGTGGCGTACCCCACCTACGAGATGGGTGCCGTCCTGGCCGGGTGCCGACCGGTGGCGGTGCCCATGGCGGCCGACGGTGGCCTCGATCTGTCGGCCATCGACCCGGCCGACGCGGCGCGGGCACTGATGCTGTGGGTGAACAGCCCGTCGAACCCGACGGGAGCGCTCGACGACCTCGATGCCGCTGCGGCCTGGGGACGTCGTCACGGCGTGCCGGTGTTCAGCGACGAGTGCTACGTCGAGTTCACCTGGGACGGCCCGGCGCGCACCATCCTCGAGGGTGGACTCGACGGCGTCGTGGCGGTGCACTCGCTGTCGAAGCGCTCGAACCTGGCCGGTCTGCGGGTGGGTTTCTATGCGGGCGATGCTGAACTCGTCGACTACCTGAAGGAAGTACGCAAGCACGTCGGCATGCTCGTGCCCGGGCCGGCCCAGGCCGCCGGTGCTGCAGCATTGGCCGACGACCGCCACGTCACCGAGCAACGCGATCGCTATAGGCGCCGTCTCGAGCGTGCCGCAACCATCCTCGGCGCCTGGTCGGGCATCGCCATCGAACAGCCGCGAGGCGGCTTCTACCTGTGGTTCGACGCCGGCGACGGATGGGCCTTCGCCGAGCGATTGGCGACTTCGGGCGGCGCCTTGGTGAGCCCGGGCGACTTCTATGGGGCCGGGGGTGCCAACAACGTGCGCGTGGCCGTGGTACAACCTGACGACCGGATCGAGTTGATCGCTCGTCGACTAGGGGTGCAGTGATGTCCAATCCGTCCTACCAGTCCGGGCCCGGTGCCCCGTATCAGCCGTACGGCGCGCAGCAGCCACCGCTGGTGTCGCCGTCGCCTCGCCAGTCGCGTTCGGGTGCCGTCGCCGCCGCGGTGTTCGTGCTGCTCGCCGGTGTGGCCGGCGGCATCGTCATGCTGCTGCTCGCCGACAACCGTCACGACAAGGCGGTCGAAGACCTCGCCCGGGCACCGATCGGCTGTGCCACGACCCTCGACTTCGCCGACACCGGCACGTTCGTGCTGTTCGTCGAGACCAAGGGCAAGGTGGGCGCTCTCGATGGCGACTGCCCCAACGCCAATCGCAGCTATGCCTACGCGGGCGCCGACGCACCCGATGTCGACATCATCCTCACCGACAGCAGTGGCACCGAGGTCGGCGTGTCGCGTGATCGGTCGAAGAGTTACGAGCGGGGTATCTACGCAGGCGAGTCGGTGGGTACGGTCACCATCTCTGCGCCGGGCGAGTACGTACTCACGGCGTCGTCGGCCGAGGCCGAGGTGGTCGTCGCCGTGGGTAAGGACCCGGCCGACGCCGTGGGCTCGCTGCGTGTTGGTGGCTTCATCGCCATCGGTGCCGGGGTGGTGGTGGGTCTGTTGATGCTGGTGCTCGCCATGCGCCGTGGCAACGGTCAGCCCATGGCCCCGGCGGCACCAGCTGCTGCACCCGCGGCGCGCGCCGCAGGCATGCCGGGCTACGACGTGTACACGCCCTCGGCCCCCGCTG
Source organism: Actinomycetota bacterium (assembly GCA_037130535.1). Lineage (GTDB taxonomy): Bacteria > Actinomycetota > Acidimicrobiia > Acidimicrobiales > Ilumatobacteraceae > VFMC01. The sequence goes on from JBAXSU010000101.1 coordinate 5,676, forward strand.
CCCCGATGCCGCCGGTGCAGATGCCGCCCGTCCAGGCGCCCCCGGTTCAGCCACCGACCGTGCAGCAGCCAACCGTGCCGCCCTCGCCGTTTGCGCCGCCCACCGAGGTGCTGCCCTCGCAACCGCCACAGGGCGGTCAATGGCCAGCTCCGCCGACGAACTGATCTCGTTCCCCGTTCGGAGCGAGCGTCCCTGGCCGCTGCCGATCCGCTCTGTCTCTCCGCGGCAAAATCGCGAGACCGTAACGCCAGTGCGAAGCTAGGGATTGGGGGTCTTGCGAAGGAAGTTGCGAACTGCTTCGTCGTCGGGCTGACCCCAGCCGATACAGAAGGGGTGACCCGCGGGGTCTGCGTAGACCTGGTGGCCTTCGGGCGCATCGAGGTCCTCGGCGGCCCTCAGGAGGCGAGCGCCAAGAGCGAGGGCCTTGGCGTGTGCTACGGAAGGATCGTCCACATGGAGGTCCAGGTGGACCTGTTGCGGATTGCCGTTGGGCCAGTCGGGAGGCTGATGGTTCGGGGCGAGCTGCACCCCGATGACCCAGCGATCTTCGGCATCGAAGACACAGTGGAAGTCGTCGTCGGCCAGCACTCGACCGTCGAGCATTCCGGCCCAGAAGGCGCTCTCGCCAACAAGATCGCTGGCATCGAAGACCACAACTCGTCGCATGATTCGCACGTCGTCATGTTGCCAGAACGTGGCTGTCCCGTAGCGCTCAAGGCCCGCTCGGGGGCCCGTGTGCACGGTCGTGCGTAGGCCGAGATGCGACCGGCCCCGCTCAGAGGCGGCGCATCACCGTGACGACCTTGCCGAACACGGTGACCTCGCCTGCGTCGAACACCATCGGCTTGAGACGGGCGTTCGACGGCACCAGCGTGACGGTGCTGCCGCTGCGCTTGTAGGTCTTCACCGTGGCCTCCTCGTTCGGGATACCGGCCACGACCACATCACCATTGTCGGCCGTGACCTGGGCGCGGGCGACGACGAAGTCGCCGTCGAGGATGCCCATCTCGATCATCGAGTCGCCGCGCACTCGCAGCATGAACAGGTCGCCGTCGCCCACGAAGTCTTCCGGCAGGGGCAGCACCTCTTCGACGTTCTCCTGGGCCAACACGTTCGACCCGGCGGCGACATCGCCCACCAGCGGCACGTGGCGAACCGGGCGGCGCTCGATGGCGACACCCGAGTTGGGGTCGAACCGCACCTCGATGGCGCGGGGCTTGGTGGGGTCGCGGCGCAGGTAGCCCATGCGCTCGAGCGATGCCAGGTGGGTGTGCACCGTGGAGGGGGAGGTGAGGCCGACCGCCTCGCCGATCTCGCGCACGCTGGGCGGATAGCCGCGCTCGCGCATGCTGGTTTCGATCACGTCGAGGATGCCGCGCTGGCGGGCGGTGAGCTGTTCAGACATGGGCGGCAGCGTACACGCGTTCGGTGAGGCGGTCAAACACCCGTTCGGCAACATATGTTCGATTCCGAGGTTGACAACCGAACGACTGTTCGTCCATACTGCCGAACAAGCGTTCGTCAGGTGCGGTCAGGTCCGCTGTCTCAAACGAGGTTTCCGATGTCTGCAGCATTCATCCCCGCTCCCCAGCACCAGGCACTCGCACGGCGTTCCCCGGTGGTCACCCGTCGGGCAGCCGACGGATTCGTCGTCCGGGTCCCCACCCGGTACGCCACACCTACCCCCAGCAGGTCGACGTATCGGCGTCGTCGTCTGGTGCTGGCGGCGTTCGTGCTGTCGTTGGTCGGCGTGGTCGGACTGGCCGCCACCTCCGGCCGTGCCGACCACGGCAGCACGACTGGTTCGATGCGCACCTATCTGGTGCAACCGGGCGACACCCTCTGGGCGCTCGCCGCCCAGTTCCACGGTGCGCTCAGCCAGACCGACTACGTCGACCTGCTCGTCGAGGTGAACGGCGGCGCCACCATCCAGACGGGCCAGCAGATCGTGCTGCCGTAGAAGGCGGCGAGTAGCGTGGGCAGCGCATGCGATGCCCGTCCTGTCAGGCCAACGACTCCAAGGTCATCGACTCGCGAGAGGCCGATGAGGGCGCGTCCATCCGTCGTCGGCGCTCGTGCCTGCAGTGCAACCAGCGGTTCACCACCTACGAACGCATCGAAGAGGTGCCGTTGGTGGTGCTGAAATCGAACGGTGTGCGTCAGCCGTTCGACCGGGCAAAGATCGTGTCCGGCGTCGCGGCAGCGGCCAAGGGTCGTCCCGTGGCTCCAGATGCGTTCGAGCAGTTGGCGGAAGATGTCGAGGACGAGATGCGACTGGTGGGCAACGAGATCACCACCCAGACCGTCGGCCGGGCCGTGCTCGAGCGGCTGCGCAGCCTCGACGAGGTGGTGTACCTCCGCTTCGCCAGCGTCTACAAGGGCTTCGACGCGGCGGCCGACTTCCAACGCGAACTGGTGCTGCTGAAGAAGTTGCAGGCGAACCCGGACTGACCTGGTTCAGCCCGCCGGTCGGGCCCGCACGTAGCGGGTGAACAAGAACCCGTCGTCCTCGAGCACGTGGGCGAGGTCCATCCGGTTCAGCAGTGGCAGCGCGCCCGAGGTGACGCGCGGCCCGCTGCCACCGCACACGAGCGGCGACACAGTGAGGTTCAACTCGTCGATCAGGTCGGCTTCCGCCAGGGCGGCGTTCAGCACGGCGCCCCCTTCCACCTGGATGAAGTCGGCGTCGAGTTGTTCGAGTGCGGCGGCCAGATCGACCGAGCCGTGCCCGGCGCGAATGGTGTCGACGGGTACCTCGGGGGCGTCGACCGGCAAGATGACGAACCCTGCGCCGCTGGTGAACAGGGCGCTCGAGTAGTCGAGGTCGCCGCTCCGTGACACCACGCCCACCCGCTGGCCCGGCTTGCTGGGTGGGCCGTACCCCTCGATGCGCACGGTGGCGGCGCCCACCAGCATCATGTCGGCCAGGCGCCGCAGACCCAGCAGCACCGCCAGGTCGGCTTCGCTCGACAGGGCGCGCGAGTTGCCCTCCACCACCGTGGTGCCGTCGAGACTCGACACCATGCACAGGCCGAGCCATGGCCGGTTGACGGGTCGCGGACGGTCGATGCCGTACGCATCGGCAACGGTGACGTGGTCGGCCGGGTACGGATGCAGGCGACGCATGGGTGCGATGATGCCAGTCATGCCAACCGACCACGTCATCGCAGCAGCCGACACCCGCACCGCGTACCGAACCTGTCCGCTGTGCGAGGCGGGCTGCGGCCTGGAGGTGTCGGTGCGCGGACCGCAGGTGGTGCGCATCCGTGGCGACCGCGACGACGTGTTCAGCCACGGCTACATCTGCCCGAAGGGCTCCACCCTCAAGCAACTGCACGACGACCCCGATCGGGTGCGCCGGCCGCTGGTGAAGCGCGGGGGAGTGCATGTCGAGGTCGACTGGGCCGACGCGTGGGCCGAGGTCGAACAGGGGCTGCGCGGCGTGATCGAGCGGCACGGGCGCGAGTCGGTGGCGGTGTACCTCGGCAACCCCAGTGCGCACAGCCTGTCGGCGATGACGTTCAACCGGTCGCTGCTGCAGGGCATCGGCACCCGTCAGCGCTACAGCGCGTCGACAGTCGACCAGATGCCCCGCCAGGTGGCCGCCGGCTACGTGTTCGGCACGCCGGTGTCGGTGCCGGTGCCCGACCTCGATCGCACCGACTACCTCGTCGTCATCGGGGCCAACCCGTATGCGTCGAACGGCAGTCTCTGCACAGCACCCGACTTCCCGGGCCGGATCGAGGCGATCCGGGAACGCGGCGGCCGACTGGTGGTGGTCGATCCACGCCGAAGCCGCACCGCGGAAGAGGCTGATCGCTGGCTGCCCATCCGGCCCGGCACCGATGCGCTGTTCCTCGCCTCGATCGTTGCGGTGCTGGCCGAGGAAGGCCTGGTCGCCGTTGGCGAACACGTGGCGGCCCACCTGCGCGGTCTCGACACCGTGCTCGCTGCCTGTGCCCGCTTCACGCCCGAGTCGGTGGCCGCGGCCACCGGGCTCGACGCGGATGAGATCCGCACGGTGGCGCGCGAACTGGCTGCGGCGCCGTCGGCCGCGGTGTACGGGCGCATCGGCACCACCACCACCGAGTTCGGTACCACCACCTCGTGGCTCATCGACGTCGTCAACATCGCCACCGGCAACCTCGACCGTCCGGGCGGCTCGATGTTCGCGATGCCGGTAGCCGGGGGTGCCAGCACCCGCGGCAGGTCGGGGAGCGGGTCGGGGTTCACGACGGGTCGCGGCCACACCCGGGTGAAGGGCCTGCCCGAGGTGATGGGCGAGTACCCGGTGGGCACGTTGGCCGACGAGATCACCACCCCGGGCGAGGGCCAGTTGCGCGCCCTGGTCACCGTGGCCGGCAACCCGGTGCTGTCGACGCCGCACTCGGTGCAACTCGATGCTGCCCTCGAGCAGCTCGAGTTCATGGTCAGCGTCGACATCTACCTGAACGAGACAACCCGGCACGCCGATGTGGTGCTACCCAGCCCCTCGCAGCTGCAGCGCGGCCACTACGACCTGCTGTTGCTGCAGTTCGGCATCCGCAACGTCGCCAACTACAGCGAGCCGGTGCTGCCGCTCGACGAGGGGCAGCCCGACGAATGGGAGATCCTCGCCAAGATCGGCCTGCTGGCCCAGGGCCTGGGGGCCGATGCCGACGTATCGGCGGCCGACGACCTGGCAGTCGCAGCGATGGTGCGCTCGTCGGTGGCCGATCCGTCGTCACCCATCCACGACCGCAATGTCGATGAGATCCTCGAGGCGCTGGCGGCGAGCGGGCGACGCGGTCCGGAGCGCCTGCTCGACGTGATGCTGCAGACCGGCCCGTTCGGGGCCGCCTTCGGGGCCCGCGACACGGTGACGACACCCGACGGCGAACGTCCGGCAGCGAGCCTCGACGTGCTGCTGGCGAACCCGCACGGGGTCGACTACGGCCCACTGCAGCCCCGCCTCCCAGAGATCCTGCGCACACCGTCGGGGACGATCGAGCTCGACCACCCGGTGCTGGTAGCCGACCTCGATCGTCTGGCCGACACCGCCGACAGCTTGGCTGCTCGCGGCCTGGTACTGGTGGGTCGTCGCGATCTGCGCAGCAACAACTCGTGGATGCACAACATCGAGGTGCTGGTGAAGGGCAAACCGCGCTGCACGCTGCACGTGCACCCCGACGACGCAGCCCGCCTCGGTCTGGCCGACGGAGGGCATGCCCGGGTGACGAGCCGGGTGGGCACCGTCGACGCCCCCGTGGTGGTCACCGACGAAGTGCGCCCGGGTGTGGTGAGCCTGCCTCATGGGTGGGGCCACGACCGCCCCGACACCCGACTGCGGGTGGCTGCCGAACGCGCCGGGGTGAACAGCAACGTGCTCGCCGACCACGACGCGATGGACCCGTTGTCGGGTACCTCGGTGCTGAACGGCATCCCGGTCACTGTCGCTGCCCTCTGACCCAGTGCTCTGATCCCGCGGCTGTCCCCAGTTCCCACAGGCTGTCCACCGTTGTCCACCGCGAAATTCACAGGGTTCTCCCTCTTCCTGCCCACAGGCAGGCGCACCTAGGGTCGCCCACGCAGTTGGCGACGGTGCGTGACGCGGACGGACAGAGCCTGGGGGAGGTATCGACCTCGGGACCTGGAGGGATCCGCTCTCAAACCTGCGATCTCGCACCGTTCGCCACGCTGCGTGACACCTCCAGACGCTCTCCCACACTCCGTAACAGCCGGTGAACACGAAGCGAGCAAAGGTGACATTCGTCCGCAGAAAACCCTTCGGCAATGTTTGACAGCCCTGTAACTACAATGCTGTAATCCTCCAACCTCTTGTGGTGGCTGCCGTCGAGGGGGCCGGCCAGCCACCACATCTTGTGGTGTGCAGCGCCGGAGTGTGTTGCTGGTGTGTGTCGTCATCGTCTCTGTTTCAACTTCTGGGAGTTCTCATGTCTCTGGCGCCCGAACGCCTTTCCATCGGTATCAAGCGGCACTTCACGTCGCCCGGTGTCCACCCCTACGACCAGGTCGTCTGGGAGCGTCGCGATGCCCGCATCAGCAACTGGAAAGACGGCTCGGTGGCCTTCGAGCAGCTCGGTGTCGAGTTCCCGGCCTCGTGGTCGCTGAACGCCACGAACATCGTTGCCCAGAAGTACTTCCGCGGCAGCCTCGGTACTCCCGAGCGCGAGACGTCGCTGCGCCAGGTCATCGACCGCGTGGCCGAAACCATCGCCACCTGGGGCATCGAGGGCGGCTACTTCGCCGACGACACCGAGGCCGAGGCGTTCCGCAACGAGCTGAAGTTCATCCTCGTCACCCAGCGCGCCGCCTTCAACAGCCCGGTGTGGTTCAACATCGGTGTGAAGGGTGTGCCCCAGCAGGCCAGCGCCTGCTTCATCTTGTCGGTCGACGACAAGATGAACTCGATCCTCAACTGGTACCGCGAAGAGGGCGTCATCTTCAAGGGTGGCTCGGGCGCTGGTGTGAACCTGTCGAAGATCCGTTCCAGCTACGAGCTGCTCAACGGCGGCGGCACCGCGAGCGGCCCGGTCAGCTTCATGCGAGGCGCCGATGCCTCGGCCGGCACCATCAAGAGCGGTGGCAAGACCCGTCGTGCCGCCAAGATGGTCATCCTCAACGTCGACCACCCCGACGTCGAAGAGTTCGTGTGGTGCAAGGCCAAAGAAGAGCGCAAGGCCCGTGTGCTGCGCGACGCCGGCTTCGACATGGACCTCGACGGCTCCGACTCGTTCAGCATCCAGTACCAGAACGCCAACAACTCGGTGCGTATCACCGACGACTTCATGCAGGCCGTCGTCGAAGACACCGACTGGAATCTCAACGCCGTCACCGATGGCACCCCGGTGCGCACCGTGCGCGCCCGCGACCTGTGGCGTCAGATTGCCACGGCCTCGTGGGAGTGCGCCGACCCGGGCCTGCAGTTCGACACCACCATCAACAAGTGGCACACCGCGCACGCCACGGGCCGCATCAACGGCTCGAACCCGTGCAGCGAGTACATGCACCTCGACAACTCGGCATGCAACCTGGCCTCGATCAACCTGCTGCAGTACCTCGACCTCGACTCGGTGGGCGACGACGCCTTCGACATCGAGGCCTACATGCACACCATCGAGGTCATCTTCACGGC
>JBAXSU010000102.1:0-12806 GCA_037130535.1 Actinomycetota bacterium
GGTTCGAGGCACTGCGCGAGGTGATGGTCGCGGGCTACCACCCGTCGGTCGCCCGCCTGTACGACTTCGAGGACGGCCAGCTGCACTTCTCGCACTTCGCTCAGCCCGACGACTGCATCCTGCTGTTCATGGCCGAGGGCAACGCCGGTATCACCCGGGCCACGGCCGACGGCATCCACGAACTCGTCGCCAAGTACCCGGGCCTCACCCCGGTCGACCCGGCGCACATCGAGGAGTGGTTCAACGACCTCGTGTGGGGCCCCGACAAGGTGACCCGCGAGGACGAGCGCATCCGCACCACTCGCAACGTGAACCGCACCACCGAGATCTCTGCCGACTGGAGCTCGATCAACGACATCTACGAAGCCGTCATCCCGCGCATCCGTGCCGAGATCAACGGCATCACGTTGCTGGGCGGCCACTCGTCGCACAGCTACATCAACGGCACGAACATGTACTTCAACTACTTCTACGACCTCATCGACTGCGAACCCGAGGAAGAGAACGACAAGTACTACTTCCCGATCATCACGATCATCATGGAAGAGACGCTGCGCTACGGGGGGTCGATCGTGCACCACCACGGCATCGGCAAGGCCCGGGCCCGCTGGGTGCGCGACGAGTACGGCACGTCGTTCCCGATGCTCGAGGCGCTGAAGCACGCGTTCGACCCGCACGGCATCATGAACATCGGCACCATCATCCCCCGCTGACAGGCCTGCAGTCCCCGGCGCGATGAGCGAGTTGCGCAGCAGGTGCGCACGTTGCTCATCGCGCTGGGCGCTGGGCCGGGCGCGATGAGCGAGTTGCGCAGCAGGTGCGCATGTTGCTCATCGCGCCAGGTTTGGGCGTTGGGTCGGGGCGCTGGGTGGGGGCAGTCGGGTCAGGCGCGGAGGCGGGCGTTGGTGGGGTCGTAGAGGGGTTCGGTGCCCACGGTGGCGGCGCAGCGGACTCCCTGGACGAGCACGGTGAGCTTCGTGCCAGGTGCCTCGTACTGCGGGCGCACATAGCCGATGGCGATGCTCTGGCCGAGGGTGAAGCTCCAGCCGCCCGAGGTGACCAGGCCGATGCGCTCGTCGCCGTCGAAGATGCTCGACAGGGCGGGGGCGTCGGCCACACCGGGTTCGTCGAGCGTCATGCTGACGAATCGCCACGGCGACCCGGCGGCCTGCTCGGCCACCAGCGCGGCCTTGCCGACGAAGTCGTCCTTGGTGAGATCGACGAACCGGTCGAGCGACGCGTCGAACGGCGAGAAGCCGATCTCGATGTCGCCCTTCCAGCCGCGGTAGCCCTTGTCGAGGCGCAGGCTGTCGACGGCGTAGATGCCGAAGTCGGCGATGCCGTACTGTTCGCCGGCCGCCCACAGGGCGTGGTACAGCGCCACCAACTGGTCGTTCGCGGCGTGGAGTTCCCAGCCCAGTTCGCCCACGTAACCGACACGCAGGGTGCGCACGCTGCCCACCGCGGTGTCGATGTCGCGGACGCTGAGCCACGGGAACGCCGTGTTGTCGAGCGGGGTGGAGGTGACCTGCGTCAGCACGTCGCGGGCGTGCGGGCCCACCAGCACCAGCGAGCCGTAGTCCTTGCTGATGTTGGTGAGGGTGACCGAGCCGTCGGTGGGCAGCGCGGCCTCGAGCACGTCGAGGTCGTGCCACTCGGCGCCCGCCGCGCCCACCAGATAGAAGTGGTCGTCGGCCAGCTTCGCCACCGTGAACTCGCTGAGGATCTTGCCGTCGGACAGCAGCGCGTAGGCCAGGGTGATGCGGCCCGGGCGGGGCAGCTTGGTGCACAGCAGATGGTCGAGGTACGCGGAGGCACCCGGGCCGTTCACCTCGATCTTGGTGAAGCCCGGCATGTCGAGGATGCCGACGCGGTTGCGCACCGCCTCGCACTCGGTGGCCACCGGGCCGCGCCAGGCCTGGGTGCGGAAGAACGAGTAGTCGTCGACCGGAACCTGGCCGGTGGCATCGAACCAGGTGGGTCGCTCCCAGCCGCCGCGCTGGCCGAAGTGCGCGCCCTTGGCTGCCAGTGTGTCGTACAGCGGCGACACCCAACCGGGGCGGCCGGCCGGCCACTCCTTGTTGGGGAAGCCCATCGCGTACTCGTGCTGGTACAGCTCGAGCGCCTTGGCGATGGTGTACTCGGTGGTGGCGTAGTCCTTGTAGCGGCGGCGGTCCCAGCCCCACACGTCGAAGCCGGGTCGGCCCTCGAGGATCCACTCGGCCATCAGCTTGCCGGCGCCGCCGCCCTGGGCGATGCCGAAACTGAACGTGTTGCAGTGGAAGAAGTTGCGCAGGCCGCGCTCGGGCCCGAGGTAGGGGTAGCCGTCGGGGGCGTAGGGGATAGGGCCGTTCACGACGCGGGCGATACCGGCTTCGCCGAGCACCGGCACGCGCTCGCCGGCGTCGAGGATCTGCGGTTCCAGGCGCTCGAGGTCTTCCGACCACAGCATGTTGGCGAACTCGTCGGGGATGCCGTCGAGCCACATCGCCGTGCTCTTCCACTCGTAGGGCCCGAGGATGTAGCTGTTGCGCTCTTGGCGGAGGTAGTAGCTGGTGTCGGGGTCGCGCAGCAGCGGCAGCGGCGTGCTGCGGGCGGCGAGTTCGGGGATCTCGTCGGTGACGTAGTACTGGTGCGACATCTGCGCGATGGGGTGGTGACGGCCGAGCAGGGCCATCACCTCACCGGCGCGGTAGCCGGCGGCGTTGACGACGATCTCGCATTCGATGACGTTGATGTCGCCGTTCTTGGTGCGGCTGGTGACGACCCAGTGGTGGTTGGGCTGCTGCTCGAGGCCGATGACGCGCTCGTAGCGGCGGATGCGGCCGCCCATGGTGCGGGTGCGGGTGGCGAGGGCCTGGGTGACCTGCGACGGGTCGATGTCGCCGTCGAGCGGGTCCCACAGTGCGCCCACGAGGTCGTGGGTTTCGACGAGGGGGTAGATCTCCTGCAGTTGCGCCGGGGTGAGCATGTCGTAGCCCATGCCCTGGGCGTTGGCCATGGAGGTGACGTGGCGGAACTCGGCGAGGCGTTCCTCGCTGTGGGCCAGGCGCACCGAACCGGTGACGTGGTAGTTGATCGGGAACTCTTCGGCCAGTTCGCGGTACAGCGCGGCGGTGTAGCTCTGCGCCTTCATCGCGCTCCACGACGTGCTGTAGGTGGGCACGTTGCCGGCCGCGTGCCACGTGGAGCCCGACGTGAGTTCGTCGCGCTCGAGCAGCAACACGTCGGTGCAGCCCATCAACGCCAGGTGGTAGGCAACGCTCACCCCCGCGATGCCTCCGCCGATGACGACGATCCGTGCCTGTTCGCTCACTGCAGCCCCCTTGTACACCCGACCCTGTGTGGGTCGGCGTGGCATGTGCACCACCGGTCTGTGTAAAGATAGACGAAATTTCACAGCGGCCGACGAGTCCGTCACGTCGAACGCCTTCGCAGGGGAACCTCCATGACCGATCTGCCCAGCAACGCACGCGTCGTCATCGTCGGTGGCGGCATCGTCGGCTGCAGCGTCGCCTATCACCTCGCCAAGCGTGGGGTCACCGATGTGGTGCTGCTCGAGCGCAAGCAACTCACCTGCGGCACCACCTGGCACGCGGCCGGTCTGGTGGGCCAGTTGCGCGCCACGCACAACCTCACGCGTCTGGCGCAGTACACCACCAACCTGTTCGCCACGCTCGAGGCCGAGACCGGGCAGGCAACGGGCTTCCAGCAGCGCGGCTCGGTGGCCATCGCCCCCAACGAGGAGCGCTTCGAAGAACTCAAGCGCGGCGCCAGCATGGCCCGCTGCTTCGGCCTCGAGGTGAACATCATCACCCCGGCCGATGTGAAGGAACTCGTGCCGCTGTCGCGGATCGACGACCTCGTCGGTGCCGTGCACCTGCCCGGCGACGGCATCACCAACCCCATCGACACCACCCAGGCGCTCGCCAAGGGCGCGCGTGCCCACGGGGTGCGCATCGCCGAGAACGTGAAGGTCGACCGCATCATCGTGGAAGGTGGCCGCGCCGTGGGCGTGGCCTACAGCGTCGACGGCGAGCAGGGCGAGATCCGTGCCGACGCCGTGGTGAACGCGGCCGGCATGTGGGGTCGCGAACTCGGCGACGCAGTGGGCGCCACGGTGCCGCTGCACGCGGCCGAGCACTTCTACATCGTCACCGAAGGCGTCGAGGGCATCTCGCCCACCATGCCGGTGCTGCGCGACCAAGATGGCTGCGGCTACTTCAAGGAAGACGCCGGCAAGCTGTTGGTGGGTTGGTTCGAGCCGGTGGCCAAGCCGTGGGGCATGAAGGGCATCCCCGAGTCGTTCTGCTTCGACTCGCTGCCGGAAGACTTCGAGCACATCGCCCCGCTGGTCGAGGCTGCCACGCACCGCATGCCGCTGCTGGCCGAGACCGGTATCCGCCTGTTCTTCAATGGGCCCGAGGCGTTCACCCCCGACGACCGCTACCTGCTCGGCGAATCGCCCGATGTGGCCGGGCTGTTCATGGCCTGCGGCTTCAACTCCATCGGCATTCAGTCGTCGGGCGGCGCCGGCAAGGTGCTTGCCGACTGGATCGTCGACGGCCATCCGCCGATGGACCTGTGGGACGTCGACGTGCGCCGCGTCATGCCGTTCCAGCGCAACCGCCAGTATCTGCACGACCGCACGGTCGAGTCGCTGGGCCTGCTGTATGCGATGCACTGGCCGTTCCGTCAGCCCGACACCGCCCGCGGGGTGCGTCGCTCGCCGCTGCACGACCGCCTGGCCGCCAAGGGCGCGTGCTTCGGCGAGACCGCCGGATGGGAACGCACCAACTGGTTCGCCCCCGAGGGCGTGGAACCGCGCTACGAGTACACCTATGGCCGCCAGAACTGGTTCGACTACTCCGCCGCCGAGCACCTCGCCGTGCGCAACGCCGTGGGCATCTTCGACCAGTCGAGCTTCGGCAAGTTCGTCGTGGAGGGCCCCGACGCCGAGGCCGTGATGAACCGCATCAGTGCCAACGACATGTCGGTACCCGTTGGCCGGATCGTCTACACCCAGTGGCTCAACGAGCGCGGTGGTATCGAGGCCGACCTCACGGTCACCCGCGAGGCCGACGACCGCTACCTCGTCGTCACCGCCGCAGCCACCCAGGTGCGCGACTTCGCCTACCTCAAGCAGCACATCCCGGCCGATGCACGAGCGGTGGCCGTGGATGTCACCTCGGCGCACGCGGTGCTCAGCGTGATGGGCCCCAACTCGCGAGCGCTGCTCAGCTCGCTCACCCACGACGACCTGTCGAACGAGGCGTTCCCGTTCGGTACGTCGCGCCACATCGACCTCGGCTACGCGCGGGTGCGCGCCAGCCGCGTCACCTACGTCGGCGAACTGGGATGGGAGCTCTACATCCCCACCGAGTACGCCACCGGCGTGTTCGACGCCATCGTGGCCGCCGGCCCGGCGTTCGGCCTGGTGCACTGCGGGTACCACGCGCTCAACTCGCTGCGGCTCGAGAAGGGCTACCGCCACTGGGGTCACGACGTCTCGCCCGACGAGAACCCGCTCGAGGCCGGCCTCGGGTTCGTGGTGGCGTGGGACAAGCCGGGTGGCTTCATCGGCCGCGAGGCCGTGCTGCCACAGCGCACGGCTGGTGTGCGTCAGCGCCTGGCCCAGTTCGCGCTGCACGACGGCTCGAAGCTGCTGTACCACAACGAGCCGATCTGGCGCGACGGGGTGCTCGTCGGCCGCATCACGTCGGGTATGTACGGGCACTTCGTCGACGCCTCGCTGGGCATGGGTTACGTGGCCGACCCATCGGGCATCACCAGTCGCGAGTGGGTGCTCGGCGGTACCTACGAGATCGAAGTGGCAGCCGAGCGGGTGGCCGCGCGTGTGTCGCTCGAGCCGTTCTACGACCCAAAGAGCCTGCGGGTGAAGGCCTGATTCGATGGCGATCCGTGCCCTCAGCACAGCGCAGGAGGCGACCTCGCCGCCCAGCGCCGGCGAGTACGACGCCGACGCGCCCATCGGTGGGCGCATTCGCGAACTGCGCAAGGCTCACGGCCGCACCCTGAGCGACGTCGCCACAGCAGTGGGCATCTCGGTGAGCTACCTCAGCCAGATCGAGCGCGACGTGTCGCGCCTACCCATCGGCGTGCTGAAGCGCATCGCCGACACGCTCGGCGTGCACATGAACTGGTTCTTCCACAGCGGGTACCAGGGCCCAGCCCACGAGCGCGACATCATCGTGCGCGCCGACAATCGCCGCAACCTCACCTTCACCGGCCTCGGCATCACCGAGGAACTGCTGTCGCCCAACCTGGCGGGCCCGCTCGAACTGCTCATCAGCACCATCCACCCCGGCGCCGACAGCGAGTTCTACAGCCACGACGGCGCCGAGGCCGGCGTCGTCATCGAGGGCCGACTCGAACTGTGGGTGGGCGACCGCCACTTCGTGTTGAACCAGGGCGACAGTTTCGCCTTCCCCAGCGCCACGGCCCACCGCTGCGCCAACACCGGCAACCGCCCGGTGCGCGTGCTGTGGGTCATCACCCCGCCCCATTACTGATCCCGACGCAAGCACCTGGAGACTCCCATGACCGATCTACAAGCACCTGGCCGCCGTGGCGGTCGCGAAGCCCGCAAGGCACTGCGTGCCGCCCCGCTGGCCACCGACGTCCGCCCGGTGAACCCCGGTATGACCTCGGGCCGATACCACGCGCTCACCGATGCCGAGGTGCGCATGGTGCACGAGGCGGCACTCGACGTGCTCGAGCACATCGGTATCGCCGATGCCATCCCGTCGTGCCTCGACCTGCTGCTGCCCAAGGGCTGCCGCCTCAGCGACGAGGGGCGCTTGCTGTTCCCACGCACGCTCATCGAAGACACCCTGGCCATGGCCGGCCGCAACTTCACCCTGTACGGCCAAGACCCCAAGCACGACATGGAGCCGTGGGGCAAGCGGGTGTACTTCGGCACCGCCGGTGCTGCGGTGTACGTGGTCGACCCCGACACCGGCGAGTACCGCGAGTCGACCACACAGGACTGCTACGACATCGCCCGTCTCGTCGACACGATGGAGCACATCCACTTCTACCAGCGCAGCGTGGTGCCCAGGGATCTGCCCGATCCGGCCGAGATGGACATCAACACCTGCTACCTCAGCGTGAGCGGCACCACCAAGCACGTCGGCACGTCGTGGGTACATCCCGACCACCTGTACGCGTCGCTGAAGATGCTGCACGACATCGCCGGCGGCGAGGACAAGTGGCGGGCCCGCCCGTTCGTCAGCCAGAGCAACTGCTTCGTGGTGCCGCCGCTGAAGTTTGCCGCCGACGCCTGCCGATGCCTCGAGGTGGCCGTGCGCGGTGGTATGCCGGTGCTGCTGCTGTCGGCCGGCCAGGCCGGCGCCACGGCACCCGCCGCGTTGGCCGGTGCGCTGGTGCAGGAGGTGGCCGAGGTGCTGGCCGGCCTGGCCTATGTGAACGCCATCCAACCCGGTGCCCCCGCCATCTTCGGTCTGTGGCCCTTCGTGTCGGATCTGCGCTCGGGCGCCATGTCGGGCGGCAGCCCCGAGCAGGCGCTGCTGTCGGCGGCCTGCGGGCAGATGGCCCACTTTTACGACCTCACGGGCGGCACCTCGTCGGGCATCAGCGACTCGAAGATGCCCGACGCCCAGTCGGGTGCCGAGAAGGGCTACAACCACGCGCTCGTCGGCAACGCCGGGGCGAACCTCATCTACGAGGCGGCCGGCATGCACGGCAGCCTGCTCGGCTTCTCGCTCGAGGGCGTCGTCATCGACAACGACACCATCGGCGCGGTGCAGCGCACCATCAAGGGCATCGAGGTGACCGCCGAGTCGCTGTCGATCGACACGATGCGCAAGGCCGTGATCGGTGGGCCGGGGCACTATCTCGGGTCGTCGCAGACGCTGGAGCTGATGCAGACCGAGTACATCTATCCGGCCATCGGCGACCGGCTGAGCCCGAAGGAGTGGAACGAGGTGGGTCGCCCGAAGGTGCTCGATCGGGCCCGCGACAAGGTGCGCGATGTGTTGGCCAACCACTTTCCCGACCACATCCCCGAGGCCGTCGACGCGAAGATCCGCAGCGAGCTGCCGATCCGTTTCGACCGGTCCAAGATGCTGAAGCCCCGAGCCGAGTAGCCCGGTGTGCAAGCGCTGGTGCATCACCTAGCGTCGCTGGGATGACAACCGTGCCGTCCCGCCGCGTGGCCCGTCTGGTTCTGGTCGCCCTGGTGGCGCTCGGCGTCGTCGTGCCAGCGGTGGGGTCGACAGCGGTACCGGGTGCGGCTGCGAACGGGCCGATCTTCACGCCCATCACCCCGGCGCGGGTGCTCGACACCCGCGCGCCGGGCGACACGGGTCGGAAGGTCGGCGCAGGAAGCACGATCACGCTCGATCTGTCGGCCGTGGTGCCGGCCGGGGCCACCGCCGTGTCGCTGAACGTGACGGCGGTCGACCCCACGGCCGCCACCTTCCTCACGGTGTGGCCGGCCGGTGCGCCGAAGCCGGGCACCTCGAACGTGAACGTCGTGGCCAAGCAGGTGCGCCCCAACGCTGTCATCGTCGGCTTGGGCGCAAGCCGCGGTATCTCGATCTTCAACAGCGCCGGCAGCGTGCACGTGGTGGTCGACGTGATGGGCTACACGACGGGCGGGTTCACCGGCATCACTCCGGTACGCCTGCTCGACACCCGCGAGCCGAACGACAGCGGCTTGCCACTCGGTGCTCAGGCCACCGGCTCCGTAACGGTGGCCGGAGTGGCCGGCGTGCCGTCGTCGGCGTCGGCCGTCGTGCTGAACGTCACTGCAGTGACCCCCACGTCAGCCGGCTACCTGACGGTGTGGCCCGCCGGTGGCCCCAAGCCGAGCACCTCGAACCTCAACTTCGTGGCGGGCGATGTGGTGCCGAACCTGGTGACGGTGGGTGTGGGCGCGGGCGGACAGGTGTCGATCTTCAACTTCGCCGGCACCACCCATGTGGTGGTCGACATCATGGGCTGGTTCGACAACGGTGGGGGGTTTGCTCCGCTGGGTACACCGTCGCGGCTGCTCGACACCCGCGAGGGCACGTGCGGCTACACGCTCGGGCCGGGTGAGACGCGCACCTTGCGCGTCACCACCAGTGAAACGGTGTCGGCGGTCACGTTGAACGTCACGGCAGTGTCACCGACGGCATCGGGCTACGTCACCGTGTGGCCGGCCGGTTCGCCGCGGCCGGGGACGTCGAACGTGAACATGGTGGCTGGTCAGGCACCCACGCCCAACCTGGTGACGGTGGGGGTGGGCCCTGCGGGCGAGGTGAACCTCTTCAACTTCGCCGGCACGGTGGAGTTGGTGGTCGACCTGTTCGGCACGTTTGCCGGCACCACACCTGCGGGATCACCCACACCGTGTCCAACGCTCAGCTCAGGCGGCGGCACGGCGCTCGTGGCCGAACTCGCCCTGCAACGCTCCATCGGCACCGATCGGGTTGCCGTCTGGGTATGTCGAGTGCCAGTCGGCACGACGAATGCGTTCTACGTGGCGAACGGCAGGGAACGGGTGATGGTCACTCCGTCGACCGTTGTCGCGTTTGCCACCGACACGGTCGCTCCCTTCTTCGCCACCGTGTCGCGCGGCCGGTACACCACGGTCTTCGAGCAGCAAGGATTCATCGATCTCGGCGTCAGCGAGGGGCCGGACGAGTGCCTCGGACGGGCCAAGGCTCTCACCACTGCGAACGGAGCCGGACAGACCTACACGAATGTGCTGTCGGTCGACAACAGCACCTACGGGGGTGGTTTCGCCGGGCCTGGGTTGGTGTCGTTCACACCAGGTCTCACCGGCCGCCAGTTCATCGACCCGCCATCGATCACCAGCCGAGGAGCGTGGGTGGGTGGCGGTGCCGTGGTGACGCTCCCCGACCAGGCGGTGATCGCCCACGAGATCGGCCACACGCTGCACTGGCCGCACTCGTACATCGGCCCCGGCAACGAGTACGACAATCCGGTCGACCTGATGAGCGGTTCACCCAACGGGGCGCAGTGCGTGAAGGGTCCCTGGGTCTACCCGTGCAAGCCGCAGGAGACGATTGCGTTCAACCGACTGGCAGCCGGATGGATCGATGACCGTGAGACTGCAGTCCATGCGTCGGGCACATCCACGGTGCAATTGGTCGCACCCCAGCAGGCGGGTGTGCAGATCCTGCTGGCACAGGACCCCGATTCGCCGGGCGTGGTGCTCACCCTCGAGGCGCGACCGCGGGTGGGCTACGACTCGGTGCTCGATTCCGCCGGAGTTGCCGTGCACCTGATCGACCAGAGCGCCCGGCAGTGCACCGAACGTGTGGGAGGAGCCTGCGTGTCGCTGTGGCGCCGCCAGGGGCAGGCATTCGGAGCACCGGGTACCTCACAGCACGTGGTCGCCGTCGGAAACACGGTGACCGTGTCGGGTCTCACCATCACCGTCGTGCGCTCTGCGGGCTCGGGCTACGAAGTCACTGTCACCGGCACGTTCGACGCCGATGCGACGGTGCTGCCCGCCGAGTACACCGCGCAGCGTGTTCCACCAGGCCCTCCGCCAACGGGCGGTGAGGTGGTGATGGCGGCTCAGCGGTAGCGCACGCCCTGACGGTCGAGTTCGGCCTGGATGGCCCCCACGTCGACGCCGTCGAGCGCTTGCGCATGCTTCACCGACAGCGCCGCAGCGATGCCGGCGCCCTGGCCCAGCACCGCACAGCACGCCATGTTGCGGGTGGCTGCGTGCGACACCCGGTCGCCGCCCGAGCTTCGCCCCGCCACCAGCAGGTTGCCGACGCCCTTGGGCAGCAGGTTGCGGTAGGGCAGGGCGAAGTAGCGGCCGGTGGTGGGCAGGATGAGGATGCCGTAGCCGTCGATGAACTCGGGAAAGATGCCGATCGAGTCGTCGAAGCGGGCTTGTTCGCGCACATCGTGCTCGGTCATGTCGTAGACGGCGTCGATCTTGCGGGTGTCGCGAACACCGAGCGTCATGCCGAAGTTGCGCAGCCGGGCGTTCTCGCAGCCGGGCGTGTAGCGGCGCAGCGCCTCGACGGCGTACATCGCGCGGCGGCGACCCTCCACCTCGCCGCGGGTGAGGTCGTCGGGGTCGGTGCCGTCGATGTTGTCGAGGTGCACGAGGTTCATGTACGTGAGTTCGCCCGAGTCGTGCACCGCGCCCCACGTACCGGCGATGGTGGTGAGATCGGGCGGGATGAGGCCGCTCTCGATGGCGGCGCGGAACGGCTTGTGCAGGAACGGCGAGAACATCTCGTCCTCCTTGCCGCTTGTCTCGATGTTCCACTCACCGTTGCCGGCCCAGTCGCTGTAGGTCTGCGGATCGGCGGCGACGCCCTCCATGAAGCGTCGCTTGTCGACGCCGGCCAGGTGGAACATCACCGACACGCCCATCATCTGCTCGCGCGGGGTGAGGTGGGTGGGCGCGCCGGCGCGGTGGGCCACATCGGCATCACCGGTGGCGTCGACGACGCGGCGGGCGAGGATGGCCTCGCGGCCCGCCTTCGACTCGGTGATGATGCCGACGATGCCGTCGCCCTCCATCACCGGTGCCACGAAGCTGCGATGCATCCGTCCGTCGATGCCAGCCTCGGCCACCATCGTGTCGGCCACCACCTTGAAGCCCTCGGCGTCGATCTCGTAGCTCAGCGACTGACTCTCGGGTACCGCCGCTCCCATCGCGTAGGCGCGGTCCTCCATTTCGCGGGCGATGCCGTTCGCCTCGATGGTCTGCTCGTGCCGATACCAGGCCATGCCTTCGACGCCGACGGCGGTGATGTTGCCGCCATAGCAACCGAACCGCTCGACCAGGGTGACCTGCACACCGGTGCGAGCGGCGGCCAGCGCGGCGGCCAGGCCGGCAGGGCCTGAGCCGACCACCAGCACATCGGTGTCGTGGATGACATCCACCTGGCGGGCAGGTTCGGTGATGGTGCCGAGGACACGGCGCTGTCGGGGCGTGGTCACCCCTCCAGCCTGCCAGACGCGCCATCGCTTCGGAGGCCCGGTGCGCCGTGTGCCAAGGTGCGCACATGACACGGGGACTGTTCGACCTGACGGGGAAGGTGGCGCTGCTCACGGGCGCGTCGAAGGGCATGGGCCGGGCGATGGCCGAGGCGTTGGCGGTGCACGGCGCACACGTGATGCTGTCGAGCCGCAAGCTCGACCAGTGCGAGATCGCCGCAGCGGCGATCAACGAGCGGTGCGGCGAGGTGCGCGCCCATGCGTTCGCCTGCAACGCCGGCTACAAGGAGCAGTTGCAGGCGCTGGTCGACACCACGCACGAACGGCTCGGCCCGGTCGACGTGGTCATCGGCAACGCCGGTGTGAACCCCGCGTACGGGCCGATGTCGGCCATCAGCGACGAGGCGTTCGACAAGATCATGTCGACCAACGTGAAGGCCAACCACTGGCTGGTGCAGATGGTTGCGCCCGACATGATCGAGCGGGGGAGTGGCTCCATCATGATCACGTCGAGCATCGGTGCATTCGCCCCGTCGCTCACGCTGGGCACCTACAACATCTCGAAGCTGGCGGTCATCGCTCTGGTGCGCAACCTGGCCGCCGAACTCGGCCCACACGGTGTGCGCGCCAACGCCATCTGCCCGGGCCTCATCCGCACCGACTTTGCCGAGGCGTTGTGGAACAACCCCGAGGCCGAAGCCAATGCACGCAAGAACATCCCGCTGCGGCGCCTGGGCGAGGCCGACGACCTGCAGGGCCTGGCCGTGTACCTGGCATCCGACGCGAGCACCTACATGACCGGGCAGGCGCTCACCGTGTGCGGAGGCCAGAGCATGTGGGCC
>JBAXSU010000103.1:0-12590 GCA_037130535.1 Actinomycetota bacterium
CGACCACGGAACGCAGCACCTCGGCGGCGCGCGTCTCGTCGCCCGAGTCGGGCCGTCCGTCGTTCACGCATTCGAGGCGGATGAGGTGCTGCAGCAACTCGGTGATGGCGTTCGGCGCGGCGACGGTGTTCACTCCTCAATCCTCGCGCCTCAATCCTCGCGCCTCAATCCTCGCGCCCAGGTCGCGTCATGAGGTGGCGTCGACCGTGGGAGGTGGCAGCGCAGTGGCCGGTTCGGTGCTGCCGTCGTCGAAGCGGAACGGTGGGTACCGGTCGGTCATCAGCAGCGCATACGCCGCCACGCGGAACACCCAGCGGTTCATGCCCATGATGAAGTCGAACAGCGGTCGCGGGTAGCGCGTCGTGAACAGCAGCATCACGCCCGCTACCAGCGACAGGAAGCCGATGAGACCGAACCCGGCGGCCGTCGCTCCGTCGCCGTTACTGGCGAACCAGCCACCACCGGCGAATGCACCGACCACGATGTAGTGCGGAATCGCCAGGAGCCACCACTTCACCAGCACCAGCCAGCGGTTGAGTTCCGGCGGGTAGTCGATCTCGAGCGTGGCCGGATAGTCGACCGCGGCGAGGGTGAACGGTGGGTAGCGGTCGGTGCCGATGCCCGATGTGGCGTAGAACGCGACCCGCCACGACCACCGCAGCACACCGACGTTGAAGTCGAACAGCGAGCGCGGGTAGCGGCGTGTGAAGAGGATGGCGATACCGGCGATGACCGTGGTGACCGTCAGTGCCAGCCAGAGGAACGCGAGAACGATGAAGTGCGGGATCGCCAAGAACCACTTCACCAGCCACAGGCCACGGCTGAGCGGTTCGTCGAGTGTGCCGGTGAGGCGCACCGGCGAGCGGCCCTCCGCACCCGCAGGTGCGACGGGGCTGACGACTGGCGTCGTCGACCCGCGGGCACCCCAGGCGATGAGTGCCGTGGCGCCGCCCAGGGTGAGCACGGCGGCGATCCACAGTCCGATCAGCACTCCGATGAGCGCACCGATCTTCACCCCCACCGACACCTCGGCGCGAACAGCAGGGGTGCCGTCGGGATGCATGACGACGATCGACCACGAACCGCCCTCCACCTCCCAGCGCAGCGACTGCACCCCGCTGCCGCTGGCCGTTGCGGCCCAGAACGTCTGGTCGGTGGGCGCTGGGGCGACCGATACGCCCTCGACCCGGCGGTAGCGAACGTCGCGATCGCCGCGACTCCACCGGATGCTGGTGACCTCGTCGTGGGCGATCCCGTCGAGGTAGGCGTCGACGTCGCGTGTGCGGCCGATGCCGATGAACACCTCGTCACCTGCGTCGGCACGGGCCTCGAGCATGACCGTGGCCAGGTCGCCCTTGCCGAACGGCCACTGGTCGGGTACTTCGTCGCTGCCCAGGTCGACCCGCTCGGAGTGCAACGCCGGTGTGGGTGTTTCCACGAGCACGCGGCGCGAGGTGAAGTAGCCGTTGTCGTCGCGCTGGGTGGTGTAGGCCCAGGTGAACCCCACCGCACCCGCGAACAGCGCAGCACCGATCGCGGCGAGCACACACCCAGCCACGAGCGCAACGATCCTGCTTGGTTTCATCCGAGGTAACCTCCCGACCACTCCGATTGTGCTCACTGCATCGGTGGCTGTCCAGGGCCGAAGGTCATCAGCGCCTCTGGCACAGAACACGACGAGCGGAAGGGCCATTCGGCCCGAAGACAGAGCCGGACGTCTGGCCGATTGCCCCCTTTTGCCATCTAGGAATGAATGGGCCGAGCGAGGAGATGCCATGAGTCGAGGCAGTGTGACCGATGACGCGTTGGCGAAGCTCCGTGCCGCGCACGACGCGATGCCCGACCCCTTTCTGGTGGTGAGCGCCGTGCGTGATTCGGACGGCGCAATCGTCGACTTTGCCGGCGTCGAGGCGAATGCGGCGGCGTGCAGGTTCATGGGGCGCGAGGAACGAGAGATGGTCGGCGTGTGTCTCACCTCGTTCATGCCGCCGGAACTCGCTGCCGGGTGCATTGACTCCTTCCGTCGGGTGCTCGTCACCGCTGGCCCGCTCGTGATCGATCGCTTGCCGGTGCTGAATGGGCCTGCGGGACCGATTGGCTGGTACGACGCGCGTGCCGTGCGGATCGATGCCGAACATGTCGGCTTCACCTGGCGCGTCGTCACTGTTCAGGTCGAACAGCAGCGAGTGGCCGCCGACCTCCTCGCCATGGAGGCCCTGATCGACGAGCGCGACCGCCTCGCTCGCGATCTGCACGATGGCGCAATCCAGCAGGTGTATGGGACGGGCATGATGTTGGCCGTGTTGAGGGACCGGGCTCCCGCACTGCTCCACGCCGACTTCGAACGGCTCATCGCCGCACAGGACGACATCATCCGGCAGTTGCGTGCCACCATCCTCGGGCTCGTCCGGCCCGACCTCGACGACAGGCCACCGTCGGTGATGATCGAGCAACTCGTCGCCGAGGCCCAGCGCAGCCTCGGCTTCGCGCCGCGCCTCGTCTCGGTCGGCGACGTCGACAGCCTCGATGATCCGGTGTTGCTGCAGCACGTGCTGTTCTCGCTGCGCGAGATGCTGTCGAACGTGGCCCGCCATGCCGAGGCCACCGAAGCGGAAGTGACCGTCGATGTCGGCCCCGAGCGCGTTGCGGTGCAAGTGGACGACGACGGTGTCGGACTGGGGCCTGCGGTCGTGGGCGGGTACGGCCTGTCGAACCTGGCCAAGCGTGCCGGCCTACTCGGTGGCTCGTTCCACCTCGAGGAGCGCAGTCCGTCGGGAACCTCGGCGTGCTGGGCTGCGGCGCGGGGTGCGGCACGCAGCTGAGCGGTAGCGCCGCTCAGTCGTGGTCGGCGACCTTGCGCAGTGCCACCGCGTTCATGCAGTAGCGCAGGCCCGTGGGGAGCGGGCCGTCGGGGAACACGTGGCCGAGGTGGGCGTCGCACACGTTGCACGTGGTCTCGACGCGCACCATGCCGTACCCGCGGTCGACGTGATAGGCGATCACCTCGACGGCGACCGGTGTGGTGAACGACGGCCAGCCGGTGCCCGACTCGAACTTCTCGGCGGCGTCGAACAGCAGCGTGCCGCAGCACACGCACTCGTAGCGGCCGGGGCCGAACAGGCTGCACATCTCGCTGCTGAACGGCCGCTCGGTACCGGCGTGCCGGGTGACCTGATAGGCCGCAGGGTCGAGTTGCGCCCGCCACTCCTCGTCGCTGCGCTCCACGCGTCGAGGCGGGGTGGCATTGCCCTGTTCGGCCAGGCGGATCACGTCGTTCCAGGTCATCACGAGCGCGACGCTACTGCCGCTCCTGCACCGGCGCACGCCGGGCGGCCGGCGCTCGTGTGCCCGCTACGGTCGTGTCGATGGCAGGCGATCGAACCCCGAGTGCCGGCTGGGTGACGCTCGACGACCTCGAACGCGACCCCCACCCGACGTTGGCCCGGCTGCGAGCCGATCATCCCGTTGCCTGGGTGCCGGCGCTCGGGATGTGGATGATCACCAGCCGCGCCCTGGCGCTGGCGGCGATGCAGGACTTCGAGGGTCTGACAGTGGACGACCCGCGGTTCTCGACCGGACAGGTGGTGGGGCCGAGCATGCTGTCGCTCGACGGCGCCGAACACACCCGCCACCGCGCTCCGTTCGTGGGGCCGTTCCGATTCGGCCGGATCGACGACGGCTTCACCGACGCAGTGCAGGGCTTCGTGGGCGATCTCCTCGACCGGGCCGAACACACGGCTGCGACGGCCGGCACCGTCGAACTGCGCACGGCGTTGGCCGCTCCGCTGGCGACCCGCACGATGATGCTGGCACTCGGCCTCGACACCGCGGCCGAGGGCACGATCCTCGCCTGGTACGCCAGCATCGTGCACGCCGTCACCGAGATCACCCGCGGTAATCCCATTCCTGCCGACGGTCGGGCGGCCTACGCCGGCCTGGCCGCCGCCATCTCGGCCGCCGGTACCCGGCCCGGGGCGCGCACCCTGCTGGCCGAAGCGATGGGCGCCGCGACCGCACTGGATGAGATCGAAGTTGCAGCCAACGCCGCGGTGCTGCTGTTCGGTGGCATCGAGACCACCGAGGGGATGATCGCCAACCTGCTGCACCACCTGCTGACCGAGCCGGGGTTGCTCGCCGCGGTGCGGGCCGAACCCGAGCTGCTCGGCCCGTGTATCGAGGAGTCGCTGCGCCTCGAACCCGCGGCCGCCGTGGTCGACCGCTACGCCACGCGCGACGTGTCGATCGGCGGTGTCGTCATCCCGGCCGGCGACCCCGTCACCATCTCCCTCGCCGGCGCCAACCGCGATCCGGCCACCTTCGCCGATCCCGACCGCTTCCACCCTGGCCGCGACGCGCTCCGCCAGCACCTCACGTTCGCGGCCGGGCCGCATGTCTGCCTCGGGGCGCACCTCGCCCGGCTCGAGACTCGCCTGCTGGTGCACGGTCTGCTGCAGCGCTTCGCCCAGATCGACTCCGTGGCCGAGGCGAGCGACCCGCCCCGCGGCCTCGTGTTCCGCAAGCCGAACCGCATCACGGCACACCTCAGCCGGATGTGAGGCGGCGCGCGACGTAGGCGTCAAAGTCGTGCACGTTGCGCTCGAGGTACGACAGCGGGCCGCGTGGGAACTGTGGCCGCTCGACTCCGCGGCGAATGCTCTCGACGATGGGCTGGTCTTCGGCGTTCACCGCGTTCAGCAGCGCCAGCAACTCGGCCACGTAGGCGTCGGGATCGGCCTGCGCCGCCAGCATCTCGGGCGCCACCGACACGTCCCAACGGATCCGGCAATGGCCGGTGCCGAGCGGTGAGATCTGCAGATACCACAGCCAGTCGGGCTGCACCTGCATGACATGCGTGGGAAACACCGCGCCCAGCACGATCGCCTTGCGCCACGGGCCCTGCAGCGTGGCGTTGTCGGGGTGGGCGATGTCGTCGCCCTTGTCGTGCACCACCACGTGATGTGCCCACGCCTCGGTGCCTGGGTACAGCGTGGTGTCGAGGGTGTTGTCGCCGTTGGCGGCGAACGTGCCCTGGTGCACCTTGAACACGTGGTAGGCGTCCATGAAGTTCTCGACGAGCAGCTTCCAGTTGGTCGCCCACACGTCGACCTGCTGGTGCACCGGTACGTAACCGGCCAGTCGGTACGGCGCCAGCACCTCGGTGAGGCCCGCCAGGCGTGGTGCCAGCGGAGCGGGGTCGGCAGCCTGGCTGATGAAGACGAACCCCTCCCACACCTCGACGCGTAGGCCCACCAGCCGGTGCTCGCCCGGGGTGAAGCCCTCGGTGCGCTGCATGTACGGCCCGCCGATCAATCCACCGTCGAGCCGGAATGCCCACGCGTGATACGGGCAGGTGATGCGGGCCGTGGTGCCGCACCCCTCCAGCAGCTGCGCGCCACGGTGGATGCACACGTTGTCGAACGCCGCCACCTCGCCGTCGTCGCCGCGCAGCACGATGACCGACCGATGCCCGGCCGTGTCGCCGCCCAGCGGTACCTCGGCCGTGAGGTAGTCGCCCCGCGCCGGGATGTCGGCAGTGCGGCCGACGCAGATCCACTCGTCGGCGAACAACGCCCGGTGCTCGGCGGCCAGCACGGCTGGGTCGCAGTAGGCGCCGAGGGGCAGCATGCGGCCCAGCTCGAACGGCAGCGACGCGTGCTCGGCGAGTTCAGCGAAGATCGACATCGATCACCTCTCCGAGGCGCCACGGCAACGTCGACGCCTCGATCACATACTGCCCGCCGTCGGACCCGCGGCGACGGGCGAACGAGAACTCGCAGTCG
This sequence comes from Actinomycetota bacterium, assembly GCA_037130535.1. Taxonomy (GTDB): domain Bacteria; phylum Actinomycetota; class Acidimicrobiia; order Acidimicrobiales; family Ilumatobacteraceae; genus VFMC01. The sequence continues at coordinate 5,781 of JBAXSU010000103.1, forward strand.
ACGAGCTGTTCGATGCGCGTGCGGGCCTCGTCGGGAGCGAGCGCCGGATCAGCGAGCGTGGCGTCGATCATGTCGGGCAGCCGGGCGGGCCCGGTCACCGGCACCTCGCGGTCGCGCACCAGCACCGCCACCGGGCCGGCGACGAACAACTCCGTGCGCGTGTCGAGACGCTGATGGGCCTGGCCCGAGCGCGACCCCGGCACCAGCCGCCACTCCTCCACGTACGCCCCGCTCGGCGCCCGCTCGATCATCACCGTGCCGTCGTCGTTCCACTCCAGCAGGCCCGGCTCGGGGAAGGCCGACACGGGCTGGAACGCGGTGCCGTGTCCGCGGGTGTGCCACTCGGCGGTGGCCCGCCGCACCCCGTCATCACCCACCTCCACCGTCGTACAGGTGGTGTAGCCACTCGACGACTCGCTGTCGGCGATCGACCGCAGTTCGTCCAGGGTGCACTCAGCCAGCGAACGGCGCGTCGGGTCGACCCCGGCCGCCGTGGCCCCGGGCAGCCGCACGTCGGCCATCAGCGACGGCAGTTGCAACCACGCCACCACGCAGGTGTCGTCGCGCGAGCCGTCGGCGAACTCGATCCACGCCCGCACCCAGCACCCCGTCATCAACCACGACATCGGATGCGCAGGCTACGCGACGGCACCGGAACTCACCCGGCCCGCGCGCGAGCATGAGCCCATGAACGACCCGTCGCTACCACCGATCATGGACACGTTCCCCGCCGCACCCGACAGGCAGGTCACGTTGGCCAACTGGCGCATCGCCCCGTTCAACCGGTGGGGCCTGCACCACATGCGCGAGGTGGTGCCCACCGCCACCGTGCAGCGCGACCCCGACCGGCTGTGGCACCTCCCCGTGCAGCCCGGCAGCGATCTCGGCGACGTCGAGTTCACCACCTACGACGGCACGCGCCGCACGGTCGCCGGATGGATGACCGAGGGCTACGGCGACGGCCTGCTGGTGATGAAGGACGGAGTGATCGTGCACGAGCAGTACGCCGGGCACCTCACGCCCACCACCACCCACCTGATGTTCTCGGTCACCAAGTCGGTCACCGGTCTGGTCACCGGCCTGGTGGTCGACCGCTGCGGCCTCGACCCCACGGCGCTGGTGGGCGACATCCTGCCCGAGGCAGCCGACAGCGGCTTCGGTGACTGCACCGTGCGCGATGTGCTCGATATGACGGTGTGCCTCGACTTCGACGAGATCTACGACGACACCTACGCGCCGATGCGCGCCTACCGCGAGTCGAGCGGTTGGCTGCCGCCCGCCGACCCGGCGAACCCGCTCGACCTGCGCCACTTCCTCGCCGGCCTCGTTCGCCGCGAGGGGCAGCACGGCCGGCACTTCCGCTACCTCTCGCCCAACAGCGACATGCTCGGCTGGATCCTCGAACGAGCCGCCGGCCGCTCGTACGCGTCGATGCTGAGCGAGTGGCTGTGGGCGCCGATGGGCGCGCAGTGCAGCGCCGACCTGGCTGTCGACCGATGCGGCGCGCCCCGCACCGCGGGCGGCCTGGCCGCCACCTTGCGCGACATGGGCCGGCTCACCGAGATGGTGCGCTGCGGTGGCGTGGCCGACGGCCGCCAGGTGGTGCCCGCATGGTGGATCGACGACATCCTCACCCAGGGCGACCCCGAGGCGTGGAAGGGCAACAGCTTCGCCGACATGCTGCCCGCGGGCGGCCGCTACCGCAGCCAGTGGTACCTCAGCGACGAGCGCGGCTCGCAGACCATGGGCGCCGGCATCCACGGCCAGTGGATCTGGTTCGACCGCGACCGCGCGGTCACCGTGGTGAAACTCACCTCGCGGCCACTGGCGTCGGATGATGCCTGCGACGAGGCCGAACTGGCCAGCTTCGAAGCCCTCGCCGCCGCGGTGTGACCGGGCAGCGTCTCAGGTGGTGACGCGAGGCGTGAGCGCCTCGCCGAGCACCGCCACCATTCGGGTGCGGAACGCGCGCATCGAGTCGACCTTGCCCGCGATCGCATCGGCGCCGTGGTACATGCCGGGCTCGACGTGCAGTTCGCAGTGCACCCCGGCCTCCTGCAGGCGGCGGGCGTACTCGACGTCTTCGTCGTGGAACAGGTCGATGTCGCCCACCCCGATCCATGCCGGTGGCAGACCCGCCAGGTCGGCGCGTCGGGCGGGCACCGCCCACGGCCGCTCGTCGGGCTGCCCCGCGGGGTGCCCGAGGTAGGCGTCCCACGCGAACGCGTTCGACCGGTTGCTCCACACCAACGCGTCGACCGGCCGCTGCACGGTGCGGTCGTCGAGCATCGGATAGACGAGCACCTGGAAGCCCACGGCCGGACCACCACGGTCGTGTGCCATCTGCGCGAGCGAGGCGGCCATGCCGCCACCGGCGCTGGCTCCACCGATGGCCACACGGTCGGGGTCGATCCCGAGCTCGTCTGCCTGCTCGTGCAGCCAGGTAAGCGCGGTGTAGCAGTCGTCGAGGCCTGCGGGGAACGGGTGCTCGGGCGCCAAGCGGTAGCTGACGTTCACCACCAGCACACCGAGATCGAGCGCGATGCGACTGCACACCTCGTTCTCGACCTCGGGTGCACCCATCACGTACCCGCCGCCGTGGATCCACAGCAACGCCCCGCTCGGCCGCACCCGGTCGGGCCGCTCGTACACGAGCACGCGTCGCTCCGCGCCGTCGGCCCGGGCCGTGAGGGTGCGCATCTCGACACCCTCGGCGATGGCCGATGGCCGTGTGAACGTCCGGCGCATCACCTGCAGTGTTCGCCCGCTGCGCAGCGGTGGCAACGGCACCAGCAACTGCGGTCCGCGCAGCTCGGCAGCGACGTTCGCCATCGCCCGTTGCCGTCTGGACAGCCCCACACCGGCCAGTGCCGCGGTGCCGAGCAGTACGAATTTCGTCGTCGTCTTCATCGAGATCACTCTTCTCCACCAGTCGTTCCGCGGCTCGTCGGCCACGGCGCGACGAGTTCATCCACGAGCACACCCTGCTGCACCACCGGCCGATCGTCGAGCAGCACGGTGCACTCGCGCATCGGTAGGTCGAAGTGGCCGGCCGTGAACCGGCCAGCGGTCTCGTTGGCGCCGGTGCTGTAGAGGAAGTTGCCCGCTACGGCGCGGGCCTCGGTGCCCCATGTCTCGCGTCGGTCGAACAGTTGCGATGCATCCCAGCGGGCGTGCTGGTTCATGCCCCACCCGACGTGGCTGGTTGCCAGGCTCTCGCGGTCGCCGAATGCGGCGAGGTAGGTGCGGAACAAGATGGCGTCGGTGCCGTCGCCCTCCACCTCCTCGATGTGGTCGTCGACGATGTGCAGCCGCACCGCCGACTCGAGCACCCGGTTGAACGTGAGGTTCATGTCGCCGGGCGCCAGCACGATGGTTCCCTCCACCGAGTGCGCGGCGGGGAAGGCGAGCACCAGTCCCCCCGGCCAGTGGGCGATGCTGCCCGGCCCAGCCGTCACCCCGGTGGAGCCGGCCGTGAAGGCACCGGCCAGGCGCACGGTGAGGTCGGTGCCTGCGGCCGAGGTGACCCGCATCGTCGAGGCGGCGCGCAGCCAGTCGTGGCCCAGGCCCACCCGGCGGGGCAGGTCGTCGTCCCAGCGGAGCCGTTCGAACACCTCGGGGTGCTCGTTCGAGATCATCAGCACCCGTGCGCCACCGCCCAGGATGCGACCCAGTTCGGGGGCGTGCAGCAGGCCCTCCACCGTGCAGTCGATCACGAACTCACTGGCTGCCAGCGCGCCCACCACGACGGGATGTTCGGCGATGGCCTGCGATGCCCCGGTCGAGCGGATGGGCACCGGATGGGCCGACGGCGGCGTGGGCACCATCAGGTCGATCACCCGACCGCCGAGCGACTGGGCGGCCAGGCGGGCGGTCTCGACCAGCACCGGACGGCTCTGGCTCTCGCTCAGGATGGTCACGGTCTCGCCGGTGTGCAGGCCGCAGCGGGCGAACTGCTGGCGGAAGCACTCGATGAACCGCCACTCGGTGCCCGATGTCGAGGCTGGGGAACTGCTCATGCACTCACCCTTCAGAGATGATCGTCGAACTGAGATGTCGGTGGATCGCGGCGTTCACGGCATCGGGCGCCTCAGCGTTGAGGAGATGGCCCGCATCGGCGATCACCTCGAGGCGCGCCCCGGCGATGTGATCGGCGAGGTACTGCGAGTACGCTGGTGGGGTCTCGTCGTCGAGTTCGCCCACCAGGCAGCACGTCGGCGCAACGATCTGCGCCAGCAGATCGCGGCTGTCGTGGGTGACGAGGCAGTCGATGGAGCGGCGCAGCGCGTCGGCGTCGATGCGGGCCATCGCCGCCTGCTGCTCGGCGAACGCCGGAGGGCTGATGTGCGGGCCGGCGATACCGCGCAGCACCCGCTCGCTGAAGTCGGCGGGCTGCATACCGGCGTCGAGCGGCGCCAACCGCGCAGCGCGCCATTCGTCAGGCTTGGTGCCGTCGAGGCCGAACGCCGGGCTGGTCGACAGCAGGGTGAGCGAACGCACGGCCTGCGGGTGCAGTGCCGCCAGGTACTGGGCGATCATGCCGCCCATCGAGATGCCCACCACATGTGCCTGCGCGGTGGCGCTGCCGCCGAGACGACGGATCCAGCCGGCTGCCGCCTCGGCCAGGTGGGGGAAGCGGACAGCCTCGACGGGCAGCGGTGCCGAGCGGCCGTAACCGGGCATGTCCCACGCCGCGAGACGCCAGTGCGCGGCAAGGCCACGCAACTGCGGCTCCCACGAGATGCGGCTGCCGCCCAGGCCGTGCAGCAGCACCACCAGTTCGCCGTCGCCCGCGTTGCGGTAGGCGATCGGCTGCTCGTCGCAGTCGCGGGGCTCGTGCACCGGCTGAGTATGCCAGACCACCTGCCGGTGTCAACAGTGTTGACAAACTCGTGCCGCTCTGGTGGGATGCGTCCATGGCGATGACAGCGCAGGAGCGCGCCCGTGCGGTGGATCTGGTGCGGGCGATGGGCCCGACGATGGAGGAGCGGGCCGTGCGCTACGACCGCCAGGCCAGCTTCCCGTTCGAGAACTTCGCCGACTTCCGCGACAACGGACTACTGGGCGTGTCGATCCCCACGGCGCACGGCGGTATGGGTGCGGGCTACGCCGACTACGTGCGGGTGAGCGAGGAGGTGGGCCGCCACTGCGGCGCCTCGGGCCTCACCTTCAACATGCACAACGCCACGATGCTGTGGTGTGGTGAGGTGGCCGACCTGCTCGACATGACCCCGCAGCAGCGTGAACAGCACGAGGAACGGCGCTCGGCGATGTTCCGCGGTGTGGTCGAGCACGGCCACATCCACTCGCAGCCGTTCTCGGAGGGCCTCGCTCCGGGTGCCACCACCGGGGTGGGCACCACGGCCGTGCCGGTGGAAGGCGGGTGGCTGGTCACGGGCCGGAAGATCTTCGCCTCGCTGTCGGGCGCCGCCACCTTCTACAACGTCACCTGTCAGGTGCCCGGCGAAGACTTCATCCGCCTACTCGGTGTGCCGTCTGACGGCGACGGCGTCACCCTCATCGACGACTGGGACCCGCTGGGCATGCGCGGCACGGTGTCGCGCACGCTGTTGATGCACGAGGTGTTCGTGCCCGCCGACAACGAGTGGATGCCCCCCGGGCTCTACAACCAGGCGGCGCTGCGTTACCCGTGGCTGTTCTTGTCGCTGTGCCCGAGCTACCTCGGCCTCACGGGCGGGGTGCTCGACGTGACCCGGCGCTATCTCCGCGGCGAGATGCCCGGACAGGCCGCAGGTGCCCGTCGCGACCATCCGGTGAAGCAGATGGGCTGGGCGCAGATGCAGGTGAAGCACCAGCAGTCGCAGGCCCTGCTGTACCGCGCCATCGACGAGGCCGTGCTCGACCCCACCGACGACCAACTCGTCACCGGCTGGGCCGCTGCCTTCACCGTGATGGAGCACGCCGCCGAGGTGGCCAGCCTGGCCATCCGGGTGTGCGGCGGGCAGTCGATGCTGAAGCACCTGCCCCTCGAACGGCTCTACCGCGACGCCCGCCTCGGCAGCACGATGCTGCCCTGGAGCGCCGAGGTGTGTCTTGAACGGCTCGGCCGCGCCGGGCTGTACGACTGAGTCGCGGATGGGCCGACCCGCAACGCTGAGCCGGGAGCGCATCGAAGCGGCAGCGGCAGAGATCGTCGAGGCCGAGGGTGTCGCCGCGCTCAGCGCCCGGCGCCTCGGCAGCGCACTCGGCTGCGACCCCAGCGCGCTGTACCGCCACTTCGCCGACATGGACGACCTCCGCCGGGCCGTGGGCGACCGGATGCTCGCCGGGGTGCGCACCACGGTTCGCGCCGGCGAGCCGTGGGACCGCACGGTGCGGCGCATCTGCATCGACCTGCGCCGCACGCTGCTGGCCCATCGCCGACTGGCCGACCTGGTGCAGGGGGCGCCCACCCGGCTGCCCAACGAGATGCGCATCAGCGAGGCACTGCTCGCCGCGTTGCTGCGCTCGGGCCTCGACCCTGCGCAGGCGGCCGGGGCCTATCACGCGTTGGTCGAGCTCACCATCGGCTCGGCCGCCATCGACGCCGACGTCGCCGCGCAGGGCGCCCGTGCCGCGTCCGGCACCTACCGCTCGTGGCGCAGCGACTACCGCCGACTCGACCCGCAGCAGTTCCCCGCACTCACCGCCGTGGCCGACCACCTCTACCGCGGTAGCGCCGCCGACCGCTTCGAACGCGCCCTCGACGCCCTGCTCGCCTCCCTCGCCTCCCTCGCCCCCTGACCCCGAGTCGCCGCTGCGCACCCGAGTCGCCGCTGCGCACCCGAGGGTTGTTTGGCAGACGGGGTG
>JBAXSU010000104.1:0-12468 GCA_037130535.1 Actinomycetota bacterium
GCCCTTCGTCACTTCGGCGACGCCCTGGTCGATGGTCGCCGTGAAGCTGTCGAGCATGCCGAGCACGGCCACGAGTGCGGTGATGGCAGCACCCACACCCAACGCGGTGAGCGCTGCCCGTCGGGGTCGGCGCAACACGTTGCGGATGGGCATCTGGGCCATGCTCGACCCCGGTAGTCGCACGTGTGCGGTCCAGGCGCCGAGACGACCATGGTCGGGGGCCAGGTAGCCGGTGCGGATGGCCTCGGCCGGTTGCATCCGCACGGCCCGCCACACGGGGACCACCGAGGCCAGCAACGGCGGCAGCAGGCCGAACAGTGCGCCGCGAACGTAGACACCGGACTGAAACGGGGTGAGGTACACGGGAAGAGGCAGCAACGACTCGAGCAGTCCGCGCATCAGCGCACCGACGCCGAGCCCGATCCCGATACCGGCCACCACGCCGACCACGCCCACCTCCACGCCGATGAGTGCCGGACGCACACCGAGTTGCCAACGGGGGAGACCCAACGCCATGCCGATGCCGATCTCGCGGCGCTGGGCCTCGGCCGCGCGGCTGATCAGATTCACCGCCGCGAGGGCCGCGGCGCCGAGCACCAGTATCGACAGGATGTTCCACATCTGTTGGTCGGTGTCGATGTCGTCGTACAGGACGCGGTACGCCTCGTTCTGATCGCGGGTGGTCAGGGTGGGGCTGACGACACCGAGCGTGTCGATTGCGGCCACGAGTTCGGCCCCCACGGCTGCGGCGTCAGCACCTGGTCGCAGCGTGACCACCAGATCGTTCACGGTGCCGTCGCGTCCGGTCAGGCGCTGGGCTGCATCGAGGTCGAGGTACAGGGTCGCAAGATCGGCCTCGGCCAGCACGCTGCCCTCCTGGGCGACGATCGAGAAGTCGTCGGGGGCGACTGCGAGCCCGCTGTAGTCGACCGTGGCGCCGCCGGCCACCGTCAGCGAACCGGCGGTCGGCAGGCCGTAGTAGCGGGCGAACTTCACCTCCAGCAGAGCGGTGTCGCTGGCTGCTGCAGGTCGGGCACCGTCGGTCACCCACAGGGTGTCGACCGGGGCTGGCTCCGCTCCCGAGGCGAGGCCGGTGGCACCCACGATGCGTGCGCCCACGAGCACCGGGTCGGACGCGCTGGACGCTTCGACCTGCGCGTCGATCACCAGCCGTTCGGCCAGTGCCGCCACATCGTTGGCGTGGCCGATCGATCGGGCGGCTTCCGCCAATGCGCCCGCCGGCGCGAACGTGCCCAGTTGGAGGGCGACGTGGAGGTCGTGCATGTGTAGCACTGCGAAACTGGCGTCGTTCGACCGCGTGCGCCAGCGAGCCGTGCTGCTGAGACCTGCGAACAATCCGGTGCCGATCGCCACCACCACACCGATCGACGCGATCTGCACAGCATGGTGGCGAAGGTCGCGCCAGGCCCAGCGCCACCAGATGGCCCGCCGGTCGGCGCTCCTCACCACTGCAGGTCGCCGATCGAGGCGCGGCCATCGCGTGGCGGTCCATCGGCGATGATGCGGCCACTCGATAGTTCGATCACCCGGTCGGCGATGCGTGAGATCTCGCGGTTGTGGGTCACCACGAGCACGGTCATCCCGCTCCTTGCCTGCTCCTCGAGCGCAGCAAGGATCTGCACACCGGTGCGGAAGTCGAGCTCGCCGGTCGGTTCATCGGCCAGCACGATGGGGTTGCCCGTGGCGAGGGCTCGGGCGATGGCCACCCGCTGCTGCTCGCCGCCGGAGAGTTGGTGGGGGAAGTGGTCGCTGCGTTCACCGAGCCCCACTCGTTCGATCGCGGTTCGTGCTGCGGCGCGCGGGTGTGGGCGTCGCGAGGCGTCGGCGCCGAACTGCACGTTCTCGAGTGCGGTCAGCCCGGGGAAGAGGTTGAAGGTCTGGAAGATGAAACTCACCGAGCGCCGTCGGAAGGCGGCCCGGCGGCGGGCGGATGCCCCGGTGATGACGGTGCCGTTCACCTGGGCCGACCCTGCGGTGGCCGTGTCGAGCGCACCGATGATGTTCAGCAGCGTGGTCTTGCCGCTGCCCGACGCGCCCAGGATGACCACGAACGCCGCATCGTCGATGTGCAGCGATACGTCGTCGAGCGCAGTCACCTCGCCGCTTCCGATCCGGTAGCGCTTCGACACGTGATCGAGGTCGATGCGCGGGCCCCGCGACGGGTTCAGGTTCGCCACCCCGCCAGCGTCGGCGACGATCAGCGGGTGCGCCAGGGTCGTGTGGCGGTGGCACCAGGTCGCTCGGCCCTAGGGGCGCCGCGCACGAGGTGGGTCGAGTCAGGCCCGGTGGACCGTGCGTCCGCCGAGCACGGTGCGGGTGACCGTGGTGGCGAGCAGGCTGTCGGGCCCAGCGGCGAACGGGTTGCGGTCGAGCACGACGAGGTCGGCGAGCATGCCGGCCTGCAGGGTGCCGAGTGCCTGGTCGGCGAAGCTGGCCCAGGCTGCGTCGGCGGTGGCGTGCACGACCGCCTCGTCGAGGGGACGCGCCCACTCGGGACGGTGCGGGTGCAGGTGCGGATGGCCGGGCGAGCGGCGCGTGGCGGCGATGTACATGTTGGGCAGCGGCTGATGCGGCGCCGTAGGTGTGTCGGTGCCGAACGCCAGGGTGGCACCGTGGGCGATGTACTCGGGCCAGGCAAAGCCGTTGTGGGCGCGCTCATCACCGAGCATGGCCACCCAGTTGGGCATGATCGCCGGGTCGAGGTGCACGGGCTGCATCGACGCTGTCACACCCAGCGGTCCGAGCCGGGCGATGTCGGTCGCTTCGGCGTACTCGAGATGCTCGATTCGGTGGCGCCGCCCGCTCGTGCCGTTCACCCGGGCCGCGTGCTCGAGCGCGTCGAGGGCGATGTGCACGGCGTGGTCGCCGATCGCGTGCAGGGCCACCTGTAGGCCGGCGGCATCGGCGGCAGTGACGACTGCCGTGAGTGCATCCGGATCCCAGATGGGGTCGGCCATCGTGCCGTCGCTGTACGGCAGCGACAGCGCAGCGGTGCAGCCGTCGATGGTGCCGTCGACGACGATCTTGATCCCGGTGATTCGCAACAGCTCCGAGCGATGTTGCTGGGAGAGCTCGACGGCCTCGGCCACCTTCGCCAACTCCTGGTCGAGGTCGCCGGTGCGGTGCACCAGCCAGTGGCCGATCACGCGCAGGGTGCTGGTGCCCGCGAGTTCGGCTCGGTGGAGTGCGGCGAGCATCGGGGCCGACAACCCCATGTCGACAGCGGTGGTCACGCCCGATGCGGTGTAGGCGGCCATCGCCGCGGCCAGGTAGCCGTCGAGCGTGGCATCGTCGTTGCGGTCGGTGACGGGGTACACGTACGCGTTCGCAGCGGTCTCCAGCAGCCAGCCCGTGGCCTCGCGGGTGATCGGGTCGCGTACCACCTCGCCGCCCACCGGGTCGGGGGTGTCGGAGGTGATGCCCATCTCGCGCAGGGCTGCGGTGTTCACCCAGGTGGAGTGGAAGTCGTTGGCCTCCAGGTACACCGGTCGGTCGGGGAACGCGGCGTCGAGCATCTGCCGGGTGGGTCGACCGCCAGGTACGGCGTCGTACACCCACGAGGTTCCCAACACGCGTGGTTCGGCGGGGTGTGCGGTCGCCCAACGCCGCAGCACCGTGACGATCTCGTCGAGCGAGGTGGCGTCGCGCAACTGCGCCTTGGTGAGCGCCTCGCCCGTGCCGATCACATGTGCGTGCGCGTCGACGAACCCGGGTACCGCCGCGCTTCCGTCGAGGTCGATCAGTTCGGCATCGGCACCCGCGAATCGAGCGGCGTCGGCGGCGTCGCCGACGAAGGCGATGTGGGCTCCGTCGACCACCACGGCCTCCGCCCACAACGAGCCGCGGACGGCGGTGAACACCCGCCCACCGGTGAACAGCTGTCTCATCGGGTTCCGTCCCCGTACAGCGCCGCGCGGAGGTCGAGGGTGAGGTGCGTGCCGTCGAGCAAGAGGTGGCGTGGATTGCGGCCCGGTGCCGTGATCCGTACCCCGATCGTCGAGGAGTCGATGTCGCTGGGGGTGGCGAAGCCGAACACGCCGAACCGGTCGGTGCGGCCGCGGGCCAACTCTCGCGATGCGGTTCCGGGACGGTGGCCCTCAACCATCACGTCGGCACCCTCGAACAGCGGTCGTTCGCCCGACTCGTCGGCATCGTTGTCGCTCACGATCACCCGCGCTGTGCGGCCGTCGGCGGCGCGCTCGGCCACCACGGCCAGGTCGCGCAGCCAGATCATCGGCTCGTTCACCACGGCTACGAGGCCGGCATCGAGCACGTGCGCGGTGGGGTTGGCGCGAAGGGCGATGTCCTGCGGGGCCATGCCGTGGTCGGCGCTCACTACGAACAGCGTCTCGTCGAACAGGCCGAGGTCGTCGAGCATGGCCAGCACCCGGCCGATGCGGCGGTCGCTCTCGGCCAGGGCGTCGGCCAGGCCGTCGTGATGCGGGCCGTAGTCGTGGCCGGCGCCGTCGGTGAGGGCCAACTCGTGGTACACGAACCGGGGTGGCTCGGCCCCGGCACCGGTGAACAGGTCGATCACCTGCGCCAGGCCGCGGGTGTCGAGCAGGCTCTCGGCGGCCACGGCCGGGTGCTCGCCGGCCCAGCGCGGGTGCTGGTCAGCGGCGAGTTCGGCTGTGAGTACCTTCAGTCGGGCACGGTCGCACAGGTTGCGGCCCTCGAGCACGGCGTGGCGCGCCGACCGGCCGAACGGGGCATGGATGGCCGCGGTCACGCAGTCGGGGTGCACCCGGTGGAACGCCTCGTACAGGCTCTCCACCGCGGTGCTGGCGTACACCTCGGTGCCCACCTGCGCGCCCTGCGGCGACACCGTGCGGGCCTCGTCGCGCAGGTAGTAGCTGGGATTGACGACATCGTGGTGCCCACACCAGGTTCCGGTCACAATCGCTGTGTGGCTGGGCCAGGTGATGGAGGGGAAGTTCACGATCGACCCGCCATCGAACCGCGCGGCCCGCTCGCGTAGTCGGCGCAGGTTGGGCAGCGCGTCGGGGTCGCGTTCGAGGCGGTCGTTCAGTTCGGTCTGGTGCAGGCCATCGAGCAGGAACACGTACAGCCGGCCCGGTCGCGGTCCGGTGGTGTCGAGCGCCTCGGCCACCACCCGGCCGTCCTGGCGGGCCAGGTACACGTCGGGGGCGACGCCCCGCTCGCTCGCGGTGCGGCCCGTGGCATCGGCGCCGTCGACCAGCGGGAAGCCCAGCGCCGCAAGGCAGGTGGGGGCGATGTCGACGGATCGCACGGCGAAGGGGTGATGGCCCACCCGCACCCCGGGGCCGCTGAGCCACAGCGGTGCACGGGCCTGGCGCACGTGCAGCGCGCCGTGCGTGCCCGGCTGGCTGCCCGAGCACCAGTCGCGCGGCGACACCGCCAGGTCGGGGGCATGGGGCGAGTCGAACAGCTGGGCGATGCGCTCGTAGGCGAACGGGTAGCTCTGCTGCTCGGGGGCGATGAAGCGCCGCGCTGGGTCGTCGGCGTCGAAGCCGCCCGACCGCGCCGCGTCGCACTCGGCTGCCAGCGTGGCCAGCGCCAGTTCGTCCTGGTTCGCCACCGGGTTCACGCCCACGGTCTCGAGCACCTCGAACGCCAGCGATCCGTCGTCGTCGATCAACCGGCGGAAGCGCACCATGCCCCGCGCCGACCACACCTCGTAGGCGCCGTCGGCCGGGTCGTCGCCCCGCCAGGTGAACACCAGATCGACCTGCTCGCCCACACCCGGGTCGGTGAGCAGGGCGTGGATGGCCCGGTTGCCCGACTCGGTCTGCTCGCTGTCGAGGCCCTGTCCGGCCAGTCGTTCCGGTCCGTGGATGCGCATACGAGCGACAGTACTCAGGCGCGGATGCGAGCGTTGTCGGGGTCGTACATCGGCCGCAGCGATGCGACTGCCGGCACCCGCCGCCCGGCCACGTCGACCTCCCAGGTGCCGGTGGCGACGAACTCGTTCGTGATCGGCTCGTCGGCCTCCACCATCGCCAGGCCCACGGCGCCGCCCAGGGTGTGGCCGTAGCTGGCGGCGCGCACGTAGCCCAGGGCGCGGCCGTCGCGGTGCACCACCTCGGCGTGGTACAGCATCGACTCAGGGTCGGTGAGCCGCACCTGCAGCAGGCGCTTGGTCAGCGGCCCGGCGGCCTTCTGCGCCACGACGGCCTCGCGACCGATGAACCCACCCGGCTTGTCGAGGGCGACGGCGAACCCGAGCCCAGCTTCCAGCACGGAGTCGGTGTTGTCGATGTCGTGGCCGTAGTCGCGGTAGCCCTTCTCCATCCGCAGGCTGCCCAGTGCCTTCAGGCCGGCGTGGTGCAGGCCCACCTCGGCTCCGGCGGCGACGAGCCGCGAGTACACGTGGGCCGCCTGCTCGGTGGCGACGTGCAGTTCGTAGCCCAGTTCGCCCACGTAGGTGATGCGCGCGCACAGCACGCGGGCGAAGCCGATGTCGATGTGGCGGGCGGTCCGGAACGGGTAGGCGGCGTTCGACAGGTCGACCGAGGTGAGGCCCTGCAGCAGCGTGCGCGAGAGCGGCCCCTGCACGTTGATCTGCGCCGACCCGCCGGTGACGTCGGTGACGACCACGTGCCGTTCGCCGATGTGGCGCCGCATCCACCACTCGACGTGCCGGTGCGCGGTGTCGGTGGCCACGACGAGGAAGTCGTCGTCGTCAACCTTGGTGACGGTGAGGTCGGCCTGCAGCAGACCGCGGGTGTCGAGCCACTGGGTGTAGGTGATACGCCCGGGTTCGCCATTCACCGCGTTGGCCGACAGCTCGTCGAGCAACCGGCCGGCGTCGCGGCCCTGCACGCGGAACGTGGCCATGAAACTCATGTCGGTGAGCGCCACTGCGCTGCGCGTGGCCTCGTGCTCGGCGCGCCACTGCTGCCAGAAGGCCGGGCGGCCCCAGGCGAGCGGGCCCGGGTCGGGGGTGATGCCGGGTCCGGCGAACCAGTCGGCGCCTTCCCATCCGCTCACATCGCGGAACGCAGCGCCCTGGGCCGCCAGCGCCTCGTGCAGCGGCGACCGCTTCACCCCGCGGGCGGTCTGCATCGACCGATGGGGGTAGTGGCACTGGTACACCATGCCCAGCGACTCGACCGTGCGCGTGCGGCGGTACTCGGGTGTGGTCTGGTACGGCTGGGTGCGAGCGATGTCGAACCCGGTGATGTCGACCTGCGGGTGCCCGCTCACGATCCACTCGGCCATCACCCTGCCGAGGCCGCCACCGGTGAGGATGCCGATCGAGTTCAGCCCGGCGGCAACGAAGTAGTTGGCGATCTCGGGGGCCTCACCGACGATGGGGGCGAGGTCGGGGGTGAAGCTCTCCGGGCCGCAGAAGAACGTGCGGATGCCCACGTCGGTGCTGATGGGCACGCGGCTCATCGCCTGTTCCACGTAGGGCCCCATCCGGTCCCAGTCGGGTTGCAGGGATGCGAACGACACATCGGGAGGGATGGCCCCCACGTTCCACGGCGCGCACACCGGCTCGAACAGGCCGATCATCAGCCCGCCCACTTCCTCGCGGTAGTAGCCGTAGTTGGCGGGGTCTTCGATGACGGGCCACGACGGGTCGAGGCCGTCGATGTGCTCGGTGATGAGGTAGTAGTGCTCGGCCGCCTGCAGCGGGATGGTCACCCCGTTGCGCTCGCCCAACTGGCGGGCCCACATGCCCGCGCAGTTCACCACCACGTCGCACTCGATGGTGCCGTGGTCGGTGGCCACACCGGTCACCCGCCGGGCGGGGCCGGTGCCGGCGGTGATCACCTCGGTCACCGTCACGCCCTGCATGATGGTGGCGCCCTGCTGGCGGGCGCCTTTGGCCATCGCCATCGTCACGTCGACCGGGTTCACCCGCCCGTCGCCGGGCACGTAGAAGCCGGCCAGCAAGTCGTCGGTGCGGGCCAGCGGGAAGAGGTTCGCCACCTCCTGCGGGGTGATCTCCTCCACCTCCACACCCACGTGTCGGTTGAACGCGGCGACGCGGCGGTACTCCTCCAGTCGGTCGGGGGAGGCGGCGAGTTCGACGAAGCCCACCGGCTTGAAGCCCGTGGCCTGGCCGGTCTCGGCCTCGAGGCGGCTGTACAGGTCACGCGTGTAGCGGCGCATCGAGGTGCTGGTCTCGCTGGTGCTGCCGAAGGTGACCATCAGCCCGGCGGCGTGCCAGGTGGTGCCCGAGGTGAGCTGGTCGCGCTCCACGAGCACGACGTCGCGCCAGCCGAGATGGGCGAGGTGGTAGGCGACCGAGGTGCCGATGACGCCTCCGCCGATGATCACCACGCGGGCGCGGGAGGGGAGGTGGTGATCGGTCGTGCTCATGGCGGCGAGCGTACTGATGCGGCAAGATGCCGACCATGAGCGACGCAGCGCTGCCCCAGCCACTCGGTGGCAACTCGATGCCCCGTTTCGGCGGGCCGGCCACGATGATGCGCCTGCCGGCGCGCGACACCGCCGAGGGTCTCGACGTGGCGTTCTACGGGGTGCCGTTCGACATCGGCACGTCGAACCGCACCGGTGCCCGGTTCGGCCCGCGGGCCATCCGTGCCGAGTCGAGCCTGCTGCGGCCGTACCACATGGCCACGCGGGCGGCGCCGTTCGACAGCCTGGCCATCGCCGATGTGGGCGATGTCGCGCTCAACACGTTCAATGCCCCGGCCTGCGTGCCCATCATCCGCGACTTCGTCGCCGGGGTGCTGGCCGCGGGTGCCGTGCCGCTGGGCATGGGCGGCGACCACACGGTCACCTATCCCATCCTGCAGGCCATCGCAGCGACCCACGGGCCGGTGGGCATCGTGCACGTCGACGCCCATGCCGATGTGAACGACACGATGTTCGGCGAGAAGGTCACCCACGGGTCGTGGCTGCGCCGGGCCATCGAGGAAGACCTGGTCGACACGGCCCGGGTGGTGCAGATCGGCCTGCGCGGCACGGGCTACGCGGCCGACGACTTCGACTGGGTCACCTCGCTCGGCGGCCGGGTGGTGCCGGCCGAGGAGTGCTGGCACCGTTCGCTCGCGCCGCTGATGGCCGAGGTGCGCGCCCAGCTGGGTGATGCGCCGGTGTACCTCACGTTCGACGTCGACGGCCTCGACCCGTCGGTGGCGCCGGGCACCGGCACGCCCGAGGTGGGTGGGCTCACGTCGGTGCAAGGCCTCGAGGTCATCCGCGGCTGCCGGGGCCTGAACCTGGTGGGCGCCGATGTGGTCGAGGTCGCCCCGGTGTACGACACCTCCGGCAACACCGCCCTGCTGGGCGCCAACCTGCTGTTCGAGCAGCTCTGCGTCCTCCCCGGCGTCCAGTACCGCACCTGACCCCGCGCCGGGTTCGCCCCGCCAGCCCGCCCCGCCGGCCGCCCGCCCGCGCCGGGGCTTCGTGAGCCTGGACCCCGTGGGCCATGGTCGAACCGCACCGATGACCCAGGTCCGTGCGCGTAGACCCGGCGGGCGCTGGGCCACGCTCACGAACGGGTGGGGCGGGGATGGGTCAGCGGAGGGCGGTGAGGGCGTCGAGGGGGATGGCGTGCACGGTGCGGCCGAGGTGGCCGGTCATCGTGTCGGCCATGCACAGGGCGTTCCAGATGGCCTCCTCCACCGCTTCGGCGGCGGCGAGGAACAGCGGCGTGAGGTGGTCGGCGGGCAGGGTGGCGACGGCGAGCGGGGCATCGGCGTGCAGCGGCACCCGGTTGGCGGTGGCGAAGGCGCAGAAGATGTCGCCGCTGCTGTTGGCGCCGAACCCGCCCACGCGGGCGAGGCCGATGCCGGCCCGCTGGGCGAGCCGGCGGCACTGGTCGGCCAGTAACGGGGCGTCGGTGGCGAGCACGACGATGATCGACCCGGCATCGCCGGCGGTGGGGTCGTGGGGGAGGGGTGTCACCTCGGGACCGATGGCTTCGCCCACGTGTCGGCCGTCGAGGCGCAGCAGGTTCCGGCGCCCGTAGTTGGCCTGCACCAGGGCGCCCACCGTGAACGATCCGCTCGCCGTGGTGGCCACGCGGCTGGCGGTGCCGATACCGCCTTTGAACTCGTGGCAGATCATCCCGGTGCCGCCGCCCACGTTGCCTTCGGCCACGGGTGAGGGCATCCCGCCCGAGCGCTCGGCGTCGGCCAGCGCCGCGGCCACATGGTGGGGGGTGAGGTGGAAGGCGCCGATGTCGTTGAGGAACCCGTCGTAGGTTTCGCCCACGACGGGTAGGCACCAGGTGGCGTCGGGGTCGCGCTGCTCCTCGTAGGCGACGAGCGCGTCGCGCACCATGCCCACCTGGTGGGTGTTGGTGATGGCGATCGGGCCGCTCAGCAGGCCGCTCTCGGCCAGCCAGTGGCTGCCGGTCATCTCGCCGTTGCCGTTCAGGCTGTGCATCGCGCCGTAGCAGAGCTGGTCGCGCTCGTGCGGGGCCCGGGTGTGCACCACTGTCACGCCGGTGCGCGCCACCCGCGGTTCGTCGTGCACCACGGTGCAGTGCCCCACCGACACGCCCACCACGTCGGTGATGGTGTTGGTGGGTCCGGTTGGCAGGGTGCCGATCGTGAACCCGAGGTCGCGGAGACGCTGACGCTGCGTGGAGCCGAGCCTAATTGCAGGTGCGATGATGTGGCGATGAACGTCGCTCAGCGCATCGTGGTGTCGCTGGCTCTTGCTGCCGTCCTCGGGGTCGCCGCGCGAACAGCCTGCGATCTCATGGTGGACTCCACGGATGGCGGGTGGTTCATGTACGAGCCGAACGTGAACGTGTTGACGTCTCCATCCTCCGATGGCGACTCCCTTCAAGCCGCGGCCGTCTGGCTGGTGGCCATTTCACTGTGGCTCGGCATCTCCTGGCGGCTCTTCCGGACCAAGAGCGAGTGACACGCAACCAACGCGAGGTGTCTGCGAGTTTCTCAGCGGAGAAACGAAGCGCTACCGCGCAGCGGTGACTCCGCTGAAGAGGACGAGCTGCACGGTCATGCTGTCGTTCGACACCGCTACTCCCCGTCGGCCGTCGCAGACGCGTCCGTGTTACAGTGTCACACGATGGTTGATGGTCTCGACTGGCTTCCTGAAGACGGCGTCGTCCTCACCAGAGCCGATCTGGAACGGATCTTCATCGACCTGCGAGCCCTGATCTCCGGCACGGACCGACTCGACCCGAACCGGTCCTTCGCCGTGGACATCGCAATCGCCATCACACACGCAATACAACGAGAAAGTGGAGGCCAGTGATGGCGAAGCCGAAGGCGATCCAGTGGCTCGAGGACCAAACGGGCGAGACCATTCCTTACGCTCCTGAGACCGCCGTGAGCCAGGACCGACATCTGTCGGTCCGTCTCACCGGTGAACTGGCAGCAGGTCTCGACGCCATGGCGACCGAGCGTGGGCTCACGCTGTCGCACCTCGTGCGCGAACTCCTCGCCGAGGCGGTTGCTCAGCGAGCGACTGTCGCCACACTCGACGGGCGAGCTCTCGCCGACCGCCTCGCGGCCGACGTGGCCGAAGTGCGCCGCCGGCTCGCCGGTTGACAGCGCCCTCACCACAGCTCTGGTGTTCGCGATTTCTCAGCGGAGAAACTCGGACGACTGGCGGCGCTCGCGGTCCACGACGCCCGACGAGTGCGGCTGATCTACGAGCGGTACCTCGGCCGTGACGTCGATGAGTGGCCCGACTTCTTTCGCGCGAGGAGTCGATCCGTTGGGACTGCTTCGCCGACAGCCCGTTCGCGGCGTCGTGACGATGGACTGACAGCGCGCGCTACGGCGCGGCCGCGACTCCTCTGAAGGGGGTGAGTTGTACGGCGATGCCGCCGTTCGACACGGCCACCCGGGCGTCGGGGGCCGCAGGGTGCAGCGGCGCCAGGTGGGCGCTCACCAGGCCGCTGGGGGCGATGACGGCGCCACGCCAGCGGGGCGAGCGGGTGAGCAGGTCGACGAACTGGTGCATGGCCGGCGCGACGCCGCGCAGCCGCTCGCCGTACGGCGGGTTGGTGACCACCCAGCCCGGTGTGGCGGGCAGTACCACCTCGCCGGCGGGGCGCTGGTCGAAGGTGACGAACTCGCTCACGCCGGCACGCGCCGCATTGGCGCGGGCGGCGTCGATGGCGTGGCCCGAGGTGTCGCTGCCCGTCACTGGTGGGCGACGGTCGACCACGTCGGCATCGGCAGCAGCCACGAGCCGCTCCCAGCGCACCTCGTCGGCGCGGGGCCACTGCTGGAAGGCGAACGGCCGGTTGCGGCCGGGCGGCATGCGGCGGGCGATCATCATCGCCTCGATGGCGATGGTGCCCGACCCGCAGAACGGATCGTGCAGCGGGGCCTTGCCGTTCCAGCCGCCCACCGTCACCAGCGCCGCGGCGAGGGTTTCGCGCAGCGGTGCGTCGTCGACCGCCTGACGCCAACCCCGCTTGTGCAGGGCGAGGCCGGATGCATCCAGGCTGACGGTGGCGGTGTCGTGCTGCAGGCGGATCATCACCGTCTGCTCGGCGCC
>JBAXSU010000105.1:0-12239 GCA_037130535.1 Actinomycetota bacterium
CCGCTGGCGAGGCCCTCCATCACCTGCTTGGCCTCTTTGTTGGTGAGGAAGCGGCTGAGCGTCTCGACCCGCACGGGGAACCCGGCGAACCGGTCGGCGAAGGTGTTGCCGTGCTGGGTGGCGAGCAGGGTGGTGGGGCACAGCACGGCCACCTGCTTGCCGTCTTGGATGGCCTTGAACGCGGCGCGCACAGCCACCTCGGTCTTGCCGAAGCCCACGTCGCCGCACACCAGGCGGTCCATCGGGTAGCGCCGCTCCATGTCGGCCTTCACCTCGTCGATGGCCACCTTCTGGTCAGGCGTCTCGGCGAAGGGGAAGGCATCTTCCATCTCGTGCTGCCACGGGCTGTCGGTACCGAAGGCGTAGCCCTCGGCGTTCACCCGGCGCTGGTAGAGCACGACGAGTTCCTGGGCGATCTCGCGCACCGCGCTGCGCACCCGCGACTTGGCCTTGGCGAAATCGGCGCCGCCGAGGCGGTGCAGGCTGGGGGTCTCGCCGCCCACGTACTGGCGCAGCGCGTCGATCTGGTCGCTGGGCACGTACAGCTTGTCACCGCCCTTGTACGACAGCAGCAGGTAGTCGCGCTCGACCCCACCGATGGTGCGCTTCACCATGCCCTCGTACTGGCCCACGCCGTGCTGGTGGTGCACCACGTAGTTGCCGGGCCGCAGGTCTTCGAAGAAGCCGGCGCTCTGGCGTTTGCGGGGCCGGGCCTGGCGGTGGCTGCGGCGCCGGCCGGTGAGGTCGCCCTCGGCCACCACGGCCAGTTGGGCGGCGGGCAGCAGGAAGCCGCGGTGCAGTGGGGCCACCGTCACGTAGCCGCCGGGGCGGGTGAGGTCGGTGTCGGGCCCGGCCACGCGGAACTCGAGACCGCGGTCGCGCAGCAGTTGGGCGAGGCGTTGGGCCGAGCCCTCGCCGTCGGCGGCCACCACCACTCGGTAGCGTTCGGCCAGTAGGCCGCTCAGACGGTTGGCCAGCGCTTCGCCGTCACCCACCACGGGGCCCCAGCCCGTGGCCTGCACCATCGGGGCGTCGGGGTGCGCGGGTGTGCTGCCCACCGTCCACATCGGCTGGTCGCTGGCGAGCAGGCGGTCGGTGCCGGCGTGCAGGCGCGGGAAGGCTCTGTCGGCGTCGCGGGCCCAGGTGCTGGCGAGGCTGCGGGCGAGGTCGTCCTCCTCGGCCAGCAGATCGTCGGCGCGGTCGCGCATGCGGCGGGGCTCGACCAGTACCACCTTGCCGACGGAGGGCAGGAGGTCGGAGATCAACTGGTCGCGCTCGACCAGCCACGGCAGCCAGCTCTCCATGCCGTCGAACACGGTGCCCTCGGCGAGGCGTTCCCACTGTTCGCGGCCCCACGGCTCGTCGGCCAGCAGGTGGTTGGCTCGCTCGCGCACCGCTGGCGAGGGCAGCAGTTCGCGTGCCGGGAAGACGTGCGCCTCGGCGAGATCGACGGTGCTGCGTTGGTCGCTGACCGAGAACTCGGTGAGCCGGTCGATCTCGTCGCCCCACAGGTCGATGCGGATGGGGGCGTCGGCGGTGCTGGGGAAGACGTCGATGATGGCGCCGCGTCGAGCCACCTCGCCGCGGTGCTCGACGAGTTCCTCGCGTCGGTAGCCGTAGCCCACCAGCGTGGCGAGCAGATGGTCGGCGTCGAGTGTGGCCCCGGGCCGCACGGTGATGGGTTCGACGGTGAGCGCGTCGGGCCCGATCTTCTGCAGCAGGGCCCGCACCCCGGTGACCACCACGGCCGGCATCCGCTCGGGGCTGCGCAGGCGCCACAGCACCTCGAGCCGGCGGCCCATCGTCTCGACACTCGGGCTCACCCGCTCGAACGGCAGCGTTTCCCAGGCCGGGAACAGCACCACCTGCTCCTGTCCGTCGATCGCCGGGAGGAACTGACGCAGGTCGTCGAATAGTTGGCCTGCGTCGCTGCCGGTGGGGCAGGCGACGAGCAGCGGCTTGCGCCCACCGAGCCGGCTGAGGGCTGCGATGGCGACCGCCCGTGCCGCTTCGCCCACGGCCACCACGGCCTGCTGGTCGCCGAAGGCATGGGTGAGGCCCGCATCGGAGCGCAACAGGGGAGCGAGATCGGCGAGCGACATGGCGACCCTGCAGGGTACCGACCCCCTCCCCTCGTCAGCGATTGTGAGCGGAGCCGACTCCTGGTGCGGGTTTGCTCACAAACGCCGCGTGCCTGACGTCCCGCCGCACGTCCGCGTCTGTGAGCGGGGTCGGCTCCTGGTGCGGGTTTGCTCACAAACGCAACCGCGCACCTCCAGCGTGTGTGAGCTGCGCCCTGTTGTGCATGGGTTTGCTCACAAACGCGGTGGGGGAGGCGGGTGGGTGGGGCAGGATGGGTGAGCGATGGTGGCGTCGATCCATGCTCGATCGCTCCGGCTGGCGCTGGGGCCGACGGTGCTGTTCGACGACGTCGAGTTGCAGGTGTCGCCGGGCTGGCGGATGGGCCTGGTGGGGCCGAACGGTGTGGGCAAGTCGACGCTGTTGCGCGTGCTGGCCGGGTTGCAGCCCATCGACAGCGGCTCGGTGGCCGTGATGCCGGCGACCTCGAGCGTGGGATACCTGCCCCAAGAGCCCGAGCGCAGCGACGTCGAGACGGCGGCCGAGTTCTTGGCTCGGCGCACCGGGGTGGGCCCGGCCAGCGCCGAGCTCGACGCCGCCACGGCTGCACTGGCCACTGGCGAACCGGGCAGCGACGACCGCTACTCCGACGCGCTCGACCGCTGGTTGGCGCTCGGTGGCGCCGATCTCGATGCACGCATCGGTGCGGTGTGGGCCGACCTCGGCCTCGCCGATCGCCTGCTCGCCCAGTCGATGGCCTCGCTGTCGGGTGGTGAGGCAGCTCGGGTGAGTCTCGCCGCGCTGCTGCTGGCGCGCTTCGACATCTTCTTGCTCGACGAGCCGACCAACGACCTCGACCTCGACGGCCTGGCCCGGCTTGAGGAGTGGGTGGTTGGCCAATCGGCGCCGCTGGTGGTGGTGAGCCACGACCGCGAGTTCCTGCGCCGCACCGTCACCCACGTAGCCGAGTTCGACGAGTTCAGCCATCGCCTCACCGTGTTCGCCGGTGGGTGGGAGGCATTCCTCACCGAACGCGAGGTGGCAGCTCGGCACGCCCGTGAGCGGTACGACGAGTACGCCACCAAGAAGGACGCGTTGCTCGGCAGGGCGCAGCGCGAGCGAGAATGGGCGTCGATCGGGTTGAGCAAGGCGAAGAAGAAGCCGAGCGACAACGACAAGAACGTGAAGGCGTTCAAGGTGAACCAGACCGAGCAGTTGGCAGCACGGGCGGCGCGCACCGAGCGGGCGATGGAACGGCTCGAAGAGGTCGACGAACCGCGTGAAGCCTGGGAGTTGCGCCTCACCTTTGGCGAAACGGCCCGCAGCGGCGAGGTGGTTCGGCTCACCGGTGCCTTCGCACAGCACGGCGACTTCACGCTCGGCCCGATCGACCTCACCATCGGCGCCGGCGAACGGGTGGCCATCGTGGGCCACAACGGCAGCGGCAAGAGCACGCTGCTCGATGTGATGCTCGGCCGGCGCGATCTCGACGCCGGCGAGCGGTGGTTCGGACCTGGCGTGGTGGTGGGCGAACTCGAGCAGCGTCGCGGTCAACTGTCGGACGAGGGCACCGTGCTCGAGTCGTTCATGGCGGCCGCGGCGATGACGGTGCCCGAGGCGCGCACTCTGCTGGCGAAGTTCGGGATCGGTGCCGGTGAAGTGCACCGGCCCACGGCATCGCTGTCGCCCGGCGAACGCACCCGGGCCGTGCTGGCGCTGCTGATGGCCACGGGCACCAACTGCCTCGTGCTCGACGAGCCGACCAACCACCTCGACCTTCCCGCCATCGAACAACTCGAGCAGGCGCTGGAGCAGTTCCGCGGCACGGTGCTGCTGGTCACCCACGACCGGGCACTGCTCGAGGCGGTGCGGCTGACCCGCCGGGTGGAACTTGCGGGCGGCCGCGTGGTCGCTGACCAGCCGGTCTGAGGCACTACCCGAGGGTTGTTTGCCCACCCGTGTGTACGCAATGAACTCGGGTGCGCGGCTGCGACTCGGGTGCGCGGGAGCGACTCGGGTCAGCGGGGTGGGTCGAGGGTGGGGGAGTTGTAGATGCGCTGGGCGGCCTCGAGGCCCTCGGCGAGCAACACCTCCACGGCGTCGGCCGCGTGCTGGATGGCGATGTCGAGCAGCTCGCGCTCGGTGGGTGGCACCTTCGACAGCACATGGCCCGCGCCGTGCTCTTTCGACTGCGGTTTGCCGATGCCGATGCGTACTCGCAGGTAGTCCTGTGTGTGCAGATGGGCGGTGATGCTGCGCAGGCCGTTGTTGCCGGCCAGGCCGCCGCCTGCCTTCACCCGCACGACACCGGGCAGTAGGTCGAGTTCGTCGTGCACCACGATGAGCTGTCCGGGTTCGGTGAGACCGTGGCGTTTCATCACCGGCCGCACCGCTTCGCCGCTGTCGTTCATGTACGTCGTGGGGAACGCCAGCACCACGCGGTGACCACGCAACGAGCACTCGGCTGTGAGCGCCTTGTCGCGCCCTGCTTTCAGCAGCACTCCACTACGGCGCGCCAGCTCGTCGACAACATCGGCGCCCACGTTGTGGCGCGTGCGCTCATACTGCTTGCCCGGGTTACCCAACCCGACGACGAGCGTCTCGACGCTCATCTGTTGCTCGCTGCCGAGCGGCGGATCACTCGGCCGATTCGGCAGCCTCGCCCTCGGCGGCGGCCTCGGGCGCGGCGTGGATGACCGACACAATGGCCATCTCGGGGTCGCCGTGGGCAGTGGCGCCCTTGGGGAGCTTCACATCGGCGAGACGGATGACGTCGCCCGGCTGGAGCGAGGTGATGTCGATGACGATCTCGTTGGGGATGTTGCCCGGAGTGCAGGTGATCTCGATGGAGTCGACCGAAGCGTCGACCAGGCCACCGACCGCCAGGGCGGCCTTCGACTCGCCTTCGAGGCGCACGGGCACCGACACGGTGATCTCGGTGTCCATGTTCACCGACATGAAATCGATGTGGCTGACGGTGCGCTTCACCGGGTGGCGCTGGATCTCTTTCACCACGGCCGGGTAGCTGGCGCCGTCGACCTCGAGCGAGAGCAGCGTGTTGCTGCCGCCGGGGCCACTGAGGGCGATGCGCAGGTCGCGGCGCTCGACGGTGAGGCTGATGGGGGTCATGCCACCGCCGTACAGCACCGCAGGGATGTGCCCTTCGGTGCGCAGACGGCGCGAAGCGGCAGATCCGTTGGGGCGACCAGTGGTGGCGGCAAGCTTGGTGTTCGACATGTCAGGGCCTCGATCGACGGCGTTTCAGAACGGTTGGCGAGCCTATCGGCACGGAAGGGGGATCTGCCACCCGCGATGGATACGGGACCTTCCAGCCGGCTCAGGACTGGTTCTCGCCGCCGAAGATTTCGCTGACGCTGGTGTCGTCGAACACAGCGTTGAGCGCGTCGGCGATGAGGGGGGCGATGGACAGCACCTCGATCTTCGGTGACTGCTTCTCGGCCGGAAGGGGCAGGGTGTTGGTGAGCACCACCCGGCTGATGGGCGCATCGTTGAGGCGCTGCACGGCCGGGCCCGACAGCACACCGTGCGTTGCCATCGCCCACACCTCGCGGGCGCCGCGATCGATGAGCACCTGGGCCGCAGCGGCGATGGTGCCGCCGGTGTCGATCATGTCGTCGGTGATGATGCACAGACGCCCCTCGACCTCGCCGATGACCTCCTTGGCCTCCACCACGTTGGCGGTGCCCTTCGGGCGGCGCTTGTAGATGAACGCCAGGTCGGCGCCCTGGTCGGTGAGGTGTTGCGACATGCGCTCGGCCACCTTCACACGCCCGGCGTCGGGGGCGACGATGACGGGGTTGTCGCCATGCTTGCGTACGTAGTTCTCGAGCACCGGCATGGCCGTGAGATGGTCGACCGGGCCCTCGAAGAAGCCCTGGATCTGGCCGCTGTGCAGGTCGATCGACACCATGCGCTTGGCGCCGGCGGTCTTGAACAGGTCGGCAACGAGGCGGGCGGTGATGGGCTCGCGTCCCTCGGCCTTGCGATCTTGGCGGGCGTAGCCGTAGAAGGGGCACACTGCGGTGATGCGCTTGGCCGAGGCGCGGTAGGCGGCGTCGATCATGATGAGTTGCTCCATGATCGAGTCGTTGATGCTGCGGCCGTCGACGCCGTAGTGGCTCTGCATGATGAACACGTCGTTGCCGCGGATGCTCTCGCCGAAGCGGGGCCGAACCTCCCCGTTGGCGAACTCGACGAGGTTGGCGTGCCCGAGTTCGACCCCCATGTGCTCGGCGACTTCCTGCGCCAACGCGGGGTGCGTGCGCCCCGAGTAGAGCGCCATGCGCTTAGTGGTGACTTTCTCCATGGGAGGCTCCATCGCGTCGAACTTCAGGCCGGAGGGGCAGTGTAGAACGCTCCGGTTGCCGCGCCCGAAGTGACTGCGCTGCCTGCGGGCAGATGGGCGAACGGACCCACGTCGGCACCCGCGCCGATCTCGCTGTCGATGCCCACCGTGCTGGCGATGGTGCAGTCGTCGCCCACGGTGCAGTCGGTGAGGCGCACGTCGGGCCCGATGTCGCAGCGGTCGCCGATGACGGTGTCGCCCTGCAGGATGGTGCCTGGGTAGATGGTGACGTCGCGGCCGAGCCGGACGGTGACGTCGAGGAACGTCTGGCGCGGGTCGAGCATCGTGACGCCGTTCAGCAGCCAGCGCCGATTGATGCGGCTGCGGAGCTCGCGCTCGGCGAGGGCCAGCTGCCAACGGTCGTTGACGCCCTGGGTCTCTTCGGCGGGGGCCTCGTAGCGGCCGACGCGGTGGCCCATCGAAGCGAGCACGCCGATGACGTCGGTGAGGTAGTACTCGCCCTGCGCGTTGTCGGGAGAAAGATGGCGCAACGCGGGTCCGAGCAGATCGCGCCGGAACGCATACATCCCGGTGTTCACCTCGTGGACCGCACGTTCCTCATCGGTGGCGTCGCGGTGTTCGACGATGCGCAGCACCCGGCTGGTGTCGCCCTTGCCGGTGGAACGGATGATGCGTCCGTAGCCGGTGGGGTCGTCGAGCACCGACGTGCACACCGTGGCAGCGAACCCGCCGGCGACATGGGCGGCGACGAGGCCGCTGAGGGTGTCGGCCTGCAGCAGCGGCGTATCGCCAGGTAGCACGATGACGGTGGAGTCGTCGTCGAGGTCGTCGCCCGGAATGACGGTCATCCCCACCATCGCCGCGTCGCCCGTGCCGCGCTGCACCGTCTGTTCGACGAACTGCACGTTGGCCCACTCGGGAGCCTGCTCCTGCACCTTTTTGGTGACCCGTTCGGCGCCATGGCCGACGACGAGCACCGTGCGGTC
Source organism: Actinomycetota bacterium (assembly GCA_037130535.1). Taxonomy (GTDB): domain Bacteria; phylum Actinomycetota; class Acidimicrobiia; order Acidimicrobiales; family Ilumatobacteraceae; genus VFMC01. The sequence continues at coordinate 7,393 of JBAXSU010000105.1, forward strand.
GGGTTGCACACCCTCGAGCGCATGGATGACGTGCATCACCATGGCCCTGCCGCAGATGAGGTGGAGGGGCTTGGGCCGCGAGGAGCGCATGCGCGACCCTTCCCCGGCGGCCAGAACGATGGCGGACACTCCCATGGCTCTGTTCTATCGCGGAATTCAGCTGGTTCCGGGGAGAGGACTCGAACCCCTATACGCGGCACCAAAAACCGCTGTCCTGCCATTGAACGACCCCGGATCGTCGTCGGCCGACACCCTACCGGCCGACCTCGGTGCGCGCCGCCCGGTTGGCGGGTGCACCCCCTGGCCGCTAGCGTCTCCCGGGCTATGGGATCGCTCATCAAGAAACGCCGGAAGCGCATGCGCAAGAAGAAGCACAAGAAGATGCTTCGCCGCACGCGCCACCAGCGCCGCTAAACCCACCGTTCACACGGTGCCGGCGCGCACCGTTCACACGGTGCGGGTGAGCACCACGCGGGCCTCCGGCTGCAGCTGCTGCAGCGCGGGCTGATGCCCGTGCACGAACCAGGTGGCACCGCTGCCCGCAAGAACGGGTGTCACGCTGCAGCAGTCGGCAATGCGGTCGCGCCACACGGCGAGTTGCGGTTCCACGGCGATGGCTGCCGGTTCGAGATCGTTCGGCCCGTCAGCGCGTGGACCGCCGAGCGCGTCCCAGGCTAGGTAGGCGGCAGGTGTGCTCACCGCCAGCGGAGGGATGACCAGTGTGATGTCGCGCGGTCGAGGCGGCAGCGGTTCGACGAGTTCGCCGATGCCGCGCACGCGTGCCCGGCCACCGACGAGGCAGAACGCGATGTCGGCGCCCAGTGCTGCCGCAGTGGCGAGATGCTCGGAGTCGGTGCCGAAGCCTGCCCAGCGCAGCACCGCCGCAGCATCGGCCGACCCACCGCCGAGCCCACCCCCGTGCGGAATGGTCTTGTGCACATGGATCGCGGCGGTGCGCCCAGCGAGCCGCAGCGCCTTGGCAACGAGGTTGGTGTCGTCGAGCGGCATGCCCGGGGCGAACGGCCCGTCGGCGGTGATGCCGGTGCCCGTCGGGTCGATCACGAGCGTGTCGGCGAGGTCGAGGGCGACCATCTCGGCGTCGATGAGGTGGTAGCCGTCGGAGCGCACTCCGGTGATGCGTAGCGACACTGTCAACTTCGCGTAGGCGGCGACGGTGACCGGACTCACGGTGCCGCCTGGGCAGGGGCATCGCCGGTACGGGCCGCGTCGAGCGCCTTGGCGAGCCGACCCCACTCGTCGACGTCGAGCTCCTCGGGTCGGCGCTGGGCGTCGATGCCGGCTGTCTCGAACACCTCGGCGGGCACCACGTCTGCGAGTGAGCGGCGCAGCATCTTTCGCCGCTGGCCGAACGCCGTGCGGATCAACCGGAACATCGTGTCGGGCCGGGCGTCGGTGGCGGGCTCGGCGCGGCGGGTGATGTCGGCCAGCGCCGATTCGACGTTCGGCCGGGGCACGAACACGCTGGCCGGAACGAGACCGGCGAGCCGGGCGGTGGCCCAGTACGACACCTTCACACTGACCGCGCCGTAGGCCTCGGTGCGGGGTGTGGCGCAGAAGCGTTCGGCCACCTCGCGCTGCACCATCACCAGCATCCGCTCGATGGCGGGCACACCGTCGAGCAGGTCGCACACCAGCGGTGTGGCCACGTTGTACGGAAGGTTCGCCACCAGCACCCAACGCGGCGATGCTGCCAGCAGCGCGGCCCAGTCGGCGTGCATCGCATCGGCCTCGACCACCTGCACGTTCGGGTGATCGGCCACCACCTCGCGCAGGACCGGCACCAGGCCGCGGTCGACCTCGACGGCCAGCACCTCGGCGCCGGTCTCAGCCAGGGCAAGGGTGAGCGAGCCGAGGCCCGCGCCGATCTCGACCACGTGGTCACCAGGGCCCACGCCCGCCAAGCGGGCGATGCGTCGAACGGTGTTCGGGTCGGCAACGAAGTTCTGGCCCAGCTGCCGCCGTGGTGCCAGCCCGTGTTCGGCCAGCAGTTCGCCGACGTCGGTGCGCGACAGCACCCGGGTCACCAGCTCATGCGCACGAAGATGGGCGCATCGACGAGATCGGCGATGGTGGTGAACACCAGGGTGTCGATGGCGATGTCGACCTCGGCGGCGATGGACACGCCCAGTGTGTTGGTGCAGGTGGTAGTGAGCCCGTTGTCGATGTTGGTGACCGTGATGACCGCACCCGAGGGTGCCTTGGGCGCAGTGCAGGGCCGTGCGACGGAGGTCTGCAGGTAGCGCAGGTAGGTGGCTCGGCCCTGCTGTTCGGTGGCGGTGGTGGCCTCGGGCCGGGCGACGTCGATGACTGCCGGCGGAACGATGACTGCGGTGTTGTCGAGGAACACGGGCAACTGCTCGGCGGTGGTGGGCACCGTGAACTCGATGGTGGTCTCGACGGTGGCAACGGTGCCGCTGCCATCAGTGACGGCGGTGCTGGCGCTGTCGTCGCTGCCGAGCAGCAGCACGATGGGCACTGCGGCCACCGTGAACACCGCGGCGATGGCGACCCGTCGCCGCTGGTACACGTCCATGGGAAAAGGCTACGAACCGTGAGGGGGAACCGCAAGGCACCCCAGCACGGCCCGGGTGGTGGCGACGGTGTGCGCAGCGAACTCGGCGAACGGAGCATCGCGCAGATCGGCAATGAACTGCGCGACATGGGCCACGTAGGCGGGCTGGTTGGGGCGGCCGCGGTGCGGGGTGGGGGCCAGGTAGGGGCTGTCGGTCTCGACCAGCAAGCGGTCGATGGGGCACCAGCGTGCGGCCTCCTGCACATCGGTGGAGTTCTTGAACGTGACGATGCCGCTGAACGACAGGTGCGCGCCCATCTCGACACAGCGCTGCGCCTCGGCCGCGCCGCCGGTGAAGCAGTGGAAGACGGTGCGCTCGGGCATGCCCTCGGCAGTGAGGATGTCGAAGGTCTCGTCCCACGCGTCGCGGGTGTGGATGATGAGCGGCAGGTTGCGCTCGTGCGCCAGTTGGATCTGGGCGGCGAACGCTGTGCGTTGGACATCGCGTGGCGAGTGGTCGTAGTAGTAGTCGAGCCCGGCTTCACCGACGGCGATGACGTTCGGGTCGTCGAGGAACGGCACGATCGAGTCGACCCCGTGCACCGCCTCGTGCGGGTGCAGACCGGCCGTGGCGAACACGCCGGGGTGTGCGGCGGCGATGGCCACGGCCGCCGCAGTGGTGGCGGCATCGCAGCCGACGGTGATCATCGTGCTCACCCCTGCGGCACGCGCGGCGCCCAGCACGTCGGCCAGTTCGGCGCCACGCGTGTCGTAGAGGTGACAGTGGCTGTCGATCAGTTCGGGTGGCAGGGTGTCGGTCATCGGCTACTTGCGCGGGAAGAGCGGGTCGCCCTTCACCACAGCGGTGCCACCGGGGTACAGGCCCCAGGCTGCGGCCTCGGGCAGGCGCTGGTCGCTCACCTGGCCGGGCAGGCCGAGGCGCTGCCACACCGCCTGACAGGTGGCGGGCAGGGCCGGCGAGGCCAGCACGGTGACGATGCGCAGCGCCTCGAGCGCGTCGCCCATCACCGCGTCGACCGCTGCGCCGGGCTCGGCCTTCCACGGCTCGTTGGCCTCGAGGTAGGCATTGGTGGCACGGATGAGCGACCACGTGGCGTCGAGCGCCCGGCTCGGCTGCACCTCGGCCCATCCGGCGATGGTGCCTGCCACAGCTTCGGCAGCCGCCTCGGCCAATGGTGAGTCGGCACGCGGCGCGGGGCCCACGCCATCGCACTTCTTGCCCACCACCGTGGCCACACGCGACAGCAGGTTGCCGAAGTTGTTGGCGAGGTCGCTGTTGTAGCGACCGGTGAGGCCCTCGTAGGTGAAGTCGCCGTCTTGGCCGAACGTGGTGTCGGCGAGCACGTAGTAGCGGAACCCGTCGACCCCGAACTCGTCGATGAGGTCGAGCGGGTTCACCACATTGCCCGACGTCTTGCTCATCTTCTCGCCGCCTACCAGCAGCCAGCCACCGACGGCCCAGCCCTTCGGCGGCTCGAGGCCTGCCGACATCAGCATGGCCGGCCAGTACACGCAGTGATGGCGGATGATGTCTTTGCCGATGAGGTGGTAATCGACCGGCCACCACTGCTCGAAGCGCTGCTGGTCGGTGCCATAGCCGATGGCGGTGATGTAGTTGGCCAGGGCGTCGAACCACACGTAGGCGACGTGCTTGGGGTCCCACGGCAGTGGGATGCCCCACGTGAGGCTGGTGCGGCTGACCGAGAAGTCGCGCAGGCCCGAGCGGATGAGACCGAGGGCTTCGTTGCCGCGGAACTCGGGCGTGATGGCACCGGGGTGCGCTGCGTACCAGTCGAGCAGCCGGTCCTGGAAGCGGCTGAGGCGGAAGAAGTAGTTCTCCTCCTCGAAGTACTCGACGGGCCGCTTGTGGATGGGGCACTGGTCGCCCGGCAGCAGCTCTTCGTCGGTGTAGTACTCCTCGCAGGCCACGCAGTACTTGCCCTGGTAGACGCCGAGTTCGATGTCGCCGGCGTCGTAGCAGCGCTGCAGCAGTTCCTGCACCCCGGCCCGATGACGCGGCTCGGTGGTGCGGATGAAGTCGTCGTTCGAGATGTTCAGCCGCTGCCACGCATCCTGGAAGAGCGGCGCGATGCCGTCGGCGAACTCTTGCGGGGTCTTGCCCGCAGCGTCGGCAGCCTGCTGGATCTTCAGGCCGTGTTCGTCGGTGCCGGTGAGGAAGTGCACGTCGTCGCCGAGCAGCCGGTGCCACCGGCACAGGGCGTCGCCGATGATGGTGGAGTAGGCGTGCCCGAGGTGCGGGCGGGCGTTGACGTAGTAGATCGGTGTGGTGAGG
>JBAXSU010000106.1:0-12139 GCA_037130535.1 Actinomycetota bacterium
ATGCCGTACGACACCGCCCGCAGCGCCGCCGGCATCGCTGCCCACATCCGTCCGAGCACAGCGAGCGGCACGGCGGCCACCAGATGGTCGGCCGTCCAACGCTCGCCCGAGCGCAGCACCACCTCGCCCGCGTCGGCGTCGAGGATGGTCACCTCGTGACCCAGCAGTACCCGATCGCCCAACCCAGCGGCGAGGCCGGTGGCGAGTTGGTCGTTGCCCCCGACGATGCGCCAGCCCTCGAACCCATCGCCCGAGCGCAGATGCAGCGCCGTCATCCATGCCGCCATCAGCACCGACACCTCACCCGGCCCGAGCATGTACTCACCACGGATGTCGCGTCCGATGACCACACGGGCGACCAGGCTGAGACCGAGCGACTCGAGCACCGCCGACAGCGGCGTGCGGTCGAGGTGCTCGGCATCGGGCGACGCAGTCGGGTCGTCGAGATCGATCGTGTCCGCGAACTCGGCCAGCACCTCGTCCCAACGCGCGAGGTCGGGGGCGAGCGAGTGGTGCAAGGCATAGGGCGCTGTGCGCCCACCGATGTCGACCATCCGCTCGGCGTCGTTTCGCCCACTCGGCACCGGACACAGGCCCAGCCCGAAACGCTCCACGAGCGCGAGCACCTCGCTGTGCGCACTGTCGACGAACTCGGCGCCGCGTTCGCACCACTGCCCGTCGGCGAATCGATGGCTCCACACTCGCCCACCCACACGGTCGCGAGCCTCGAGCACCACCACGTCGCGGCCCGCCGTCGCCAGGTCGGTCGCGCAGCGCAACCCGGCCAGACCGGCACCCACCACCAGCGTGTCGACGTGTCGGCCGCCCATCAGAACAGCGACTCCTGCACCGCCGCACGCTGCGCCGCGGTGAGCGCCCGCGGCACGCCCGGCCACGGCACGAAGTTGTCCATGAACACCCACGTGCGGCGGTGGATGGCCGACGGCCCGTACCCCTGCAGGGCGGTCTTGTGCACCGGGCAGGGGTAGCCCTTGTTCGTGTCGAACGACCAGTGCGGGTAGTGCTGCGCGGCGGCGCGCATCAGCCGGTCGCGCGTCACCTTGGCGAGGATGCTGGCCGCGGCCACCGACAGGCAGTGCAGGTCGGCCTTCACCCGCATCTCGACGTGCGTCACCTGCGGGGTGACGAAGTCCCACGACCCATCGACCACCGCCGCATCGGGCCGCACCCCCAGCGCGGCGATGGCGCGCTGCGCGGCCAACCGCTGCGCTGCCGCCATGCCAAGGTCGTCACACTCCTCCTGAGTGGCCTCACCCACCGCCCACGCGTCGCACCAGGCGGCAACCCGGTCGAACAAGTGCTCGCGGCCCGATTCGGAGAGCACCTTCGAGTCGCGCACCCCGTTCACGCGCCGGTCGCGCGGCAGCACCGCAGCGCCCACCATCAACGGCCCGGCCCAGGCACCGCGGCCCACCTCGTCGATGCCCACCACCACGTCGTGGCCCTGTGTCCAGAGTTCTTTCTCGATCGACCGGGTGGGCGCCTTGGTGACCATGACCGAAATGCTCAACGCAGCAGCAGCGCAGCAGGGCCAGCTGCCACATCACCCACGCGCCACCACCCCTCGCTCAGCGCGTCGGCGGCAGCGGGGTCGATGGCCGCGAGCAGCCCACCACTGGTCTGCGGGTCCATACACAACGACTCGCCTGCCGCGGACGCGCTGCTGTGCACATGCGGAGCCACGTACTCGCGATTTCGCGGATCGCCGCCGGTGCGAACACCGCGCTCGGCAGCCTCCCTCGCCCCCGGATAGGCCACGATGCCGTCGGTCTGCACCACCACCTGCACGCCGCCACGCTCGGCCATCTCCCAGCCGTGCCCGGCGAGGCCGTAGCCCGTCACGTCGGTGACGGCGTGTACCGCGCCACCCAGCGCCTGCAATTCTTCCGAGGCGGCACGGTTGACCTGTCGCATACCGGCGATGGCTGCCGACTTCTCGGCCGCACTGCCGCCGGCCAACGCCAGCGCCGTGCCGATCGGCTTCGACAGCACCAGTACGTCGCCGGGCCGCGCGCCACCCTTGCGGAACACGCGATCGGGGTGCACGACGCCCTGCACGGCCAGGCCGAAGATGGGCTCGGGATTGCGGATGGTGTGGCCGCCGGCGATGGTGCCGCCGGCCTCTGCCACCACCGCGGCGGCGGCGTCGAAGATGGCGACGATGGCCTCGCGCGGGAAGTGCTCGGGGAAGGCAGCGACGTTGACGGCGATGACCACCCGCCCACCCATCGCGAACACATCGCTGCAAGCGTTGGCGGCAGCGATGGCCCCGAAGTCGCTCGGGTGGTCGACCAGTGGCGGGAAGAAGTCGGTGGTGCTCACCAGCGCCACATCGGGAGCCACCTGGTAGATGGCTGCGTCGTCGAACGGGGCGAGGCCCACCAGCAGCGACGGGTCGGCGCCGGCGGGCATGTCGCGCACCAGCGACGTCAGCAGCGAGGCCCCCCACTTCGCCGCGCAGCCACCACACGACGTCCATTCGGTGAGGCGCAGGTCGGCGAACGGATCGGCGGACTGGTCGGACGAGGTCACCGGGCCAGCATAGGGTTGGCGTCGTGATCGCCCTCGGCCCCTACCGCTTCAGCACCACCGATGCCGCCAAGACCGTGCATCACCTGCCCGACCTGTGGGAGATGCTCACCGAGGGCCGCGACGCCGATGTCATCGCCCACCTCTGGCCGCGCGTCGACGGCCCGGTCGACGAAGTGCTACCCGGTGTGTGGCAGGCATTGCAGGCAGCCGGTCCGGCGCTGCGAGCCGCTGGCCAGTTGCCCTCCCGCGCCGAGGGTGTGGTGGCCCAGCTGAACGCCGGTTCAGGCGGTGTGCCGAAAGCAGCGGTCGACGCCGTCGACGTGGGCTTCGGGGGTGTGGTTGGCGATGTGCAGAAGTCGCGGAAACACCACGGGCGGCCGTGGCAGGCGCTGTGCATCTGGTCGGCCGACGTGATCGACGCATTCAACGCGCAGGGCCATCACCTGTTCCCCGGTGCAGCGGGCGAAAACGTCACGGTGCGCGGGCTGCACTGGCCCGATGTACGGCCGGGTGTGCGGCTGCAACTGGGCGAGGTGCTGTGCGAGGTGTCGGCCTACGCCTTCCCCTGCAAGCAGAACGCCGCCTGGTTCCGCGACGGCGACTTCATGGCGATGTGGGCGGGCAACGGACCGGTGAGCCGGCTCTACGCCACCGTGCTGCAGCCAGGTCGCATCGCCACCGGCGACGCCGCCATCCTCGAACCCTGACCCTCGTCCCCATCCGTTCGTGCGTCTGGACCCCCTCCACCGGGGTGCACGCTCACGAAGCACAGTGATTCGTGCGGCTGGGCCACGCTCACGGGGGTCCACGCTCACGGATCGGTGGGGTGGAGCGGGGCCGGGAGCGGCGGCAATACTCACGGGGTGAACCCTGTCGACGCCTCCCCAACGTTCCGTGCCGTGGCCTTCAGCGGCAGTCTGCGCGCCGGCAGTTCGAACACCGGTCTCGTGCACCTCGCGGCCCGGCTGGCCCCGGCCGAGTTGTCGGTGGAGGTGATCGACTGGGTGGGCGAGTTGCCCTACTACAACCCCGATCTCGAAGAGGCCCTGCCCGAGGTGGCCGCACGATGGCGCGCCGCGGTCGAGGCTGCCGACGCAGTCATCATCGGCATGCCCGAGTACAACTTCGGCCCCTCGGGGTTGGCCAAGAACGCCATCGACTGGCTCACCCGGCCGCTCGGCACACACGCCCTGCGCGGCAAGGTGGTGGCCATGCTCACCTCCGGCGGTAAGGGCGGCGGCTCGATGGTGCAGCCGGCGATCGGCGGCATCATCGGCCTGCTGGGCAACACCGTGGTCGACGAGCCGAAGGTGAACATCGCTGCGGGCGCCACCCGTATCTCGGGCGACGGCACCACCGACGACGCCGAGATCGTCGACCTCGTCACGCAGAAGCTCGCCAGCGTGGTGGCGGCGCTGCAGGCACCCAAGGCCTGACCCGATGCGGGCCGTGTTCTTCCGCTCGTTCGGCGACCCGCTGGCAGTGGAGACGGTGCCCGATCCGTCGCCGACACCCGACGGGGTGGTGCTGCGGGTGGCGGCAACGGGCGTATGCCGCAGCGACTGGCACGCCTGGTTGGGCCACGACCCCGATGTGACGCTCCCCCACGTCCCGGGCCACGAGTTGGCCGGAGTGGTGGTGGCTGCTGGCTCGCTGGTGACGCGTTGGCGCGAAGGCGACCGGGTGACGGTGCCGTTCGTGCTCGGCTGCAGTGCATGCCCGCGCTGCGCGACCGGGCAGCAACACGTGTGCGACGACCAGTTCCAACCCGGCTTCACGGCGTGGGGAAGTTTCGCCGAGTACGTCGCGCTCCCCCGGGCCGACGCCAACCTGATCGCGCTGCCCGACTCGATGGGCTTCGCCGATGCCGCCAGCCTCGGCTGCCGGTTCGCCACCTCGTTCCGGGCGGTGGTCGACCAGGCCCGTCTGCAGCCCGGCCAGTGGCTGGCCGTGCACGGCTGCGGCGGGGTGGGCCTGTCGGCCGTGATGATCGCCGCAGCCATGGGTGCCCGCACCGTAGCGATCGACATCGACGACGAGGCGCTGGCGATGGCGGCTGCGTGCGGCGCCACCCACACCGTGAACGCCCGCACCGCCGATGCGGTGCAGGCGGTGCAGTACCTCACCGGCGGCGGGGCACATGCCTCGATCGACGCCGTGGGCACCAGCGCCACCTGCGTGGCCTCCATCCGCTCACTGCGCACCCAGGGCCGGCACATCCAGGTGGGCCTGATGCTGGCCGAACACGCCACGCCCGCGGTGCCGATGGCCCTGCTCCACTCGCGCGAGATCGAGCTGATCGGCAGCCACGGCATGCCCGCCCATGCCTACCCGCGCCTGCTGGCGATGGTGGCGGCGGGCACGGTGAACCCGGGTTCGCTGGTCACCACGCATCTCACGCTCAGCGCAGGCGCCGATCACCTGATGCGGATGGACGAGTTCCCCGGCACCGGTATGGCCGTGATCACCGACCTGTCGCGCTGATCACCTGCTCGACGTAGTCGACCTCGCACGGCGAGCCGACCAACCACCACACCCGCGGCGGTCGGCCGTCGGCAGGCAACTCGGCCACCATCGATGCCGTGGTCACCTCGACGAGCACACCATCGATGTCGCGCCCATGCATGCACACGCTCCACCCGGGCTCGGCACAACTGTCGTGCGAGCGCAGGTGCGCCATCAGCGAGTCGCGGGTGACCGGCCGCTGCGCCAGCACTCGTTGCGACGCCTGCAGGCGCGGGTCGACCAGCCGTTCGACGGGTTGGCGCGGATGCCGGTGCTGGGCGTCGAACGCGGCGATGGTGGTGCGGTTCGAGATGGCCCGCACCCCGCCGGGCTCGACCTGCTCGACCGCATACTCGCGGCCCGAGGTCTCGATCACGTAGGCGGTCCGCGGATCGGCCACGAGGAAACTGTTCCAGTAGGCCTTGGGTCCGGTACACCCAGCCGGGTCGTGGCCGGTGCCGCCCTGCCCGTAGCGCTCGAGCAGCCCGGTGATCACCGCCACCGCGTCCGCTGCGTCGGCCGCACGCTCGAGACCGAGGCGGACGAGGTCGAGGCCCATCAGCGCAGCCCGAGCCGACCGCGGATCGAGGGTGGTGTAGATGGCCTCGTTGCCGATGGCCACACCCGCTTCATTCACCCCGTGCTCGGCGCCCCAGCACCAGGTCGGCTTCGACAGTAGGCAGCCGAACGTGTCGCTCGACGTCGGCTCGACCTCGATGTGCGTGACTCGCAGCAGCCCAGGGTCGCGTCGCGGTGGCGACCACAGCACCATCTGCGCCTCGTCTGGCGGCCGGTCGCTGTTCTTGGCGAACAGGGTTGCGCCACCGGCGGTGGCCGCGGGCAGCGCCACCAGGGTGTCGCACATCAGCCGAACGAGATGTCGTCGCCGAGCGGAATGAAGCCGGCGGGCACCGGCGGGGCGGGCCACAGCGCGTCGCCCGTGAGTGTGGCGCTCGACCAGTCGGGCGCCACGACGGGCGACCGCAACTCGACGGGGGTGCCGGTCTGCTCCCACAGCAGCGCGGGTCGTTCTCCATGCCAGCGCATCGCGAACGAGATGGCCGACGACGGCCCGGTGGGCACTCCGTACACCTCGAAGTGCTGGCCGAGCCAGGCGGCCGGGATGCCATTGGGGAACAGCGATGCCCCACGGGCGATGATGCCCTCCACCGCCGCCACGAGGCGTGCACCGCTCCACTCAATGGGCTCGGGCAGGGCGGCGGCGCCATCGGCGACCAGACGGACCCGCACCTTGGCGAGGTCGCGCACGGCACGCGGTTCGTCGGCTGCGATGCACACCCGCTCGGCAGCATCGATGGCTGCTGCGAGGAACGGGTCGGTGCGGCGGTCTGCCAACACCGCGACGGCATCAGCCACCTCGGGGATCCAGTGTTCGGCGACGCTGCCCATCCGCACCAGTTCGCCCACACCCAACAGGAACGCCACCGGGTCGGAGGCGAGGTCGTCGGGCCCGCAGAGCGCCAGCTCGCAGCGAGCCCGCGTGACGGATGCGGCGAGGTGCGCCTCGGGGAGGATCAGCCGGCTGGCTCGCTCGCAGGTCGACAGCCATCCGCGCGCCACCTGCGTGGCGGTGGGCAGGTTTGCCGGCAGCGCAGCCGGAGCAGCCCCGTGAGCAATGGCCACCGTGAGCGTGGCGCGATGCCCCACGGGGAAACTGACCGCGGGCCCGGGCAGCTCGATGCCCTGGATGGGCACCTCGGTGGGCGGCCGACTCGACAGCAGCGGCGATCCAGTGAACGCGACCGCGATGGGCAGCGACGAATCGTTCTCGATCTCGATGACCGTCAGGCCACCGTGGTCGGCGACGGCGTAGACGCGCTGCATCGCATCGCCGTTGGGGATGCGCAGACGGGTCTCGACCACCGGGGTGCCGTCGACGACTGCTTGGCGCACGGTCGGTTCGGCCGAGGGCACGTGCCAACGGTCGTCGGCGGCGACGAACCAGTCAACAGTGCCCAACCCGTCCCACTGCTCGATCGCTCCCCATGGCGTCACGTTCGCCCGCCACTGCTGTCCGAGCACGCCAACGGTCACCGGGTCCATGAGCCGAGCGTAGGCCGGGAGGGGTCGGCTCCCTACGATGCACCTCGTGAAGCTTGCGGTGCTCATCCCGGTGAAGGCGTTCGGCGACGCCAAGGGACGCCTCGCTCCGGCACTCGACCAGGCCCGGCGCGAACGGCTGGCGCGGTGGACCGCTACCCAGGTGCTCGCTGCGTGCGCCGGCCTGCAACCACACGTGGTGTGCGACGACGACGAGGTGGCCGCGTGGGCCACATCGCACGGCGCCAGCGTGGTCCGCGAACCCGCTCGAGGCCTGAACGCGGCAGTGGAAGGTGGTGTGGCCCACCTGGCGAGCCACGCCTTCGACCATGTCGTGGTCGTGCACGGCGACCTGCCGCTCCCGGCATCGATCGCCACCGTGGCCGCCGGGTGCCGAGCCGGCACGGTCACGCTCGTGCCCGACCGGCACCGCGATGGCACGAACCTGCTGGCGTTCCCGCTGGCGAGCATGTTCCGCGTCGCCTACGGACCGGGTTCGTTCGAGCGGCATGTGGCACGGGCGACCGATGCGGGCCTGGCGGTGCAGGTGGTCGACGACGCCGACCTGGCCCTCGACCTCGACCAACCCGACGACCTGCTCCTTCCCCGTGTGCAGCAGGCCGTGGCCGCAGCACTCGATACCGAACTCCCGGGCGACGGTACGGTGCAGCCCCGATGAGCGCGAACGAACCCGGCCAGCCCTCGCCCAGCACAGCAGTGGGGCACACCACCCGCAACCTCGCCGTCCCGCGGTCGGCGCTGGCCATCGGCGCCCATCCCGACGACGTCGAGTTCGGCTGCGGGGCAACGCTGGCGAAGTGGGCAGCCGCAGGTTGCACGGTGCACCACCTGGTGTGCACCGACGGCTCGAAGGGCACGTGGGATGTGAACGCCGACACCCGCCGACTCGTCGATCGTCGTCAGGCCGAACAGCGCGACGCCGCTCGGCGTCTCAGCGGCGCGCAGGCCGGCGAGGTGGTGTTCCTCGGCCATGTCGACGGCGAACTCGACAGCACACTCGAGGTGCGCAGCCAGGTGGCGAGGGTCATCCGCGAACTGCGCCCGCAGGTGGTGCTGGGCCACGACCCGTGGAAGCGCTACCGCCTGCACCCCGACCATCGCCACGCCGGCCTCCTCGCGTGCGACGGCATCGTGGCTGCCCGCGACCCGCACTTCTTCCCCGACCACGGCATCCCCCACCACCGTCCCGAGGCACTGTTGCTGTGGGAGGCCGACACGGTCGACCACCTCGAAGACGTCACCGACCACATCGCCACCAAACTCGCTGCGCTCGAGGCGCACGAGTCGCAGTTCGAGAGCACGATGAAGGCTGTCACCGACGACCAGCTCGATGCGTTCCGTCAGCGCATCCGCTCGCGGCTCGTCGGCCTCGGCGAACCCCACGGCATGGGCGCCGCCGAAGTGTTCAAACTGATCACCGACCTCTGACTGAGGTGACGTGGTGAATCAGGCGAACTGACCGGGCTGACGGCCCGCGCCGGGCGTGCCGGCGAATGCTTGAGCGATGTCGATCCACTCGATGGCCAGCTGGCCGGCGACCGCGAGCGCAGTGTCGCTGTGATGGCGACGTTGGGTGACCACCAGGCAGAAGTCGAGCAGCGGACCACTGACGCGGTCGGGACTGTCGGGCGGCCCCCATGTGAGCGTGTCGCCCTCGGGGGCGTGCAGTTCGACGTACACCTCGCCGGCAGGCACATCGCGCCCGTTGGTGATGTAGCTGAAGGGCCGAGCACGTACCCCGATGTGCGCGACGTGGCGCAGGCGGGCGGTGGGCTCGCGGTGGGCACCGAGGGAATCGACGACATCCTGTCCGTGCGCCCAGGTCTCCATCAGGCGGGCAGTGATGAACGAGCGGGCTCCCATTGCCGGCCCGTACCACGGCACACGTGACGACGGGTCGACCGTGCGCGCCACAGCGAGCAACTCGGCACGATCGGCACGCCAGCAGCTGAGCATCGCGGCACCGCTGATCGCCCGGCCAGGCTGCACCGAGGCCTCGGTGCCACCTGCCGCCATCAAGGCCTTGGTGTCGGCGGCGAAGGCGTCGGGATCGGTGAGCGCCATCAGCGCGCGCTGGTCGAAGAACCACAGGTGACTCACCTGGTCGCGCACGGTCCAACCGGGGGCTGGTGTGGGCGTGTCCCACTGTGCTTCGGTGAGGCCCACCACGATCGCGTCGAGCGCATCGTGTTCGGCGACGAGGTCGGCGCAGATCTGTTCCATGGCGTCATTGTGGCGCAACGGCGACGCGACCCGTGGCCCGGGTGTGCTGCTCGACGTGCACGAACCGCTTGGCCACCTCCGTCGCCACGACATAGCCCACCACGATCACCGCCACGACGACCACGATCCCGGCACTCGGCACCCCGAAGCCGAACCACGATCGCACCGGCAGCAGGGGCAGCAGCACCGTCACCAGGGCCGCACCGACAGACGTGACCAACAACCCCGTTCCTGGTCGACTTCGCCATGCAGCACGCCGTGTTCGCAGCACCAACATCGCCGCAAGTTCCGTCATCATCGACTCGACGAACCAGCCGCTGCGGAAGATCTCCGGTGCAGCGTGGAATCCGGCGCGCAAGACCACGAAGGTCGTGATGTCGAACACCGAACTGATCGCGCCGAACACGACCATGAATCGTCGGATCGAGCCGATTTCCCAGTGCTGGGGCTGCTCGACGTGCTCGGGGTCGACCGAGTCGGACGCAATGGTGGTGGCCGGAATGTCGGACAGGAAGTTCAGCAGCAGGATCTGCCGGGGCAGCAGCGGCAGGAACGGGATGAACACCGATGCGGCGGCCAGCGACAGCATGTTGCCGAAGTTCGCGCTGATGGTGACGTTCACGTACTTGAGCGTGTTGGCGAACGTACGTCGACCGCTCACGATGCCCCCGGCGACCACGTCGAGGCGGGTGTCGAGCAGCACGACCGCTGCCGCCTGCTTGGCGACGTCGACCGCTGTGTCGACCGAGATGCCCACATCAGCACGATGGATCGCAGGTGCGTCGTTGATGCCATCGCCCAGGAATCCAACCGTGTGGCCCGCCCGCTGCAGCGCGGCGACGATGTGCTCCTTCTGGGCAGGGTGGATCTCGGCGAACACCGATGCCTGTGCGACCAGTTCGGTGAGCGCATCGCCTTCGACGGCAGCGAGATCGGCGCCGACGACGAGCCGATCCACGTCGAGGCCGACCTGCCGCCCGATGTGCGCCGCTGCCAACCGGTTGTCGCCGGTGATCAGACACACGCGCACACCCAGATCGTGCAACCGTGCCAGTTCCTGCCCGGCGTCGGCCTTCACCGGATCGCTGAAGGCGAGGAACCCGACCAGCTGCATTCCCCGCTCGTCATCCGGACCGATCGTGTCGGCCGTCGTCGGACGTCGTGCCACACCGAGGACCCGGTCGCCCTCGTCGCTGTGTCGGGCGATGATGGCGTCGATTGCGACGCGGTGCTCGTCGAGTGGCTCTTGCACGCCGTCGACCTCAACGGTGTCGCACACAGCCAGCAGCTCGGCGAGGGATCCTTTGGTGATGATCCACCGACCGTCGCGACGATCGACGAGCACCGACAGCCGCTTGCGCTCGAAGTCGTACGGCGCCTCACTGCGCACGGTGCCGAGGTCGACATCGGCTGCACCACCTCGCCGCAGGATCGCGTCGTCGAGTGGATTGGCGAAGCCGCGCTGGAGCCTTGCATTGATCACTGCCAACTCGAACACCGCATCGCTGGGTCGATCGACGACGTCGTTGGCGTGCACCAGGTCGGGATGCCCGGCGGTGAGGGTGCCGGTCTTGTCGGTGCACAGCACCGTCATCGCACCGAGGTCCTCGATGGCATCGAGGCGCTTCACGATCACCTGCTCGGTGGCCATCTGGCGGGCCCCCTGCGAGAGGCTGACCGCCACGATGGCGGGGAGCAACTGCGGCGTCAACCCCACTGCGAGCGCGAGCGAGAACAACAGCGAGTCGAGCAGTGGTCGATGCAGCACGAGGTTGACGACGAAGATCGTGGCCACCAGAACGGCTGTGGCACGCATCAGCATCGTGCCGAACGCGCGCAGTCCGCGTTCGAAGCTCGTCTCGCGAACATCGCCCAGGAGCGCTGAGATGCCGCCCAACTCCGTGGCGGCACCCACGTCGACTGCAACCGCGGTGCCGACCCCACTCACCACGTGACTCCCCATGCTGACGCGCTGCGCAGCAGGCTCACCGTCGGCCTGCTTCACCACGGGGAACGACTCGCCGGTCAGCATCGACTCGTCGACCTGGAGCGCGTTGGCCTGCAGCACTCGGCAATCCGCCGCCACGATGTCGCCGACCCGCAACAGCACGATGTCGCCGCGCACCACCTCGTCGAGTGGCACCTGCCGCTCGGCCCCGGAGCGCAGCACCCTTGCCCGCACCTGCACCTGCGCCAGCAACTCGTCGATTGCCCGGCCGGCGACGTATTCCTGTCGGAAACCCACGACGGAACTGGCCAGCACGATGACAGCGATGATCGCAGCATCGGTCACCTCACCGACGATGGCCGACACGACGGTGGCCGCGAGCAGGATGAGCGTGATTGGACTCGAGAGCTGGCGGAGGAACAGGCGGATCGTCGCAGTACGCGCGCTCCGGATCCGGGGGGCGGTTGCTCGACGAGCGAGAACCTCTGGCGCCGTCAGGCCCTCGGCGCGCGACCCGGCCGCAGCGAGCAGCGTGTCGACGGATTGTTCCCACAGATCCACAGGTGTCCGAGCCAGGCTCGGCCGACGGAGCCGACGCCCACGGCGACCGTACCGACGACATCCGGCCGGGCTCTAGGGGCAATGGTCCCTACCGGTCCCGAACGCGAGACGAGGGGCCCGTAGGCCCCTCGTCTTCTCGACGCTCCGTTCGAGATGCCGAACTGAACTACTTCTTGGCAGCCTTCTTGGCCGGAGCAGCCTTCTTGGCCGGTGCAGCCTTCTTGGCCGGTGCAGCCTTCTTGGCCGGTGCAGCCTTCTTGGCCGGTG
>JBAXSU010000107.1:0-11792 GCA_037130535.1 Actinomycetota bacterium
CCGGCGAAGAACAGAGCATGAGCGCGCATATGTCTGGCCGCAACAGTACGCCTTGTCACCAGCGGGCACCTCACACCCCGGATGGGTTCTACGCTCGCGGCCATGACGGTGCTCGCCATCGACCAGGGCACATCGGCCACGAAGGCGGCCGTCATCGACGGCGACCGTGTGATCGGCTTGGCCGATGTGGCAGTGGCCGTGCACAGCGGCACCGACGGCTCGGTCGAACTCGACCCCGAGGAACTGTGGGCGAGCGTGCTCGCTGCCGGTTCGGCGGCACTGGCCCAGGCCGGGCATCCGACGATCGACGCCGTGGGCCTCGCCAATCAGGGCGAGACCGTGTTTGCCTGGAACCGGCGAACCGGCGCGCCACTCGGGCGGGCGATGGTGTGGCAGGACCGACGCTCGGCCGATGTGTGCGCCCACCTGGCCGCCCATGGGCCCCGGCTGGCGGCAATCACCGGCCTCGACCTCGACCCCTACTTCGTCGCACCGAAGCTGGTGTGGCAGCGCGAGCACGTGCCGGCCAGCGAAAGCGCCGATGCCACCATCACCACCTCCGACGTGTGGCTGCTGCACCGGCTCTGCGGTGCCTTCGTCACCGATGTGGCCACCGCTGGCCGATCGCTGCTGCTCGATCTCGACACCGGAGCGTGGAGCGACGAGGCGTGTGCTGTGTTCGGGATCGACCCCGCCGACCTGCCCCGTGTGGTCGGCAACGCCGAGCCGCTCGGCACCACGACGGTGTTCGGCGCGCCGATGGCCGTCACCGGTGCCTGCGTCGACCAGCAGGCCGCCCTGTTCGCCGAACGCTGCCGCCGAGCGGGCGAGGCCAAGTGCACCTATGGCACGGGCGCCTTCCTGCTGGCGTGCACGGGCGATCGGCCGGTGCGCTCCGCCAACGGCCTTGTCGGCTGCCCGGCCTGGCAACTGGGCGACCACCTCACCTGGTGCCTCGACGGCCAGGTGTTCACGGTGGGGGCGGCCGTCACCTGGCTGCAGCAGATCGGTGTGATCAGCGAACCCGCCGACCTCGATCGCCTGGGCGGTGCCGTGGCCGACAGCGGAGGCACCACGTTCGTCCCCGCGCTGGCGGGCCTGGCAGCGCCCTTCTGGAAGCCGTACGCCAAAGCAGCCTTCACCGGCATGTCGCTGGCCACCGAGCGGGGGCATTTGGTGCGAGCTGCCATCGACGGCATCGCCGCACAGGTGGCCCTGTTGGCCCGGGCCGTCGCCGCCGACCTGGGCGCACCGCTGCAGGTGCTCCGGGTCGACGGCGGCCTCACCCGCAGCGCCACCTTGCTGCAGGCGCAGGCCGACCTGCTCCAGGCCCCGGTGGAGGTGTACCCGTCGCCGCACGCCACGGTCATGGGTGTGGCCGAGTTCGCCGCCATCGGTGCAGACCTGGCGTTTGCCGATCCCACTGTCGGGTCGGCCGCGCCACAGGTGATCGAACCCCGTCTGCACGCCGATGAGGCCGAGGCGCGTCTGTCTGCCTGGCTCGAGGTGGCGGCTGCCACGATGGACCGATGAGCGACACAGCCGTCTTCGACGTGGTCGTGGTGGGCGCAGGGGTGGTGGGCTGCGCCGTCGCCCGCGAACTCTCACTGCGCCGCACCGCTACCGGCCCGCTGCTGGTGGCGCTGCTCGACGCCAACCGCGATGTGGGCTCCGGCACCAGCAAGGCCAACACCGCCATCTTGCACACCGGCTTCGACGCCACACCCGGCACGCTCGAGGCCCGCCTCGTGCCCCGCGGCTACGAGCTGCTCAGCGCCTACGCGCCATCGGCCGGTGTCTCTGTCGAGCACACTGGCGCCGTCCTCGTGGCGTGGGACGACGAACAGGCGGCAACCCTTCCCCGCCTGAGGGCGAAGGCAATCGCGAATGGCTACGAACGCACCGAGATCGTCGATGCCACCACCGCCTACGAGATGGAGCCGCACCTCGGGCCCGGGGTCACCGGAGCGATGGTGGTGCCCGACGAGCACATCATCGACCCGTGGGGTACCCCCCTCGCCTTCGCCGAGCAGGCGGCGGCGAACAGCTGCGCCCTGCTGCTGGGCTGGCGTGTCGTCGCGGCCCGACGCGACGCCGATACCACGTTGCTCACCACCGACGACGGCCGCGCCGTGCGCGCCCGGCACGTGGTGAACGCCGCCGGCCTGCACGGCGACACCCTGCACCGAGCACTGGGGCTCGACGGCTTCACCATCCGGCCGCGCCGCGGCGAGTTGATCGTGTTCGACAAACTTGCTCGGCCGCTGGTGCGCAGCACCGTGCTGCCCGTGCCCACGGCCACCACCAAGGGTGTACTGGTGGCACCCACGGTGTTCGGCAACGTGATGCTGGGCCCCACCGCCGACGACATCGACGACCGAGGAGCCACCGGTTCCACCCGCGCCGGGCTCGACGGGCTGCTGGCGAAGGGCCGGCGCATCGTGCCCGCCCTGCTCGACGAGGAGGTCACCGCCGTGTACGCCGGGCTACGGCCCGCCAGCGAGCACAGCGACTACCAGGTGTCGGTGGTGGGCGACCTCGGCTACGTGTGCCTCGGCGCCATCCGGTCGACGGGGCTCACCGCATCGATGGCGCTGGCCGAGCACACGGTAGAGCTGCTCGCCAGCATCGGCCTCGCCACCATCGAGCGCGACGACGCTGTCACCATCCACCGCACACCGCTGGGCGAGGCCGATCCCCGCCCATACCAGCAGGGCGGCCGCATCGTGTGTCACTGCGAACGGGTGACCGCCGACGAGATCACCGCCGCCTGCGCCGGCCCGTTACCCGCAGTCGATCTCGACGGCCTGCGCCGCCGCACCCGTGCCATCGCCGGACGATGCCAGGGCTTCCACTGCCTCGCCGAGGTGTCGGCGCTCACCGGCTGGCAGGTCGACCGATGACGCAGCCGACCGGTACCGACGACGACCGCCAGGTGGTGGTCGTGGGTGCCGGCCCCGCCGGGCTCACCATGGCGCGACTGCTGGCCGAGCGGGGTGGCGTGCGGCTGACGGTGCTCGATCGCGAGGCCGTCGCCGGTGGTGCACCGCGCCACACCGACCACCTCGGGTTCGGTCTGCGCGACCTCCACCGCCTCACCTCGGGCCCGCGCTACGCCCGCCGATTGCTGGCCGCCGCCCAGCGCGCCGGCGCCGAGGTACGCACCGGTGCCACCGTGCTGGCGGTGGAGCCGGGCGGGCCGCGTCGGCTCGAGGTGTGCCTTGCCACGGGCGAACGTCTGGCCGCCGACGCCGTGGTGTTGGCCACCGGAGTACGCGAACGACCTCGGTCGGCTCGCCTGGTGCCCGGCGACCGCCCGGCCGGCGTGTTCACCACCGGCGCGGTGCAACAGGTGACAGCACTGCACCACGGCCGGGTTGGAACCCGCGCCGTCGTGGTGGGCGCCGAGCACGTCAGCTTCTCGGCCATCTGGTCGTTGCATCATGGCAGTTGCCGCACGGTCGCGCTGGTGACGCCGCTCCCCCGTCACCAGACGGTGGCCGCGCTGCGCTGGTTCGCCGCCGGACTGCGCCGCATCCCCGTACGCACCGGGGTCGACATCGCCGAGATCGTCGGGCGCAGTCGGGTGGAGGCCGTCGTGCTCACCGACGGCACCCGCATCGAGTGCGACACCATCGTGTTCACCGGCGATTGGATACCCGAGCACGAAGTCGCCCGCCGGGCTGGGCTGACGATGACGCCCGCCGCCAAGGGGCCCGCGGTCGATGCGTCGATGCGCACCTCGACCCCCGGCCTGTTCGCAGTGGGCAACCTCGTGCATCCGGCCGAGACTGCCGACCGCTGCGCTCTCGATGCCCACGCCGCCGCCGATGCGGTGCGGGCCTGGCTTGCCACCCACCGCTGGCCAGCGGCCGTGGCACCGATCGAGGTGAGACAACCCCTGCGCTGGGCGACATGGTGCGCGGGTGGCATCACCGCCCGCGTCGAACACCCCACCACCGGCCGGCTCGTGGTATCGGTCGACGGTGTGGTGGTGCACCGCGGTCGGCGCCGACGGCTCGTTCCGAACCGGGCGCTGGTGGTGCGTGGTCGACGATTGGCCGCGCTCGGCTCGGCCGCTCCGGGCGCCAGCACGACCGAAACGGCGCACGTACTCGTGAGCGTCGTTCGCTAACGTGACCCCATCGTTGCGGGCGTGGCGAAACTGGCAGACGCGCAGGATTTAGGTTCCTGTTCTTCGGAGTGTGGGTTCGAGTCCCACCGCCCGCACCGCTCAGGCGCGCTGCACCGCCGACCGCCGCTGGGCGACACTGATCACGCGTTCGCCAGCCACACACGTGAGCGCGATCACCAGCGCCAACACGAACAACAGCACCTTGGCCAGGCTGAACGTGCTGTTCGACGCGTCGAGTTGGGCTTGGGCCCGCGCCGCGATCTCGTTCGCCACCTCGGCGGCCTGCTCGATGTCGGTGGTGGCAGCGGCGAGGTCGGAAGCGGTGCTGGTGAGCTGGTCCGAGACCGGGCCGAGCGACGCCGATGCAGCATCGATCTCGTCGGACGTCGTCGTCAACTCGGCGCCCAGGGTGCGCAACTGATCGGGCACCGGTTCGATACCGTCGGCGAAGTCGCGCAGGTCTTCGGCCAACGAATCCGTGTTCCCGGGAATGAAGCGCTCGACCAACTCGACGAACCGGGCGAGCCGATTGGCAATGCTCGCCGTTCCATCCACTGCGTCGGCGACGTTGGTCGACAGCGCAGTGCCCACCTCGTCGGCCGCCGTGGCGGCGGAATCGAGGACCTGTTGGGTGGCGGTGAGCGTGCTCGACGCACCTGAACTCAACTCCGACACACCGGTGGCGATCTCGACCGCGCTCGCAGACGCGTCGGCGGCCGCATCGGCGGTGTCGCGGGTGAGCGTGAGCGCGACCTCGTAGGTGTCGTTCACACGGTTGAGCACTGCGACACCGACGAAGGCGCCCACCAGCGCCAAGATGGCAACCAGCGCCAACAGCACACGCGCTGCCAGCCAACCGCGGTGGGCATCGCTCGCTCCATCGTTGGGTGCATCGTTGGGTGCATCGTTCGGCTGATCGTCCATCGGTCCTCCCCCGGGCCCGCGCCGCCCCGTGGCGCATCGCCGTGAGCGTAGGCCATCGACCAACCCGCTCTACGCTGCATGTGTGAGCGACCTGCCACTCGACGTGCAGTCCGGTTCGTCTGCCGACCTGGCAGCCGTGGAGACCGCAGTGCAGGCTGCCCTCCGGCGCCGCTCGGTCGACGGGCTCAACCTGCTCGGTCACGGCGAGATCAGCATGGTGCTCGGCTGGCCGAGCAAGGAGCCGACGATGGCTCTCAAGCGCGTTCCGCCGTTCCGCGACCGGGCCCGCGCCGAGCAGTACCTGGCCGAGTGCACCCGCTGGTCCGCACTGATGCGCGAGCGTGCGGTCGATGTGTTGCCCACCGAGCTGATGCTCTTCGAGCGTGCCGACGGCATGACGGTGGCATACCACCGCCAACCCCTCGTCGATCCTGCGCAGATCGGACACCGCGTGCTGCGCGAGGCCCCCGTCGCCGAACGTCACCCACTGCTCGACGCGATCGTCGACACGATCGGCCGCGCCGTGAGCGACCGGGTGGGCTTCGACGGCCAGGCCGCCAACTGGTATTGGCACGATGGGACAGCAACGATGCTCGACGTCACCTCACCGTTCCTGCTCAACCAAGCAGGCGATGATCTCGAGTACGACAGCAGCGTGTTCCTGGCCGAATACCCGCTGGTGGCGCGCGGCTATCTGCGCAAGGAGTTGCTCACCATCGTGCACCGCTACACCACCACCTCGGGCGTGATCAGCGACATGGTCGCGAACCTGATGAAAGAGGGCCTCGACCCCTGGGTGCAGCCCACCATCGACACGACCCGCGAACGCCTGGGTGTCGCCATCGACCTCGCTGAATGCCAGGCAATGTTCGACACCGACCGCAAGCTGTTTCCCTTGGCCCTGCGCGCGAAAAGGGTCCAACGGCGCTGGATGCAGCTCACCGGGCGACGCTATGAATCGTTGCTGCCGGAACACACCACGTACGGTCGGCCCACCAGATGAGCGACGAAGACGCCCCGACCCCGCAACCGCTGTTCGCCTCGCTCGCCCGGCTGGCACTGTGGCTGGCCACCGCCACGGTCGGCATCCTCGCCATCAGCCAGGCGTTCGGGGTGACGGGGATGGCGCTGGTGTTCGTACTGCAAGCCCTCACACCGTTCGTCGTGGTCGGCGCGATCGTGCTGATCCTCGTGGCACTCGTGCTGCGGATGTGGCCGGTGGTGCTGCTGAACGCCCTGGCCGCGGCCGGCCTGGTCACCGTGCTGATGCCGCTGATCGGTGGCGGCGAGCGACCCGTCGTCGATCCCGC
The DNA here is from genome assembly GCA_037130535.1 of Actinomycetota bacterium. Lineage (GTDB taxonomy): Bacteria > Actinomycetota > Acidimicrobiia > Acidimicrobiales > Ilumatobacteraceae > VFMC01. The sequence continues at coordinate 6,370 of JBAXSU010000107.1, forward strand.
TGCTCCGCAGCTGGTGATGGCAGTGTCGAACATCTACTACGACAACCCGTCGATCGACGCTGCCGCCACGACCCTGCTCGACATCGACGCCGACGTGCTCGGCATCATCGAGTACAACCCGGTGGCCGCCGCGGCGCTCGAGGCGCAGGGTGTGAACGACCGCTATCCCTATCGGTCGGCGATGCCGCGGAGCGATCGCACAGGGATCGTCCTGTTCAGCCGCCTGCCGATCATCGACTCGATCGTGGCGCCGATCGGCCACCAACTCGGCATCATCGCCACGATCGACGTGCGCGGGGTGCCGACACGAGTGATCCTGGTGCACCCGGTGCCTGCCAGTTCACAGTCCGACGTTGGGCTCTGGAGCGACGACCTCAAGACGATCGGCCGCACCGCCGCCGACTCCGACCTCCCGACAATCGTCGCCGGCGACTTCAACGCGTCGCGCTGGCATCCAGCATTCCGCCACATGCTCGACTGGGGCCTGTCCGACGTGCACGAGCAGCTCGGCAAGGGCTGGTCACGGTCGTGGCCCGCCAACCGCTTCTTTCCACCGTTCGTGCGCATCGACCACGCGCTCGTGCGCAACGGCGCCGCGGGGATGGCGATGCGCGAGATCGAGGTGCCGGGCAGCGACCATCGCGGGTTCGTCGCCACCATCGCCGTGCAGACCGTGACAGCAAACCCCACCTGATCAGCGGCGCGCCAACGCCACCAGCGAGGCCGCGTAGTCGTCGGCAGGGTCGGCGAGCACCGCATCGGCATCGCCCAGCTCGACCAGGCGGCCATTGCGCAGAACGGCGATCCGATCGGCGATCGAACCCACCACCGCCAGGTCGTGCGAGACGAACACCATCGTGGTGCCGGTGCGTTCATGGAGGTCGAGCAGTGTGTCGAGCACTGCAGCCTGCACCGTGACGTCGAGCGCCGACGTGACCTCGTCGAGCAGCAACACCTCGGGCTCGCGGGCAAGCGCCCGCGCGATGGCGACGCGCTGCTTCTCGCCACCCGACAGCTGGGCCGGCCGGCGATCGAGCATCGCCGCGCCCAACTCGACGGTCTCGAGCAGGTCGATCGTGGCGGCCTCGTCGAGCGCCACACCGGCCTGCAGGATGCGCCGCACCGAGTGAGCCGGGTTCAACGAGTCGTCGGGGTTCTGCAGCACCATCTGGATACGGCGCAGCAGGTGCACCGGCCGGCGACGCAACGGCGTGGCGAGGTCGGTGCCGTCGGCGAGGCGCAGTGTTCCGCCAGTCGGTGCAAGCATGCCGCAGATCGTCTTCAGCAGCGTCGATTTGCCACTCCCCGACTCGCCGATCACGCCCAGGATCTCGCCCCGCCGCACATCGAGGCTCACCTCGTCGAGTGCGGTCGTGCTCCGCCACTGGCCACGCCGCGCCCGGCCCGCTTCGGCGCTGGAGCGCACCACGGTGAGCGCCTCGGCGCGCATCAGCACGGCGCCCCGATCGCCGGCCGCTGGCGCGGCGAAACGCCGTCGGTGCCGTTGCCCGAGCGACGGTGCTGCAGCCAGCAATGCCTGGGTGTAGGGGTGCTGCGGCACCGAGGTGACCTGCTCGACCGGGGCGTCCTCGACGATCTCGCCGTTACGCATCACCACCACACGGGTGGCGACCCGCTCGATCACGCCCAGGTCGTGACTCACCACCGCCAGCGTGAGCCCACGGCGCTGCTGGGTGTCGTCGAGCAGGCGCAGAATGCCGTCGGCGACTCCGACGTCGAGCGCCGATGTGGGTTCGTCGAGCAGGAGCACGCCCGGGTCGCGGGCCAGGCCCAGGGCCAACAGCACACGCTGCTGCTCGCCGCCCGACAGTTCGTGCGGGTAGCGGCCGCGCATCGACTCGCCGCGCAGGCCCACCTCGTCGAGCAGTTCGGCAACTCGATCCAGCATGCCGAGGTCGCGGAACTGTGCCTCGACCGTGAGGTGTGGGGTGAGCGACAAGCCGACACTCTGGGGCACCAGCGCCACCGCTGTGCCCAGCAACGCACGCCGCTCGTCGTCGGGCAGGGCGAACAGGTCGTGACCGGCGGTGCGCGCCGAGCCGCTCGACACCTCGAGTCCGCGGCCGCAGGTGCCCACCAGCGCCCTGAGCAGCGTCGACTTCCCGCTGCCCGACTCGCCCACCACACCGAGCCGCGTCCCAGCCTCGACCCGGAGATGGATGTCGCGCAGCACCGCCGCCCCCGGTCCGGCACCACGCGGCACGATGGTGAGGCCCTCCACTTCGATGGCTGGGCCGCTCACGACTGCTCTCCGAGCGCGCTTCGATCGATCAGCGAGTTCACGGCCAGCACGAGTGAGGCCAGCATCACCATCGGCGCCACCAGCGGGAGGGCGTTGATGGTGATGTAGGTGCGGGCCCCCGCCACCATCAGGCCCCATTCGGGTGTCGGCGGCGTCGTGCCCAGACCCAGGAAGCTGAGCGAACTGAAGGCGAGCAGGATCCACGAGAACTGCATCGCCACCTCGGTGATCACCACTCCGCGGATGTTGGGCAGCACCTCGCGCACCACGATCTCACCCGAGCCGGCGCCACGTAGCCGGGCCGCCACGACGAAGTCGCGGCCGAGCACGCCAAGTGTGGCGCCGCGCACCAGCCGGGCGATGGGAGGGGCGTACATCACCGCCAGGGTGAGCGTCAGCACCACCGGCTGGCGGCCGATGAAGCTGGCCACCAGCATCAGCACCAGCAGCGACGGCAGCGCCAGCAAGACATCGTTCACCCGCATCAGCACATCGTCGAGCCAGCCGCCGGCCAGTGCCGCAGCCGCGCCGATGAGCACACCGAGCAGGCCCGCCAGCAGCACCGCGCCGAACGCGATGCCGATCGACGGCCGCCCTCCCCACAGCGTGCGCGACAGCACGTCGCGGCCGAGGTCGTCGGTGCCCAACCAGTGCGCACCCGACGCGCCCTGCAACACCGCGGTGGCATCCTGCGCCGTGGGCGACTGCAGCGGCAGCAGCGGCACGAACAGCGCCAGCAGGATGTGTCCGGCCACCACGACGGCTCCCACCGACAGCCACCGCCGACGCCGACGCCGTGGAACGGATGTTGGCACGAGCGATGCGCTCACCGCGGTCATGCTCGCCCCACCCCCGCCCGCACCCGCGGGTCGAGCAAGCGGATGACGGTGTCGGCCAGGAACGAGGCTGCGATGAACACGGCGAGGCCGAGCAGCGTGAGGGCCAGAATGAGGTCGGTGTCGCGGTCGGCGATGGCATCGACGGCAAGGCGCCCGAGGCCCGGGTAGTTGAAGACCACCTCGACCACGAAGGTGCCGGTGAGGAGCCAGGCGGCGGTGACTGCGACGACGTTCACCGTGGGCGGCAGCGCTGCCGGCAGGATGTGACGGCGCACCACTGTCGCCTCGGCCACACCGCGCAGGCGGGCCGCGTCGGCGAAGGGTCGTCGCGAGGTGGCCGACACCGAGGCCCGCATCGAGCGCATCACGTGAGCGAACACCAGCACGGCGAGCGTGATGGCCGGGAGCCACACGTTGGGCAGCAGGTCGACGATCGAGTCGTCGCTGCTCACCACGGTGACGGCGGGCAGGATGGGCAGCCACACCGACAGCACCAGCCACAGCACCGAGGCGGTGACGAACTCGGGCAACGTCATGGCCACCAGCGCGGCGGTGTCGACCGTGCGGCTCACCTTCGACTGCTCGCGCCGACCGGTCGCCAAGCCCACGGCGATGGCGGCCGGGAACGCGAGCAGACTCGCCACTCCGGCCAGCAGCAACGCGTTGCGGATTCGGGGCACCAGCAACTCGCCCACCGGCGCGCCCCGCTTCACCGAGTACCCCAGATCGCCGCGCAGCAGACCCGCCATCCAGTCGCCGAGTTGCTGCAGTACGGGAGCGTCGAGACCGTGCTCGGCGCGGCACTGGGCCAACTTCTCGGCCGTGGCGAACTTGCCGAGCAGCGCCGTGCAGGCATCACCCGGGAGCGCGGCGACACCCAGGTAGGTCAGCACCGCCATGACGACGAACACGCCGACCGACAGCGCTGCTCGACGCAGCACATAGCCGGTCACCGGTCAGCCAACCTCGATCTTCTCCCACCGCACGGCGTCGACCACCACCGGCTCGAGGCCTTTCACGTTCGCACTCATCGCCCGCACCAGCGTCTTGTGGTAGGGCACGAAGATGGCAGTGTTCTCGAACAGGTACTGCTGGATGGACTGGTACTTCTGGGTGCGCTGGCCTGCATCGAGTGTCGCGCGGGCATCGTCGAGCATCGCATCGAGTTCGGGGTCGGCCTGTCCGGTGGGGTTCCACGTAGCTGTCGAGCGGTACACCTCGTTCAACACCTGCACGGCAGGGCGCTGGCCCCAACTGTCGACGAACGCAGGCTCCATCATCCAGACGTTGTCCCAGTAGGCGCTGGCTTCGGTCATGGTGAGCGTCACCCGGATACCGGCTGCCTTCACCTGTTCCTGATACGCCTCGACGAGTTCGACCATGTGCTCTTCCACGTCGCTCGTGAAGATCTCGATGTCGATGCCGTCGGGGAAACCGGCTTCGGCCAGCAACTGCTTGGCGCCCTCGATGTCCTGAACACACTCGCCTTCCCAGCGGTACGGGTCGCCGCTCCACACAGGCGTGTCGCACGTCGGCACACCGCCATCGGCCCCGAGCACGAGGTCGGCGAGGGCCTGGCGGTCGGCGGCGATGCGCAGCGCCTTGCGCACCCGTGCGTCGTCGTATGGCTTCTGGTCGACACGGAAGTCGATGGCGTTCCAGTCGCCCGATGGAATGCGTTGCACCGTGAACTTCGAGGTGTCGCTGAACAGCGCGGCACTCTTGGCGTCGATGGTGAGCATCAGGTCGACCTGACCGGCCGACAGCGCCTGCGCGGCGGCCGCGGCGTCGGCGATGTTGGGCATCTCGATACGGGCCACCTTCGGGGCACCGAAGAAGTACTGCTCGTTGGCCACGAGCACCGTCGTGCCCTGCGCGTCGAGCTTCTCCATCTTGAACGGACCGGTGCCGACGGGCTTGGTGCCGACGGTGTCCTGCGAGCCCTCCGGAGTCATCAGGGCGCGGTAGTCGGCCAACAGCACGGGCAGGTCGGCCTCACCGCTGGCGAGGGTGAGCTTCACCGTCAGCGGGTCGACGGCCTCTGCCTTGGTGATGATGCCGAGCACGGCACGAACGGGCGAGTCGAACTCGGGGTCGATCATCCGATTGATGCTGTAGACCGCATCGGCCGAGTCGAAGGTGCTGCCGTCGTGGAACGTCACCTTGTCGCGGAGCGCGATGGTCCACTCGGTGAGATCGGCGTTGGGCTCCCAGGTGGTGGCCAGTTCGGGGATCGGCTGGAAGTCCTTGTCGACACCGATCAGCCGGTCGAACACCATGTTGATCGTCGGCCAGAACCGGTTGCCGTCGTAGGGATCCAT
>JBAXSU010000108.1:0-11757 GCA_037130535.1 Actinomycetota bacterium
GTCGGCGCCTTCCCCAACCTGCGCCTCCCGCTCCTCGACGCCTGACGCCCGTCCCACCCTGCGATGAGCGGTGTGCGCAGCAGGTGCGCAGGTTGCTCATCGCGAGGGTTGGGGGGCGGGGGTGGGGGGGGGGGGCGGTACCCTCGGGGGCGTGACTGGGTTGCGGATCGGGGCGTTCGTGCCGGCGGCGCCGGTGGTGCTGGCGCCCATGGCGGGGGTGACCAACGCGCCCTTCCGCACGATGTGCCGGCAGTTCGCTCCGGGCCTGGTGTACGTGAACGAGATGGTGATGGCCACCGCTGTGGTGCACGGCAACGGCAAGACCGAGCGGATGATGACGTTCGCCCCCGACGAGCAGCCGCGCAGCCTGCAGGTGTACGGCAGCGACCCGGTGATGATCGGCGCGGCCATCCGGCGGCTGTGTGCCGAGGACCGTGTCGACCACATCGACATCAACTTCGGGTGCCCGGCCGCGAAGGTGACCCGCAAGGGCGGCGGAGCGGCGGTGCCGGCCAAGCCGAACCTGCTGCGGGCCATCGTGCGTGCCGCGGTGCAGGCAGCTTCGCCGCACGGCGTGCCGGTGACCATCAAGTTCCGTAAGGGCCTCACCGACGACCTGCTGACGTTCGTCACGACGGGCCGCATCGCCGCCGAGGAGGGTGTGGCGGCCATCGCCCTGCACGCCCGCACGGCCGAGCAGCACTACGCCGGCCACGCCGACTGGAATGCGATCGGCGAACTGAAGGCGGCCGTGCCCGAGATACCGGTGCTGGGCAACGGCGACATCTGGGAGGCCGCCGACGCAGTGCGGATGATGGAGGCCACCGGCTGCGACGGTGTAGTGGTGGGCCGTGGCTGCCTGGGCCGACCGTGGCTGTTCCGCGATCTGGTCGACGCGCTGAACGGTCGGCCGGTGCAGCCGTCGCCCACACTGGGTGAGGCGTGCGCGGTGATGGCCGAGCACGCCCGGTTGCTGATGCCGCACCTCGGCGAGCGGGTGGGTATCCGCGACTTCCGCAAGCACACCTCGTGGTACCTCACCGGCTATCCGGTGGGCGGCGAGACCCGGCGACGGTTCAGCAACATCGACAGCATGACTGAACTCGAAGACCTCATCGCCGAGGTCGACCCCACGCTGCGCATCGTCGAGGGCGGCGAGCGCATCCGCCGTGGCCACACCAACGGTCCCATCCGGGTGGCGCTGCCCGACGGTTACCTCGACCACCTCGACGACCTCACCGTGCCCGACGACGGTGAGGTGATGGCGCTCTCAGGTGGCTGAGGCAGGTGGCTGAGGCGGGCGGCTGACATGCGCGTGATCCTGGCCTCGGCGTCGCCGCGCCGACGCGACCTGCTCGAGCAGATGGGCGTGCAGCCCGTCGTGCGGCCGAGCGATATCGAGGAGTCGGTGCTGCCGGGCGAACTGGCCGAGGACTACGTGCGCCGCTTGTCGGCCGCCAAGGCGATGGCCATCGCGGCCGATCCGGCCGATCTGGTGATTGCCGCCGACACGACGGTCGATCTCGACGGCCGCATCCTCGGCAAGCCCGCCGATGCCGACGAGGCGCGGGCGATGTTGCGCAGTCTGTCGGCGCGCACGCACCGGGTGCACACCGGCGTGACGCTGCGCCTCGGCGAGCGGTCGGCCACCGACGTGACCACCACCCTGGTGACGTTCGCGCCCATCACTGACCATGCACTCGAGTGGTACCTGGGCACCGGCGAGTCGTTCGACAAGGCCGGCGCCTACGCCATCCAGGGCCAGGCAGCCGTGTTCGTGGCGTCGGTGAAGGGCAGTGTGAGCAACGTAGTGGGCCTGCCGCTCACCACGGTGGTGGCGCTTGCCCGCTCACTGGGTGTCGACCACCTGCCCGGCAGGGCCGAGCAGTTCGACGCGTAGGTCGCCGAAGGCCAGTACCGGCACGGCGGTCGGTCCGTCGACGGCCTGTTCAATGGTCTGGTCGATGGCGCCCGCGGCGGTGGTGATGCGCAGGGTGTGCGGGCCGGGGGAGCGGCTGACGACGAGGGTGAGGTCGAGTGTCGACACGATGCCGAGCGGGTCGTCGGCGTCGGCGAACAGGTCGACCGTGCTGCACGGCGACGTCGCGCCGGGGCCCACGCAGAGATCGGCGGCGGTGCCGATGCCGAGCGGTTCGGCCTCGACGGCCCACGTTGTGCCGTCGTCGAGCGTCCCGGTCGCGATCGGAATCTGCGGCACGGCGCCGGGCCCGGGGTCGGCTGCCCCACCCTCGGCCCGCCGGGCGAGCGCCCACTCGGTGTCGCTCGCCCAGCGCAGCGACGGGAGCACGGCGACCAACTCGTCCTCGTCGAGCGTGCTGATGGCGCTGACCCACCGGTCGTCGAACGAGAGCCAGGTGTGCGAGCGGCTGGGTGATCGGCCGATGAGCACGTTCGTGGCCCCCGGTGGGCCGACGTCGGCGACGAGCTGCTGTTCGAACTCGAGCATCGCCACCATCGGGAGCGGCCCCTCGGTGTCGTGGAGGCCGAGCCACAGCCAGCCGCCATCGCCGTCGGTGTACAGCGTGTAGGCGACCACGTCGTCGACGACGGCGGTGCGGATGGGGTCCCAGTCGGTCGGGCCCGACCACACCTCGGTCATCGGTTCGAGGAACGCCGGGTCGCGGTAGACGAACCGGTCGTCGACGAGCTGCGGTCGGTCGTCGTCGATGCCGATCGACGCTGCGAACCTGGCGAGCTCGTCGACCGTCGTGCCGCGTGCCTCGATTCGTACCAGCCGGTCAAGGCGCTCGAAGGGTGCTTCGACGGTGAGGGTGAGTGCCCCGTCATCGGCCCGTTCGACCAGTGCCGTACGGGTGTCGACGCGCACGCGCACCGCGTCGGCGACGCCGATGCCGTCGAGGCCAAACGGTGTGATCGACAGGGCATACCAAGCGCCTCGTTCGCGGGTCGACCCGGCCTGGGCCCACACCTCGCCCCATCCCTCGAAGTTCCCGAACGGCGGGCTGCTCAGCGCGCCGGCGACCTGCCATCCCGGTGGTGGGTCGAGCACCACACCGCGCACGGGCTCATCGCCGGTCACGACACCGTCGGGCACCAGAGGCACCGGAACCGTCGTGGTGGTGGCGGTGGTGTCGACGGTGGCGGTCGAGTCGTCGCGCCAGGGGGCGGCCACGACGACGGCGCCGATCACAATGGCTGTCACCAGCCCGACGGCGGCGATCGTCGCCCGGCGCGAGCTCGTGCGGTCGTTGCCGTCGGGCATGGGGCTCGGGGTACCGTCGTCGGTGGTACCCAGGGTGGAGGCCGACGGACCGAACACCGCCGGATCGGGAGTGAGGAACTCGATGTCTCCGGGCCGATGCCGGTCGGTGCGGCGCCGCGGTGGCGTCGACCGGCTCACTCGGTGTCGACCAATTGTCCGGTGGCGTCGACGACGTCCACCGTGTACGGACCGAGTGCGTCGATAGCGATGGCGGTGGCGTCGGTGAACGTCTGCTCGATCACACCGTCGGTCGTGGTGATGCGCACCGTGTTGACACCTGGTCGCCGCACGACCGCGAGGGCGAGGTCGGGGCTGGCGAGCTTGCCGATGTGGTCGTCGACCGAGTCGAAGATGGGGAGGTCGGTGCTGCTCTGGCCCACACGGATCGAGCCCAGCGGTTCGGCGGGGTCGAGCGAGACCTCCCACTCGGTGCCGTCGGCGAGGGTGCCGCCGCCGGCGAGCACAGGGAACGTGGGGAGGGTCGTGCGGGTGTAGTCGGGTTGCACACGGCGTGCGGCAGACCACTCGGTCGGCGTCGCCTGCCGGGCGCTCGGTACCAGCGCCTGCACTTCGGCAGGTTCGATTGTGCCGATGGCGAGCAGCACCTCACCGGTGTCCGGGTCGGTCCAGCGGGCGATCGAGCCGGTGTCCATCCCTCCGATGTCGGTGGTGCCGATGACGAGGTCGTCGGGCAGTGCCGCCGAGCGGCTGAGCACGGCATCGGTCGACAGGGGAACCGGTGTGAATGCCAACGGAAAGGTGGTGTCGTCGATCAGGCCGGGTTCGAGGCGGGCCAGCCACACCCACCGCTCGGAGACAGGATTCTCGTACACGGTGACCGCCGTGGCGGAGTAGTCAACCGCAGCGACGACAGGGTCCCCGTCGGTCGCCCGTGACGAGAGCAGAGTCATGCCGTCGAGCAGGTCGGGCACGCGGTACGTGAGCCGGTCGTCGACCAACTGGGGGCGGTCGCTCTCGATTCCGGTCGTCGCCGCCAGCATGATGAGTTCGTTGAGGGAGAGGCCCCAGGCTTCGAGCTGAAGCAGTCGGTCATCGCGTTCGAAGTCGCCCGCGACCGTGAGCGAGAGCGTGCTGACTCCCTCGCGGGCGGTGGCGAGCACGCCGATGTGCCCGTCGACATCGACTCGCACGGCATCAGGGAGGATGCCGTCGATCGAACCGAACGGCGTGATCGAGACCGCCACCCAGCGGCCACTGGTGCGCGTGGCGCCGGGCGTGGCCCACACATCGCCCCACCCGCCAGAGGGTCGCGCGAAATCGGAGGTGAACGCGCCGACGAGTCGGAGGTCCGACTGAGGCGTCACGAGGAAGCCGGGTGCCTCGTCGGCGAAGTCGTCGGACAGGCCCGAGTCGTCGATGCCGGCCGACCCCGAGGAGCTGGGCAGCGTGGCGGTCGAACTGGTGACAGGGGGGCTGGTGGCGGGACGGCTGGTGGGGGGTGTTGCGGCGTCGCCACCCCACGGGGCAACAACGGCAGTTCCCGCGGCCACCAGGGCGAGCAGGCCTGCCAGCGCCACGATGCCGGCCCGGCGAGGCGCGGGGAGGGGTTCGTCAGCCGATGGTTCCGGACCCGAGTCGGGCGGCAGGCCCACCGCCACCGCGGTGCCGGCGAACGCGTTCGGGTCGGGTGCCAGGAACTCGATGCTGCCCGCATCGCCGTCGCTCGCCCGTCGCGCCACGGCCCCAGTGTCGCGCTCGCCGGGGTGGCGACGGGTGCGCGACGGGTGAAATCTCCGTTAGCACTCGCCCCTTCCGGTTGCTAACGCGCCCCACCTCTGCGTAGCCTTGGCACTCGCGTAGGTCGAGTGCTAACCGACCTGCCACCTGTGTCCGAACATCCGTGCAACATGCCAATGGAGGCTGCACCCATGAACCTCAAGCCCCTCGATGACCGCATCGTCGTGAAGCCGAAGGAAGCCGAGCAGACCACTGCCTCGGGCCTCGTCATCCCCGACACCGCCAAGGAGAAGCCGCAGCAGGGCGAAGTCCTCGCCGTCGGCCCCGGCCGCTGGAGCGACGACAAGGGCGCCCACACCCCGCTCGACGTCAACGTCGGCGACACGGTGCTCTACAGCAAGTACGGCGGCACCGAAGTGACGGTGGAGGGTCAGGATCTGCTGATCCTCACCAGCCGCGACGTCCTCGCCATCGTCGGAAAGTGAGCTGAGCCCCCATGGCCAAGCAACTCAAGTTCCACGATGAGGCGCGTCGCGCGCTCGAAGCCGGCGTCAACAAGTTGGCCGACACGGTCAAGGTGACGCTCGGGCCCAAGGGTCGCAACGTCGTACTCGACAAGAAGTTCGGTGCGCCCACCATCACCAACGACGGCGTGTCCATCGCGAAGGAAGTCGAACTCGACGATCCGTTCGAGAACATGGGCGCCCAGTTGGTGAAAGAAGTCGCCACCAAGACCAACGACGTGGCCGGCGACGGCACCACCACCGCCACCGTGCTCGCCCAAGCGATGGTGAACCAGGGCATGCGCAACGTCGCTGCCGGCGCCAACCCGATGGGCCTGAAGAAGGGCATCGAGAAGGCCGTCGCTGCTGCGGTCGAGTCGATCAAGTCGCAGGCCCGCGAGGTCGACGACAAGAGCGACATCGCCGCCGTCGCCACCATCTCGGCCGCCGATGCCTCGGTGGGCGAGGTCATCGCCAATGCCATCGACAAGGTGGGCAAAGACGGTGTGGTCACGGTCGAGGAGAGCAACACCTTCGGTACCGAACTCGAGTTCACCGAGGGCATGCAGTTCGACAAGGGTTACCTCTCGCCGTACTTCGTCACCGACGCCGAGCGCCAGGAAGCGGTCATCGACGACCCCTACATCCTGTTCAACAGCGGCAAGATCTCCACCGTCCAGGCAATGCTGCCGGTGCTCGAACTGGTCATGAAGTCGGGCCGCCCGTTGCTCATCATCGCCGAAGACGTCGAGGGCGAAGCCCTCGCCACGCTCGTGGTGAACAAGATCCGCGGCACGTTCAACTCCACCGCCGTGAAGGCCCCTGGCTTCGGCGATCGCCGCAAGGCGATGCTGCAGGACATGGCCGTCCTCACCGGCGGCACGGTCATCAGCGAGGAAGTCGGCCTGAAGCTCGACGGTGTCACCCTCGACCTGCTGGGCCGCGCCAAGCGCGTCATCATCACCAAGGACAACACCACCATCGTCGATGGTGCTGGCAGCTCCGACGATGTGGCCGGCCGTGTGAACCAGATCAAGGCCGAGATCGACAACACCGACTCCGACTGGGACCGCGAGAAGCTCCAGGAGCGTCTCGCCAAGCTGGCCGGCGGCGTTGCCGTCATCAAGGTCGGCGCCGCCACCGAGGTGGAGCTGAAGGAGAAGAAGCACCGCATCGAAGACGCGGTGTCGGCCACTCGTGCAGCCATCGAAGAAGGTGTGGTCGCCGGCGGCGGTACCGCCCTCGTGCGTGCCCGCGGTGCTGTCGCCGAGGTGGTCGCCAGCCTCACCGGCGACGAGGCCACCGGTGCCCGCACCGTGTGGGAAGCGCTCGTCGCCCCGTGTCGGCTCATCGCCGACAACGCCGGTCTCGAAGGCGCCGTCACCACTCAGCAGGTCGAAGCCGCCAGCGGCTCGATGGGCCTGAACGCCGCAACCGGCGAGATGGTCGACCTGGTGAAGGCCGGCATCATCGACCCCGCCAAGGTCACCCGCGCCGCACTGCAGAACGCAGCGTCGATCGCGGCCCTCGTGCTCACCACCGAATGCCTCGTGGCCGACAAGCCCGAGAAGAACCCACCGGCCATGCCCGGCGGCGGTGGCGGCATGCCCGGTATGGGAATGATGTAAAGCCCGTCGGCTTCACGGCCGATACACGATTACGACAACAGTCCCGGTGCTGCCCGCGAGCCGCCGGGACTGTTGCCGTTTTGGGGCGACGACGGACGGTCGTGTCGCCACCTGATCCTCAGGTGCGGTGTCCGCGCTGGCACCAGCACTACGATGCAGCGGCGAACAACCAAAGCCATGAAGATTCGAACCTTTGACGCCCTGACGGGCCGCAAGATCACACTCGAGAGCGAAGACGGCCTACAGTCACATCGCTTCGTGCTCGAGTCGATCTTCGCCGGCATCGCCGTGATGGGGCCCGCCGACAAGCGGGCCGTGGCGTTCGCGCGTGACCTCGCCCCGAAGACGCCGCTGCGTGTGGTGGCCTCGGTCGACGACGGCATCTTGTCGGCCGGCGCTGTCGTGGAGAAGTGGTCCGAGCGCGCCGGCACACTGCGCATCCTGCGGCCGAAGGTGATGGACTTCGCGCAACGGCGTCGAACGGTCCGTCTGCCTGCCCGCATGGATATCGAGTTGTCGGTACTCCGCGACGGCAGGATGGTGTCGCTACACGGCCGTACGGAAGACATCTCCATCGGGGGATTCGCTGCCACCATCGACGAGTCCATCGAGCCGGGCGAGCCGGTGGTGGCGCTCATTCATCTGCCGGGTGAGTCGGTGGTGGTCACCGCGCAGGTCACCGTGGTCGAGGCGTTCCGCCGTCGGCTGATGCACGCCCGCACTACGGCTATCAGCCCCGACGACTACGCAGTGCTGGCCGCATCGCTGCGGGTGATCGAGGCCGATCTCGAAAAGCAGGGTGTGAGAATCTGACATGGGTGTCCGCGCCACACTCGCCACCGAACTGTCGGGCGCATTGGGCTACACCGAGGGTGAACTCATCGCCGAGTCGGGCCCGCTGCTGACGGTGCGGTGCGACAGCCCGCTCGTCGTGCCGCCCCGCGAGGGAATGGGGGTGGCGGTGTTCGTCCACCTCGACGAACCGGTGCTGCTCCTCGGCGTGCTCGACGGGCCACCCGACGCCAACGGCGTCGTCCGTCTCCGCCGCGTCAAACAGCGCGGCTGAGATGACCGGCGCGAAGCGTCCGTTCTGGATGCATCAGCTCGTCGAGTACATCCTCGGCATCGTGTTGGTGGCACAGGCCTTGCAGAGCGAGACCCCTGCGCTGCCCGCCGTGGCCGGTGGGGCCATCGTGCTGAACGCAGCGTGCACGCACGGCCCATTGGCCGCCTTCCGCGTGATCCCTCGCCGGGTGCACCGCATCCTGGATCTGGTGGTGGTGGGCCTCATTGTGGCGCTCGCCGCGCAGCCGTGGGCCGAGATCGAGTCGGGTGCCCGCGTGGTGATGCTGGGTCTGGCGGCCGTGTTGGCGTTCGTCTCCTGGCAGTCCGACTTCAGCGAGAAGACCAAACGGCCGCCGGTCGACACCAGCGACGACCGCAGCACCGAGATCGGCCGGGTGGCCGGCCGGGCGGTAGGCGGTGGCGTGAACATGGTGAAGCGCTGGACCAAGCGCTGATCGGAGCCCCAGTACGTAGGTGGTTCGGCGTGCAGTTGTGCGATCAGCGGCCGTAGCCTGCACGACATGGCGTTCGAGACCCCAGCCCCCGACCTGAACAAGCTGATCACCGCCTGGGACGAGTGGGAGCGCGGCGAGGAATCGCCCGGCAAGGTGCTGTCGAAGCTGAAGACTGCCGGCCTTCCCGCCGTGCTCGCCCAGTTGCGCGAGCAGGGCTGGGCTCCCACCGCCCGCTGAGCAGGGTATGACCGAACCGGGCCCCATGTGGCGCGTCGGGGGGAATCAGCACATCCCGCGGCCCGCAGTGTGGCGCCTCGGCGACCTACCTCCCTGGCACGGCGCCTCGGCACCGCTTGCCCTCGACGATCTGGTGGGGGTGGTGCGTGAGCGCCACGTGCCACCTGGCCCCCCGCCGTTCCCCGACGCCCGGCAGTCGGCCGTGCTGGTGGTGCTGCACGATGGCGACGAAGGCCCCGAGGTACTGCTGACCCGGAGGTCGATGAGCCTGCGTAACCACCGCGGCGAGATCAGTTTCCCCGGTGGCCGGGTCGACCCGGGCGAGACTGCCGAGCAGGCGGCGAGGCGCGAGGCGTGGGAGGAGGTGGCGCTCGATCCTCGTCTGGTCACCGTGCACGGTGAACTCGACCATCTCGTCACGGTGGTGAGCCAGAGCTACATCGTGCCCGTGGTGGCATCGGTGTCGACCCGGCCGTCGCTCACCCCGTCGCCCGACGAGGTGGACCGCGTGCTGTGGGTCCCTCTGTCCGAACTCGCCCATCCGGCCACCTACCGCGAGGAATGGTGGGGGCAGCCGCCCGCCGAACGACCGATCCACTTCTTCGAACTCGCCGACGAGACCATCTGGGGTGCCACAGCACGAATGCTGCACCAGGTGATGCGGCTGGCCCACGGGGTGGCCGGGGCCGAGCCACCAGCTTGGTGACGCGGCACCCCGCTGTGGCTCAGGGGCCGCCGAGGGTGCGCACTGCGCCGTAGAACGTCTCGGCCCAGCCGCGACAGGTCGACTCCTCGTACCACGGCCGCGGCCGACAATGTGTCTTCATATCGCTGAGGAACTGCCGGTCGACTCGTTTGCGGTTTGCGGCGTTCCAGTACGTCGAACCGGTGCCGTAGCGGTTCTCGAGCATGTGGAGGTTGCGGTAGCCGAAGTCGTGGCGACGGCAGGCGTCGTGGAAGTCGAATGACCGGCCCGTGGTGCCCACGAGCGGAGCCGAGCAGAAGTCGGTCGACCAGTCGAACCACGGGTCGCCGCCCTTGGCGGTAGCCACGAACGTGGTGATGGGGGTGGTGTAGAGCATCTGCTCGACGAAGGCCAGGTCGGTGCGGGCCGAGCGGGCGGGGCCGGAGGCGATGGCCCGTTCGACGACGGGCGAGAGGGCGGTCGCTACGGTGGCGACGGCGATGAGCAGGCGGAGGCGGGTCCTCATCGATGCTCCTTGCAGGATGCGCCGCTGTTCGGCGCGACGCAGGATTCAAGCGCATCGCCGGCCGCGATGCAACGCGCCTCTTCTGACAGCGTCGCTGCACCATGACGTCGCGAGGCATCATCCGGCCTGGTGCGGAACCAACTCGATCTCGAGATCGGATCCGAGCATGCGGACCGCCTCGATACGACCGCGCCACATGTCGGCCATCGTTGCGGCACCGAGTCCGCGCAGCATCGCAGTGCCGTCGTCACCTCCCATCAGAGCCGGGGCGAGGTGGAACAGATACCGGTCGACGAGTCGCTCGCGATGGAACGAGGCCGCCACCGTGGCCCCGCCCTCGACGAGCACCTGCAGCACGCCGAGACCACCGAGGTGGTCGAGCAACGCCTCGAGCGGCCCGTGCCATTCGAGACATGGGTGGACCTTGGCGTCGGGCGGCGCAGTGCCCAGCACCACGCGCAGGGGATCGGGGCCTTCGACATGGCGCACGGTGAGCGATGGGTCGTCGGCGCGGACGGTGCCGGCCCCCACCACGACGGCGCCACTCTCGGCGCGGCGGCGGTGCACGGAGGCTCGCGCCTCGGGCCCGGTGATCCATTGGCTCGTGCCGTCGGCTGCGGCGGTGCGCCCGTCGAGTGTCGCCGCCAACTTCAGCACCACGAGCGGGCGCCCCGTGCGACGATGGTGGAGGTAGGGCGCGAGCTGTTCGGCTGCCTCGTCGGCCCCCACGCCCTCGACGACTGCGATGCCGGCAGCGCGCAGTCGGTCGAAGCCGCTGCCGGCCACCCGCGGGTCGGGGTCGGCGAGTGCGCTCACCACCGTGGCCACCTTCGCGGCGACAAGTGCGTCGGTGCACGGCGGGGTACGACCGTGGTGCGAGCAGGGCTCGAGGGTGGTGTACACCGTCGCTCCGGTGGTATCGGCCCCGGCGGCAACCGCCAGATCGAGAGCCACTCGCTCGGCGTGCCGCTGCCCGGGCGCCTCAGTGGCGCCGCGGAACACCTGACCATCAGTGCACACCACAACGCAGCCGACCCACGGGTTCGGGGCTGCCACGAGCCGCGCGGTGGCTGCGATGTCGATCGCCTCGCTCATGCGCTCAGGGTGGGTCATCGGGGGCTCGTCGTCTGCAGGGGAGCCAGCGGCTCGAGGCGTTGCACCGCACACCCTGCCGGGTGGCAGAACGCTCAGGCTAGGCGAGGCTCTGGATCAATCCCCAAGCAGAGTCGACGTGGTGGGCCTCGGTACGCGCCCCCCCGACCGAGATGCGCAGTGCGCTGGATCCATCGAGCACGGTGCGCGTGAACAGCGCCTGGCCGGTGCGGTTGGCCTGCTCGACGAGTCGGTCGGTGGCCTCGTTGCCATCGACGTGGGCAATGCAGAGCAGGTTGAGCGGATGTGGTGCGACGACGCGGAAGCGCGGGTCGGCATCGACCTGTGCAGCCAGCTGCTGCGTGGCCGCGACATGGCGGTGGATCATGGCGACCGCTTCGGCGGCACCTCCAGAGCGGATGGTGAACCACAGCTTGAGCGACCGGAACCGCCGGCCGAGCGGGATCTGCCAGTCGCGGTAGTCGATGGCTGCCCCGGTCTCGGCGGCCGCCGACCGCAGGTACTCGGGCAGGATGCTGAGGGCGCCGAGCAGTGCAACGCGATCGGCCGTCCAGAACAGGTCGCAGTCGAAGTTCACACCCATCCACTTGTGCGGGTTGGTGC
>JBAXSU010000109.1:0-11748 GCA_037130535.1 Actinomycetota bacterium
CAGTCCGCACGACAGCGGTGTCGACTCGCCGGTACTCGGATGTCCTCGCCTGCAACGACCACGACGTGACGCCTCCGTCGGCAACACCGTTGGGGCAACCGGTCGTGGTGGTCGAGCCGACCGCCGCAGGGGTGGCGTTGCAGGCCGCCAGGTCGACTAGCGCATCGTTGCTGGTGATCGATGGCGTGGTCGACGCCCACTGTCGTGCGCCTACGCCAATGGAACTGAAGCCGGTGTAGGTGCCGGTGACCGACGCGATGCTCACGAGCTCCCGTGGCGCGCCACCGGTGCTCGGGCCCGTGTTGTTCTCGAGGTTCGCCGTGGGTACGAACAGCGTCGTCGTCACCGGAGCGACCGTGGTCGTCGGCGCCGCCGTGGTCGTGGACGCAGCCGTCGTGGTCGGCCCAGCCGTCGTCGTCGTGGCCAGCACGGTCGTCGTCGGCCCAACCGTCGTGGCGGGCATCGTCGTCGACGGCCCAACCGTCGTGGTCGGCCCAACCGTCGTCGTCGGCCCAACCGTCGTCGTCGGCCCAACCGTCGTGGCGGGAACGGTCGTCGACGGTGCGATCGTGGTCGTGGGAGCAACCGTGGTCGTGGGCATCGGCACGGTCGTCGTCGGTGCAGTCGGCACAGCGTTCGCCCGGCTCGGTACGCCGGCCGCGTACCGGATCGTCACCGATGCCGAGGGGGCGAGATTGCCGAGTGTCCAACGCAGGTGGGTGTAGTAGCCGGCAGCGAGTGGACCTGCTCCGTCGGGGTCGACCGATTCGTGTTGCACCAGCGTGGGCACGGCGCAGTTGCTCGTCACGTCGGGCGTGCTCACGTCGAGTCGCGGCGCGCCGACGTACTCGACGAACCCGGGCGCCGACGAGTCGACGGTACCGCACCCGAGGAACTCGAGTTCGGCCGGCAGAAAGTCGTCGACGATGACTGCGTTGGTGCTCGCCACCGAGTTGTTGGTCACTTTCAGCCGGTACTCGAGGGGCTGCGCGTGCACACCACGCAAGACGTTGGTCGAGCCGCTCGTCACCTGCTTCGCCACGCTGATCGGAACGATGGTCGCCGAGATCGAACCGCTGGCGATGCGCTGCGTGGCGGATGCTGTCGAGGGCGTGCCATTGCCCGCGCTGAACTGCGGGCTGATGGCGGAGTCGGTGTTGGCGTACACGCCGATGCCATCGGTGACGACGCTGCCCACGCGCAGCACGCCGTTGTCAGCAGTCACCGCATTGTGCGACACACGGAACGACAGCGGCACGCAGGCACCGACCGGAAGGTCGGCGAGCGGCTGCCAGATCAGGGTCGTCGAACCCGAGGTCGGCTGGTTCACGAGCGTCCGAGTGGGCGCCAGCGTACCCGACCCGGCAACGTAGGAGACCCCGACCGGCAGCACCTCGCGCACCGCCGTGTTGAACAGTGGCTCGGCGCTGCCGTTGCATGCGTTCACCGAGACCGTCAGCTCCGACCCGTACAGCACGGTCGACGAACTCCACACCGAAACGGTGAGCCCGCCGGTGGAAGGTGCTGCGACACCGGTGCCGTACGGAGGAAGATTGGCGACGCCGACCGTCAGCAGGGTGAACACGGTGGCGACACGCGCGAACGTGAGCCCGGGCGGGCGCACCGTCGCGCGCTCACCCGCATCGCGCTGCACATGCGGCCACTCGATCGCCGTGCGCGACACCCGATCGATCCACAGCCGGACGTAGTCGTCCATCGCCCGCCGACCGATACCGCCGATGAGCCGCACGCCCAGCAACGAGCCACCCGACACCGAACGCGCCCGCACCACCTGGCCGCGCAGGTCGATCGGCGCGCGGTCGCCGGGCATCAGCCGCACCGTGACGGTGCTGAGCAGGTCGACGACAGCCGATGTGACGAGGCCGATGCCGTCGGCGCCCAGGTCGACCACCTGTGCCTGATGCGGCCCGACCAGCGCCCGCATCGGCGCCGGAGCACGACGGCTCGAGCGGAGATACCGCGCCCGGACGATCAGCTTCAGAGCGGTGAGCAGCGGGACGAGCACCGCCACGCCGCCCACCATCAGGGCGAGATCGACGCCCTTCGCATCATCGGAACCCGCGATCGACAACACCGCCCGAGCCACCAGCGCGACCTCGAGGCCGACCACCGCCGCCATCGCACCGCGGCGAGACCGCATCGCAGCCCGCTGATCGCGTCCGGCCACGTTGTCGAACTCGACAGCAGCGACGGGTCGACGACGACCGATACCGATGGCACGCACCAGCGCGGCGACCGACACGACGAGTTCGTCGGCGGCCGATTGCAGCAACGTGCCCGGCCTGAGCAGCCCCGACGACAGCATCCAGCGCGATGCTGCCGTGAGTGCTGCGGTGACCACCAGTGCCAGCAGCACAGTGGTGTTCACCGGAACGGGCACGATGCCCGTCAACAGAGCACCGACGGTCACGGCCACCGCAACCGCGTAGGCCGACCCGGAGAGATCGTCGACGAGCGTGCGAAGATGGACAAGACGCTGGCCGAGCGGCAGGCGGCGAGCCCAGAGCGGCGACCGGCGAGTGCCCAGCACCCGGAGGCGGCGAGCGACGGTGTCGATCGACTGCTCGGCGGCGGCAGCCACCGACGGATCACCCTGCGCCAACACCAGCGTGCCACGCACGCCACGGCCGTGCCACCCGCGCGACTGCAGCGCAATGGTGGCCCCGAGGGTGCCCCGCTCGAGACCCACCGAGCGGATAGCCGCCACCACGACGAGCGATCCGGCACCCGTCCAGGCCGCAGCCCGACGGGCGTCGACGGACGGTCCGACCAGGAGTTGGTCGAGATGTTCGAGTGGGCGCCGCTGCTCGGGTGCCACCGCCAGGGTCTGCACCCAGGCGCAGCGCCGATCGATGTAGCGCGCCAGTGCCGTGACGGTGCGCGGCACCACGGCCGTCGAGGCAGAGGTGATGGCCAGGAACGTCGTCGAAGCCGAGTTGATCGCTGTTTCGACACCGGCGTGCCAGCCGGGATCAGCCGGGCACCACCGCACCCCGAGGCGACCGGCGATCTCCTCGTGCCGCGGATCGGCACTCACCAGGAGCACCCGACCCGCCGGGACGGCGTCGATGGCCGCGACCAGCGCAGTACGAATGGTCGGGGCCGACTCGCCGACGGCGATGACGGCCACTTCGGTGGCGGCCACCACCTTTGCGGCCTGAGTCTCGCTCAGGCGGGGTCGCCGGTCGCCACGGAGCGGTCGCGACACCGCAACCAGCAGGCCGATGCGCAACAGCATGAACATCTGCAGCAGCACTGCCGGAACGAAGAGCACCCAGTGGACCTGCCCGCGGGCGGCGAGTTCGAGCGCGACCGCACCAACGCCGGTCGTACCGGCCAAGAACCCGAGGAGGCGTCCCATCCGTGGACCACTCAGCGCCACACCATCGTCCTTTGCTCGTTGCTGCAGGTAACTGTCCGGCAACGAGGGTGAATGTCAACGAAAAATGTGTCCGACCACGCCGCGTCGTGTCAAGAAACCTTGAGCTCGGCCGTCAGCGTGCCGGCGATCCGGGCCAGCAGAGTCACATGCTGGCGCTCGCGGGCGTGGAACGGGCGCCCCGACCGGCCGATCACCACGGTCGCTGTCGAGTCGTCACCCAGTGGAGCCCAGGCCAGATCGCCCGGTGCTGCGTCGGCGACGAGATGGCGACTGCCGGCCAGAAAAGCCGACAGCCAACCCAGATCGGGCACCGGACCCATCGTCACCTGGGGCGCGTCGCCGTCGACCAGGACGGCCCACTGGGCACCGAGGGCACCGAGCAGTCCACGTCCGAGCACCTCGAAACGCTGCTCGACGGGCGCTCCGGCCAACTCGGCTGCCACCGTGAGGGCCACCACACCGGCGTCGGGCCGTTCGCCGTCGATCACCCAGATGTCTTCCACTGCGACCCCGTCGACCTGGCCGATCTCGGTGAGCAGCAGGTCGATGAGTCCGGCGTCGGGCAGGCTGAGCGTCAGTTCGTCGACCGCCCGACCGCCACCACGCTCGAGGATGTCGATCCCCACCACGTCGCCACGCAGCGAACCCACCCGGCTGGCCACTTGGCCCAGCGCACCCGGTCGGTCGGGTAGCCACAGTCGCACCACACACGTCACCGGGGTCTCGTCGGCATTCACGTCACTGAAGGTACCGACCACCCCGTGGCCCCCGGTCACAGGGGTGTGACGGCTGTGTGAACAGCCCTTGGGCACTGCGACGTGTGCGATCATGACGCATGGCCAATCCCCTCCCCGACGGCTGCATCCACGTCGTCATCGAAATCCCCCGCGGGAGCCGCAACAAGTACGAGATCGACCACGAGACCGGCAGGGTCTACCTCGATCGGCGCCTGTTCACCGCCACCACGTATCCGGCCGACTACGGGTTCATCCCCGACACCCTCGGCGGCGACGGCGACCCGCTCGACGCACTCGTTCTGCTCGAAGACCCGGTGTATCCCGGTGTGTGGGTGCATGCCCGTCCCGTCGGCGTGCTCTACATGCACGACGAAGCCGGCGACGATGCCAAGGTCATCTGCGTGCCACCCCGCGAACCGCGCTGGGCCGATGTGCACGACCTCGACGACCTCACACCCCAACTGGTTGCCGAGATCCAGCATTTCTTCGAGGTCTACAAGGCGCTCGAACCAGGCAAGAGCGCCTCGACCGCAGGCCTTGCCGGCCGAGATGCGGCCTGGCGCGAGATCGAACAGGCCCGCCTGAACTACCGGCCCAGCTGAGCAACGTCGCTCAGAGATCGACCAGCAGCGCCGCGCCGATACCACCCGCCAGCGGGCCCAGTTCGGCGAAGGTGACCGTCGGCCGCGGCCGCAGGCCACCGGCGAAGAGAGTGCGCTCGAACGCTGCCGCAATGGGGGGCAGGTAGAGCTCGGGCTCTGCCGACAACCCTCCCGACAGCACGATGCGGCCCGGATCGAACAGGTTGGTGAGGTTCACCAGACCCACCGCCACCCAATCGGCATACCGATCGAGTACCTCCAGCGCATCGGGATGACCTGCACGCGCAGCCACCGTGATGTGCTCGCCGCGAAGCGCCTCGACGGAACCCGCCGCAGCGACCACATCGACCAGGCGACCCTCGGCCGCCACCTCGCGCGCGAGATGGGCCAGCCCACTGCCCGAGGCATACCGCTCCCAACAGCCACGCTGGCCACATGGGCACAGCAGCCCGTCGGGCTGCACCACCATGTGGCCGAACTCGCCGGCGAACCCGTGGTGACCCCGCTGCAATCGGCCACCCGACACAAAGCCACCACCGATACCGGTGCCCAGGCCCACCAGCACCATGTCGTCGCACCCTCGGCCGGCACCGAGCAGCCACTCGGCGAGGCATGCAACGGTGTTGTCGTTGTCGACCACCACGCGCAGTCCGCTGCGCGCCGCCACCAGGTCGCGCAACGGCAGCATCGTCACCCGGGTGAGGTTCGGAGCCGCCAGCAGCACACCGTCGCGGTTCACCAGACCCGGTACGGCGATTCCCACGGCACCGTCGGCACCGAGCGCCTCGGTGATGGCCACCAGGGTCTCGACCAGAGCCTCGGGATCGTTCGGTGTGGGCACCCGCTGTTGATCGAGCACGGTGCCGTCGGGGCCGAGTGCCACGCCGAGGCACTTCGTACCTCCGACATCGATGCCCACCCGCCGCGTGGCGGTGGCGGTCACGACTCGGCGCGAGTCTTCAGTTCGCGCACCGTGTTGAGGATGCGCACCTCGGCGCGACGCTTTACGAAACCGGGCAGCGGCACCACCAGGTCGATGGTGAGGTCGTAGCGCACCTCGGTACCGCCATCGGCCGTGGGCGAGAAGTGATAGGCACCGTCGATACGGCTCATGATGTCGCCCCGCACCATCCGCCAACTCAGGGCCGCCGGGGCCTGGGAGTAGTCGTACGCCAAGGTGTAGTGCGTGCTGCGGCCCAGTGCCGATGCACGGAACTCGACCTCGGCGGGCCGGCCCTGTTCGTCGCGCTCGCGGATGGCGACTTCCTTCACATCCTTCGCCCACTCGGGGTAGCGCTCGATGTCGGTCGCGATCGACCACACGGTGTCGAGCGGTGCGGCGATGATGGTGGTCTGCGTGGCCTGTTCTGCCATGGCTGGTCTTTCTAGTCGATCTGACGCTTCGAAGGTTGGACAGGTCGCTCGAGGCGGGGCCCGAAGCGTCCGTGGAGCACGGCCCACACGCCATTCAGTCCGATGCCGAACATGGGCACCAAGATGCCGAATGCCAGCGTGTTCACCTCGTCGTCGGTGAGGCCGATGGCACCCACGATGGCGGCGCCGAGGCCCACCACCACCTGCACCGCGAGCAGTGCGGTCAGGGTGCGCTTCACACCGACCGGTGCCGTAGGGCCGGTGAGCAGGAACAGGTTGGCGACACCGATCTCGTCGACCCGTGAGCGCTCGAGCGCCCGCACGTACGCCACCAACCCGGCGGCAGCGCCGATGGCGAACAGGCCCATCGAGATGGCCGCCATGGCGATCTGGACACCCCGCTCATCGCGCAGGGCAAGTCCGATCGCCACCACCAGTACGAACACGGCGGTGCCAACCACATCGGCACGCACCACTCGGATGCCGGCCACGGCTTCGTCGCTCATCGCCACGCCATCATGACAGCGCTCCGAGCGAGCGACCCAACCGCTCGGCGAGGACGTCGTAGCTGAACTCCGCAACTGCCCGGCCACGACCCGCCTCGGCCATCGCAGCCCGCCTGGCAGGGTCGTCGAGCAACGACCTCATCGCGGCGGCCACAGCGTCGACGTCGTCGGGGCGGTCGATGACGAGGCCGGTCTCTCCGTGCGCCACCGCCTCGGCCGCTCCCCCGCTGGCCCCGGCGACCTGCGGTACTCCGCACGCTGCGGCCTCGACGAAGACGATACCGAACCCCTCCTGTTCGAGGCCGCCCCACCGGTTACGGCACAGCATCGCGTACAGGTCGGCGCACGCATAGAGCTGCGGCAGGGCCTCGTTCGAGACGCGACCGAGGAACCGCACCGGGGCGTCGAGTTCGGCAGCGAGCCGGCGAAGGCGCGAGTCGTCGCGGCCGCCACCCGCGATGGCCAGCAGCAGGTCGGGCCGCGTGGGCCGCAACGCCGCCGCGGCGCGGATGGCCACATCGAACCCTTTGCGCGGCACGAGCCTGCTGATGCTGACGATCAGCTCGGCATCGAGTGGCAGTCCGAACGACGCCCGCGCCGCTGCGCGGCCAGCCTGATCGAGCGGGTGGAAGCGTTCGACGTCGACCCCCGGCGGAACGATGGTGATGGGCAGGCTCCGTCCGGCTGCACGCTCGGCCTCAGCGGCCGGGTAACCGCCCGCCGCCACGATGTGGCGCGCCCGGCGCAGCACATGGGCCAGCGCCTGCTTCGACCCCGGCAACCGGCCGGGCACGGTTACCTCGGCGCCGTGCAACACCACGTCGTAGGGCAGGCGCAGCGAGGGGCCCACCAATCCCAGCGGCACCGCCGGATCGAGCACCACCAGGTCGGCACCCACCCGTCGAGCCATCTCGTCGATGCGGCGCACCATCCAAGGGTGCGGCAACAGCACCGGTTCACGGGTGCGTTCGATGTGGAAGGGCTGCGCTGCGTCGAAGGCCTCGCTGCCCTCGTAGGGACTGGTGAGCACGGCGAACGAATCGGGCGGCAGGCGCCGCCACCACTCCCACAGCAGCGACTGGATACCGCCGATCTTGGGCGGGAAGTCGTTGGTGACGAGCAGATGCTTCATGGACGAGCCCTCAGCACGGCTCGTTCAGTTCGGCTGCGACGAGCGGATCGTCGTCGGTGACGGGCAGCAGATGGTGCTGGCCCAACTCGCGCGCCGCCCACACGGCATGGGCACGCAGCATCGGGTCATCGTCGGCAAGGTAGCGCACCAGGGTGTACTGCACCCGGGCATCGGCACCGCGCCCCGAGTTGCCCACCACCACGAGTGCGTTGCGGCGCAGCCAGCGCGGTTGGCGGTCGGTGACGTACCACCGACCCCAGCGGGCGAGCACGGCGTCGTCGTCGATGGCCAGCAGTTCGAGCGCGTCGAGGGTGCGCTCGACCTGGCCGTCGGCGACAGGAGGTGCCGGCTCGCGACCGCCGAGGCGCACCGTGGGTGGGCAGGCCTCCTGGCAGTCGTCGCAGCCGTAGATCCGGTCGCCGATCGCCCGTCGCCACCGACGGTCGATGATGCCGGGCTTCTGGAGCACCCAGGCCAGACAACGCGACGCATCGATGACCCCGGGCTCGACGATGGCCCCGGTCGGGCACTGGTCGATGCACCGCCGGCAACTGCCGCATCCGTCGGCGACGGTGCGGTCGGTCACCGGCAGGGGCGCCGTGGTGACCACACTGCCGAGCACGAACCAACTACCCACCCCGTCGAGCAACAGGTTGGCGTTCTTGCCGAACCAGCCGAGACCGGCCCGGTAGGCGATCTCGCGGTCGACCATCGAGTTGTCGTCGGCGAAGGCCACCGCCTTCCACCCGTCGCGACGCAAGCGATGGGCCACCGCCCACAGACCTTCACGGAGCGGCCGGTAGTGGTCGGCCTGCGCATACCGGGCGATTCGGGCCGAGACAGGGCCGTCGTCGGCCTCGGCGCTCGACTCTTCGCCGTCGGTACCGTCGCTGTACAGGTATGACCTGGCACCCACCAGCACCGACCGGGCATTGCGCACGGCCGCCTGCGGGTCGGTGGACCGTTCGGGGTTCTTGTAGGTGAACTGCATGCCGTCGTGCAGGCCTGCCGAGCGACGCCGGATCAGTTCGCCCCGCGCCCGTTCGAGCACCGCGGCAGGTGCCACACCGACGCGGCTGATGCCGAACGGCGCGGCAATGGCCACCAACTCGGCGAGGTAGGCGTCGTCGAGATGCTCGGGCAGCGGCTCAGATCGCCTCACGGTGACGAAGCGTAGGCACCAGACCCGCCGAAGCGAGCAGGCGCATGGCCCGAACCTCGTCGAGGTCGAGCACCACGGCCTCGCGTCGGCCCACGGTGACCGGCATGGGCACCGGGTCGATACATGTCGGGTCGATACGAGCCGGGTCGCACAAGAAACTCACCAAGCAGTCGGCGCAGGCGTCGGTGTGGCGCATGACGCAGGTGTCGCACGAGATGGTCAGGACGGTGTCGTTGCTCATGCTGCGCACCCTGCCAAAGGGGTGTGACACGGTTCCCGGCCACACCGACGATCTTGTTCGAGTTTCCGTCGTCTACGACGGAAACTCGAACAAGTTCACTCAGTACGTCAGCGACTGGTGCTGCGATGGCCGGCGAGGTCGAGCCAGGTGGCGCTCGGCAGACCGTTGGCACCACGACCACGGACATCGTCGAGCACCTCGCGGTCGTCGGTCACGACCACCACAGGCGTCGTGGCGGGCAGACGCGCAACCTCCGAACACAGCACCGCATCGGCCGTCACCCCCTCGGGCGAGAACCGCACCGGCACCAGCCGCCGCAGTCCGGCCGGCACGCCGGGCACATCGGCGCCGTCGAACACGATGCGCACGTCGACGCCGCCGAAACGCGTCACCACGTCCTCGGCGGCAGCGATGCAACGAACGCGCTGCGCCTCGAGGGCGAGGCCCGGCCAGCCGAGCTTGGCGACGTTGTAGCCGTCGACCAGCACCACGACACCGGGGACCCGCACCAGGAACTCGGCAGCAGCCCGCGACGACCCGACGAGGCCACCCGGCAGCGCGATGGGGCGGCGACCGCGGCCTGCGTCCGGGCCACGCCGCGTGGCAGGGGTCGGCGCCGGCGCCGGCGCAGCCATCATCTGCTCGACCACTGCAGAGCGCGCTGCCACGGCGTCGTCGCGGCCACGTTCGGCCTCGACGAGCGCCTGACGCGCTGCCGCCAGCTCCCGCGCGGTCCGCTCGTCGCGCTCGTCGAGCACACGCTGGCGATCGGCAGCACGCCGGGCCTCGAGCCGCAGCTGCTGCACCTGCGCCTGGGCCTCGGCCAATGCACCACGCAACGAGACGAGTTCGGTCGTCGTCACCTCGAGCTCAGCCCCCAGCCGCTCACCCACGGCTTTGGCCCCCGCCAGGTCGGCGATCGCTCGCGCTGCGGCCTGCTCGGCGGCCAGTCGGCGTCGTTCCGCGCCACGCAACTGCGCAGCAAGGTCGGCGGCCGATGCCTCGGCGGCGGCTGTGTCGGCAAGCACCCGCAACCGCTCGCGCCAGCCCTCCGGGCGCTGCAGCCACAGCAGGCCGACCTCGTCGAGCAGCTCGGGGCCCACCGCCGCGCCGATGCGCCGACGGAAGACGTCGTCGGCCACGATCGCCCGGCGAGCGGTGCGCAGCGACGCGCCCGACAGACGCTGCACCTTGAACAGCGAGCGCAGTTCGCTTGGGAAGGCCAGCGGCGGACGCTGTTTCGCCCCTGCTGCCGCGATGGCCACGACCAGATCGAGCGCGTCAGCGAGCAACCGGTCGGGGATCTCCGGATCGTCCTCGATGGGCGATGGGTCCGGGGTCACCCGAAGGGCACCTCGAGTTGTGCCCCAGCGTGATCGATGCGCAGCACTCGGGCCACCCCATCGGTGGGAAGCGCCGCGGCGATGGCCTCGGCATCGTGCACCCCGCACAGCGCCGCCACGGTGGGGCCACTGCCGGACAGATAGGCGCACCAGGCGCCCGCTTCGAGCGCAGCCTCGATGGCGCCACGGCTGGGTGCGGCCGCGGCGAGGCGAACGTCTTGGTGCAGCCGGTCGGCCGTGGCGTCGCGCAAGGCGGCCACGTCGCCGCTGGCCAATGCCGCCACCAACAACGCCACGCGGCCGACGTTGAAGACCGCATCGGCGAACGGCACGGAAGCAGGCAGCACCTTGCGCGCTTCGTCGGTCTTGGTGACGAACGACGGGATCCACACCACCACCGCTGGGTCGACTGCGAGCGGGATCTGCACCACACGCTGGGCGGCAGTGGCCACCACGCCACCGTACAGCGACGCGGCGACGTTGTCGGGATGGCCCTCGAGCCTCGCCACCAGTGCCATCACCTCGTTGCGTCGTGCTGCGACCCGGTTGGTGTCGCCGTCGGCGCGCTGTGCCTCGGCCAGCAGTGCGCCGCCCACGCGCACCGCGCCGCTGAAGCCGAGCCCGCGCCCCATCGGCAACGACGAGCGCTCCCACAGCGAGCCCATGCCGCCCGACTCGCGGAACGCGATCAGGCCCGGATGGCCGTCGCCGAGTGCACGGGCACCGTCGGGCGGCGCAGACGCCAGCGGACCGTCGCCCACCCCCATCTCGACTTCCAAGCCGAGGGCCATCCCCAACGCGTCGAACCCCGGCCCGAGGTTGGCCGACGAGCCGGGAACCCGGACGATCACCGGCCGCCTGCCTGCACCTCGGCCAGTGCCTGCTGCGACTCGTCGATGAAGCGCTGCAGGGTGGCCGCGGCGGCGCCCGAGTCGATGCTCTGCGCGGCCAGGGCTACGCCCTCCTCGAGTGTCTGTGCCCTACCCGCCACCACCAGCGCGGCACCGGCATTCAACACGACGATGTTGCGGTGCGGGCCGTGCTGTCCGGCAACCATCCGCCGGACCGCCTCGGCGTTCTCGGCCGGCTCGCCCCCGACGAGTTCGGCCATGATGGCCGGGGCCAGCCCCAGCGCCACCGGGTCGACGGTGAAGCTGCGCACCTGGTCGTCTTCGAGTGCCAGCACGGTGGAGGTGCCGGTGGTGGTGAGCTCGTCGAGACCGTTGCCGTGCACGACCCAGGCTTTGA
>JBAXSU010000011.1:0-34804 GCA_037130535.1 Actinomycetota bacterium
CGTACGCTTGCTCCATGCAAGGCCCACGATGCACGGCCGGAACACGATGCACGGCTGGAACACCAGGCACGCTGGCGCGGTGAGATGACCACCGATCGTCTCAGCGCGCTCGGTGCGGCCGGAGGAGGCGGATGGCTCACGCTGCCACCCGTCGAACTGGTCGCCTCGGTCGATCTCGCGCCTACCCCCGACATTCCGCTCGCCTCGCTGCGCGACGTGCTGATCCCCCGCCATCGAGCCGACGGCACGCTGTGCGATTGGGTGCTGTCGACCGCCGACATCGAACGACCCGGCACCGCGATCGAGTACCGGGCGTGGCGTCGGACATGGCGGCGCTGGTGGCATCTCGGCGCGATCACCAACGCCGTCGGCCTGCAGCACTACGTCGCCGAACTCGACGACGAGCTGGTGCCCACCCTTCGCGACGTTCTGCGCCGCACGGTCGCCCACCACGACCAGGGCGTACCGGTGGCGTTGGGCGAACTGGCGTCACTCGCCGACGACCTGCACCTGGTTCGCCTCGCCCTGTCGGTCGACGACCGCACAGGCACCGGCATCGTCGACGACATGGCCGACCCCGACCAGACGAGCGGTCTGGTGCGCACATGGGTACGGCCGGAGCGACGAGCCGTGCTGGCCGCCACGCCGAACACGGCGGTGCTGCTGCGCCGCGACGACGGCCTCGTCGTTCTGCACGGGGTGCACGGACACGCACACGCGCACGATCACGATCACGACAGCACCGATGCTGGCATCGCCGAGGTGATCGCCGACATCGTCTCCGCCGACCTGCGCGACGACCCCGTGGTGCTCACCGACCGCAGCGGCAACCTGCACCACCTCAGTGCGGCCGAGGCACGGCCCCTCGCCTGGCTGGTGCCCCACTCGCTGCGTTGGCACCTCCACGACGTGCCCCTGGCCGCCGTGTGGGCGCAGTGGTTCGCCGGTTGGTTCGACGCTATCGCTGCAGCCAACCGGCTGGGCGACGACCTCACGGTCACCAGCCAGCACCCGCTGGTGTGAGCCAGGCCTCGAGGGTCGCCTCGATGCACCGCGCAGTCACCCGGAATCACCCGCGATGAACTGGCATCTGCCACCGATCGACCGGACGATCATCTCCGTGTTCGATGCGAGGAATGACCAGATTCGCGACGCGCTGCTGTCGCTGTACGGACTGGTGGCCGCCGTCGTCCGCGACGACCGGGAGGGTGTCGACCTTCTCCTGAGCGATCTTCGCGAATCGTTCGACAACCCGCACGAACTGCTGACCGCCATCGCGTTCGTCACCCTCGACCGGCTCGATGCCACGATCGACGACTGCGGACGACTCGACGAGCACGACGGTCGCAACCTCGCCTCCGATCTGCTCACGCTCGCCCGCCACTACGACCTGGCCGGCCCTGGTGCAGTGGAAGCAGCGGCATGGCGGCTCGATGCCGTACGGCGTCGCAACCACAGCCAGATGGTGGCCGAGATCGACGATGCTCGGGCGCTCGCCACCGACGACGACTTGCTGGCCGGCGCAATTGCGCTGCTGACCGCCACGGTGAGCCTGTGGGCCCGGCGCACCGGTCAGTCGCCCCGTCGGGCTGCAGCCGACCTGTGCCTGCTGGCATCGCTCGAATCCGTGGCCTGACGAATCTTTTTCGTGCACATCTGTTTTGTCGCCGGACAGTTGTCCTCCGTCACCTGAACGACGCCGACCCGGCGCCACACCACGGAGGGATCATCATGACGAACGGCCGCTCGCTCGACGAACTGATCGAACACACGCCCGACATGCCCTGGCTCAGCCGGGCTGCGTGCGGTGAACTCGACCTCGACCAACTCGACCTCTTCTTCGTCGAGGCCGGTCGCACCATCTCGTCGGCAACGGTGAGCCTGTGCCAGCAGTGCCCGGCCCGGCGCGAGTGCCTCGACCACGCCTACCAGCACGAGATCGTGAGCGGCTACTTCGGCGGCATGTCGCCCGGCCGCCGACGGGTGCTCACCCACAGCCAGGCGGTTGCGGAGATCGAGCGTGAGACGACGCTCAGGTCAGCACACCGAGGCGCAGCGCGCGGCTGACCGCGTGCGTCCGGTCACGAGCATGAAGTTTGTCCTGCACACGACTCAGATGAGTCTTCACTGTCTCGGCGGTGATGCCGAGTTGCTCGGCGATCTCGCCGTTGGTCATCCCTTCGGCCGCGCAGTTCAGCACCGCGATTTCGCGCTTGCTGAGCGGGCGGAGGTTGCGCAGTTCGCCGGCCGCCTGCCGGGTCTGCAACAGCGCTGTGAGGGCTCGCGGGTGCATGTGTCGCTCGCCCTGGGCGACTGCACGAACCGCCCTGCCGAGCGCGTCGACCGAGCAGGTCTTCGGTACCACGCCCAGACACCCGTGCTCGACGGAGGCGTCGACCACCGTGGGCGACAGATCGGACGTGAGCACCAGCACAGCGGCGTGCGGGTACGCACCGATGAGTGTGGCCACTTCGCCAAAGGCGCTGCCGCGCCCGCCCATCGTCGCCTCGAGCACCACCACATCGGGTCGGTGCTGCTCGTAGGCCCGCAGCAAGCGCCGCGGATCGTCGACGGTGGCACAGACGTCGAAGCCCAGTGCCGTGAGGTACACCGTGGCGCCACGCACCGCAACAACCTGGTCGTCGGCGAGCAGCAGCCGCAGGGGAGCGTCGCCGTCTGCCACGCCAGCGAGTATATGAGAGTCGGCTCCAGTCAGTGTCGGCAACGACATGGGGATACGGTAGGGGCATGACGGCGAACGTCTATCTCGGCAGACAGCCGATCCTCGACCGGCGCGGGCGCACCTATGCGTTCGAACTGCTCTATCGCGACGGCACCGAGAACTCGGCTTTCTTCTCGAACCCCGACGACGCCACGCGGCGCGTCATCGAGGCGGCCATGCTCGAGTGGGGCTTCGATCGACTCATCGGCGACCGCCTCGGTTTCATCAATGCCGCGGGCGGACTGCTGCACACCGGACTGTTGTCGATCCTGCCGGTCGGCCGCACCATCGTCGAGGTGCTCGAGAGCGTGCTGCTCGACGAGGCCATGGTGCAGGTCATCCGCGATGCCTACGACACGGGCCTGCGCTTCGCCCTCGACGACGTCGTCGACCTCGAGCGGCCCGGCCTCGCCGAGGTGGCGCCGCTCATCGATGTCGTCAAGCTCGACGTGCTGGCCATCCCGCCTGCGGAGTTGCCTGCCATCGTCGAACGTTCGCGTGAGATGTTCCCGAAGGCGCTGCTGCTGGCCGAGAAGGTGGAAGACCCGGGCAAGTACGCCGACTGCATGTACCTGGGCTTCGATCTGTTCCAGGGATACTTCTTCGCCAAGCCCGAAACCCTCGAACGCTCGGGCAAGCCGAACAACGTTTCCACCGCCATCTTGCTGCTGGCCGAGGTGAGCCGCCCCGACGTCGACATCGACCGCATCGAAGGTCTCATCTCGGCCGACCCGAGCCTGGCCTACTCCATCTTGCGGCTGGTGAACTCGAGCTCGTTCGGCCTGAACGTGCGGGTGCAGTCGATCCGTCACGCCATCGTGATGGTGGGGTTCGTGCAGGTTCGCCAGTTGGCCGTCCTGCTCACCATGGCCAAGAACAGCCGAGCCATCAGCGACGAAATCATCGTGCTCGCAGCAGTGCGCGCGCAGATGGCATCGCAGCTCGCCGGCACGAGCGGCCACGGCCCCGGAGCGTTCACCACCGGGTTGCTGTCGGTCATCGACACCGTGTTCGGCGCACCGATGGCAGAACTGCTCACTGGCCTGCCGCTGCCCACCGACGTGCGCGACGCCCTCCTCGACGGCAGTGGCCCGCTCGGCGCACTGATGGACGTCGTGCACGCCTTCGAGCGTGCCGACATGGACACGCTCGAACGGTTGCGCCCCGGCGAGGCCGAGGCGATTCGCGAGTTCTACGCGAAGAGCGTGGCGTGGGCCGAGAACGTGCGCACCGAGATGCTCAACAATTGAGCCTGCTCGACCCGCTGCCGACGTTGCCGACGGCGAACCGGGGTCACTGCATCACGAATTCGACGAAGAACAGGTCGTAGATGACCTCTTCATATTCGTCGGACAGTCGCTCGACCAGCAACTTCTTGGCCTCGTCGCGGCCCTCCGGCGTCGACAGCACCGACATCGAACTTCCCGACAGGGTGGAGACGATGATGTCCTTGGCGGGCGCAGTCTGCATCGGCTCCTCGGCGGTCACCAGTACGTCGGGGCACAGGTTCAGCGACACAGCGACGCTGAGGTAATGCCCGTCGGCGAGGTTGAGGTTCATCTTCGGTAGGTCGACCACGTTCGGCTCGGTATGGGTGGCATCCGTGCCCTCCTTGCAGCCTTCGAGCTGCACGATGGTGGTCGTTGTCGCCACACCCTCGGCTGCCGCGCCACCACCACCGAGCTTGTATCCGGCGCCAGCCAGGCCTACGCACAGCAGCACGAGCACGATGAGCTTCTTCTTCGACTTCTTGCCGCCCTCCTCCTCACCTTCGGCGGGAGGGGCTGCTTTCTTCTTCGCCATGTCGTCGTCATCCGTGAGTAGCGCCTACCCGTCCCTGGATAGGTCTTCTCCGTGGACTGTCCCGGGTAGAGCCCGGCGATGCCAGGATCTCGCCCGGCTCGATCAGGGCTCGGTCAGGACTGAATCAGGGCTCGACGGCGGGCGTCGGCGCACCGGTGGAACCCGCACCTGCGGCGGTCTCGCCAACTGCACCATCGCCGCCTGCGGTGCCCGTCGTATCGCCGGCAGCGTCGGCCAGGATCGGCTCGAGCGACACGTCGGTGAGCACGATGATCTCGACACGACGGTTCTTGGCCTGGCCCTCGGCAGTGGCGTTGTCGCCCACGGGATGCGTATCGCCGTACCCACTGGCCGACAGTCGGCCGGGGTCGATCCCGGTGCCTGCGAGGTACCGCAACACCGCCGTGGCGCGTGCTGTCGACAACTCCCAGTTCGACGGGAATCGCGAGGTGGAAATGGGCCGCGAATCGGTATGGCCCTCGATGACGACGGCGTTCGGGATCATCTTCAGGGCTTCGGCGACGATGCCGAGCACGGTCGTGCCGCCGCTCTCCAGATTGGCCGACCCGGGACCGAACAACACGGCATCGCTGAGCACGGTCACCACCAGGCCGCGGCCTTCGAGGGTGAAGTCGAGGCCCTGGCCGAGGCCGGCGATGTTCGACTTCGAGGTGAGTTGGTCCTGGAAGTCCTGCAACTTCTCGACCGCATCCGCAGCCGCCTCCTTCTCGTAGTCCTGCCGGGCCTTCTCGACCTGCATCGCGGTGGGCTCGCCGCCCTCCTTCGGCGGCAGGGCTCCTTCGAAGATGCCGTTGCCCCCCTGCATCGGAGTGGCACCCGAGCCGCCGGTGCCCACCGACACGATCTGGGCAGAACCACCGAATTCGTCGCGGAGGTTCGCGGCGAGCTTCTTGAACTTCTCGATGTCGACACGGCCCGTTGCGAACAGAGCGAGGAACATGACCATCAACAGCGTGAGCATGTCGGCGTAGGGGATGACCCACGCCTCGTGGTTCACGTGCTCCTCGTGCTCCTCGTGCTCCTCGTGGTGCTTGTGACCACCACCACCACCGCCGCCGTGCCCGCCGCCGTGCCCGCCGCCGCCGCTAGCCACCCGACGCCTCGCGGATGGAGGCAGCCTGCTTGGGCGGCAGGTACGACAGCAGGGTCTCTTCGATCACACGGGGGTTCTGTCCGCCCTGGATGGCCAGGACGCCTTCCATCACCATCTCGCGCTTGGCCGCTTCCTGGGTGGAGAGTCGCTTCATGCGGTTGGCCAGCGGCAACATGACACCGTTGGCGATGTACACGCCGAGGAAGGTTGCACAGAACGCGCCGCCGATACCGGCGCCGAGTTCCTCGGGGTTGTCGAGGTTGCCCATTGTCTCGATCAGACCGATGACGGCACCGATGATGCCGAAGGTGGGGGCGAAGATGCCGAAGGTCATGCACCATTCGGCGCCCACCTTGTGGCGAGCCTTCATCGCCTTGATGTCGGTCTTCATCACCTGGGCCACAGCCTCGGGATCACTACCGTCGATGGCCAGCTGCAGGCCGCGTTTCATGAACGCGTCGTCGATCGTGCCCACCTCCGATTCAAGGGCGAGCAGACCCTCGTGGCGTGCCTTCCGGGCGAACTCGACGAGTAGCTTGATCGTGTCGGGTGAGCTGGTGCCACTCTTGGGAAACAGCGTCACCATGATCGACTTGAAGACCCCGGTGGTGGCCTCCAACTCGAACGACGCCATAGTGGCACCGAGCGCGCCCACGATCACCACGAGGAGCGCGGTGACATTGGAGACGAGGTAGACGGGACTGACGTGGTGGGTGATGGCACCCACGAACACACCGAAGATCGTGACGATCAGTCCAACGAGTGTCGCCGGCATCGGTCAGACCCCTTCGGCCGAGGACACCGGGTCCTCATCGTCGGGGGACACCACCGTTGGCAGTCCCGGGGTGGCGGCCACGACCTGCACCGGGGCCACGTCGGCCGGCATCGCCGCGTGCTGCTCGCTCACCATGCGTGCCGCAGTGGCGATGACCCGGGCGCGCAGCATCGTGACCTGCTCGAGGATCTCCTCGGGTGACTCGATCACCACATACTCCGTACCGTTGAGCAGGTGCACGATCGTCTCGTGATGACGGTCGAGTCGCTCGATGTGGTCGGGGTTGATGTACAGGGGGTCGGTCTGGCGAAGCCGCGTGAGGCGGATCATGGGTGCTCCTCGGTCGCTGGGTGTCCGCGTGCTGACGGTCTCTTGACACTGACTGTGCGGAGCAGACGGAATTGCGCCACCATCTGCCCGAACACACGGGATACCTGCGGCTTTCTGCCATCACCGGACAGTCATCACCGTGGAACCCGCAGAGGATCTCTCCCACCAGTTGTGGACGATGCGCGAACTGCTCGAGCAGATGGTCTACAAGCTGGAGATGCAGGGCTTGCTGCTTGCCGCGGGCCGAACCCGCTGGCTGCCGTTCCTGAACTCCGAGATCGAGTCGCTGATGGAGGCGGTGAACGCCGTCGACGCGGCCCGTTCGCAGGCCTCGGCGCGTCTGGCCCGCCGCTACGGACTGCGCCCTGACGTCACCCTGTCAGAACTACTGCAGTACGTCGAGCACCCGTGGGGCCAGTTGCTGTCGCAGCACCGACTGCACCTCGTATCGCTCCAGTCGGAAGTGGAAGACGTCTCGAACTCCAACCAGGAACTGGCTCGCCGCGGTCTGATGAGGTCGCGAGAGATCATTGCGTCGCTCGGCGAGCAGAGCGTCGACGTGTACGACCCGCGTGGCTATGCCGCGCCGCTCAAGGCATCCGCGCTGCGGTTGGATCGGACGGTCTGACGATGCCGAACATCTCGTCGCTCAACACGCCACTGAGTGCAATGCGCGCCCAGCGGCAGATCCTCGACGTGACGGCACGCAACATCGCCAACGCCACGACCCCCGGCTATCACCGCCAGCGGGTCGAGTTGGCCACCCCGGGCACCAGCGGTGTCAGCGGCTCGGGCGGTAACGCGGGCGTCGATGTGAGCCGGGTGTCGCGTTCAGCCGACGACGTGATCGTCGCTCGAGCGACACGCGAAGAAGCCGGCCGATCGGCCGCCGATGCGACGGCTGCCACGCTGGCCCGCATCGAGTCGCTCTTCCCTGAGCCCACCAACCACGGCCTTGCTGCTCAACTCGACGACTACTGGGGCTCGTGGAGCTCGGTGGCCAACGATCCGGGCAACCAGACGGCGCGTAGCTCGCTGCTGAGCAAGGCGTCGACCCTGGTGAACACGCTGCGCCGCGGTGTGGAAGATCTCACGGCCGTGTCCGACGGAGCGAAGACCCGCATGAGCGGGATCGCCAATGAGGTGAACGACCTCACGGCGCGCATCGTGACCTTCAACCAGACGATCACTGGACAGTCCGACCCCTCGGGCGATCTGCTCGACCAGCGCGACACGTTGGTGGCCAAGGTCACCAAACTCACTGGCGCGCTCACACAAGTGACCGGCACCGGCGAGGTGAATGTCTTCATCGGTGGTCGCCAGGTGGTGGCCGGTGCATTCGCCGCTCAGCTCCAGGCGCCGAGCGGCACCCTTCAGTTCGACGATGGCCAGGCCGTGGTGATGACCTCGGGTGAAGGAGCCTCGGTAGCCGCCACGATCAACGATGTGGTCCCCCGGTACCTGAGCGCGCTCGACGACATCGCCAACACCCTCGTCACCTCGGTGAACACGATGCATGCCGCCGGCTACGGCCAAGACGGCGTGACGGGCCGCAACTTCTTCGATCCGGTCGGCATCACCGCTGCGACCATTGCCATCTCCACCGATGTGGCTGGCCAGCCGAGCCGCCTGGCCGCTGGCGCCCCCAAGCTGCCGGGACCGACGGCGCCCGGCGCGCTCGACGGCAACCAGGCCCGCCTCATCGCTGCGCTAGCCAGTTCGGCCACCGGGGCGAGCACCAAGTATCAGACGATGATCAGTGGAATGGCCATCGAGTCGCGCAGCGCCCAGCAGCGCGCCGAGGTACAGGGCACGATCGCCGATACCGCCGTGAAAGAGGCCGATTCGGTGGGCTCGGTGAGCATCGACGAAGAGATGACCCAGATGATGGAGGCGCAACGCGCCTTCCAGGCTGCCAGCCGGGTGCTGAGCACGGTCGACGAAATGCTCAGCTTCCTGATCGAACGGACCGGACGATGAGTTGCAGCGCTGATTTCCACGGAGGTACGCCATGCGCGTGACCAATTCGATGATGTTGCGCTCGACCATGCGCGACGTCGGCCAGAGCCTGAGCCGGCTGCAGGACACCCAGGCGAAGATCACATCGGGCAAGGCCATCACCCGGGGTTCCGACGACCCGGCCGGCACAGCCTCGGCCATGACGATCCGGCAGGATCTCCGCCGTCTCGAGCAGCGGTCGCGTTCGGTCGACGACGCGCAGGGCTGGGTGGGTGCTGCCGACACGCAGCTCACCGGCATGATGAACCGCCTGAACCGGGCGAAGGAACTGGTCATCTCGGCCGGCAACGGTGTCACCAGTCTCACGCCGACAGCTCGCCAGGCGATCGCCGCCGAACTCCGCTCGGTGCGGAGCGACCTGTTGAACGCGGGCAATGCCACCTTCGCTGGTCGATCGCTGTTCGCCGGCACGGCCGCCGGCCAGGCATATGACGCTGCTGGCACCTACCTCGGCAACGACGACGCCGTGGTGCGCGACGTGACCGTCACCACCTCGATGACGGTGAACGTCACCGGTAGCGAGGTGTTCGGCGTGTCGGGCACCGGTGCCGGTTCGCTGTTCGACGTACTCGACCGGATGGCCACTGCCATCAGCAACGGCGACAGCACCACCATCGCCACCGAGCACACGAACCTGGAGGCCGCGACCGACCGGGTGCGCTCGGCAGCCGCGAGTATCGGCACCAAGTCTGCCGCCCTGGTCGACCTGCGTTCGCGTATCGACGACGACATTGCGTCGCTGACCAGTCGACTGTCGGAGGTCGAAGACGTCGACATCGTCGAGTCGCTGGTGCGCGCAAAGGCCGAGGAGACCTCGTATCAGGCTGCTGTCCAGGCGGCTGCGAAGGTCATCCCGGTGTCGTTGCTCGACTACCTGCGCTGAGCGGGCCACGCCGGCTCCGCCTGCGGGGGGTAGTCGTGCGTCCGTGTTCGACCCTGGGGCTCGACCCTGAGGGCTCGGCCGCAGGGTTCAGGTCATCGGGGGCGCGACCGAGCGCCGCAACCGAAGCCTCGGCGGCGGCGCTGCTATTGGTCGACGAACTCGGTGGTGCGGCCCGGACGCCGCGGCGTCTGGTGCATCATCGCTCGCACAATCGTGCGGTTGATGACTCCCATCGAGAACCAAGCCAGGAAGAACACCCCGAACGAGCGGAGCAGGGCGAAGTCGACAAGGTGATCGGCCATCGCGGCGTCCCACAGAGCCGACCCGGTGAGTGCGGCCGACAGCACGACGGCGATGCAGAGCCGCCACGGCGCCAAGGGGCCGTGGCCCTTGTGCTCGCTGCTCTCTGATTCGTCGTCGGCCGACCGCTTCTTGCTCACCCGTTCGACTCCCATTCGGCGCCGGCTTCGACCTCGTCGTTGCCGGCGGTGCGCAGCACGATCCGCACCGAAAGGCGCTTCACGCTCTCATCGCGGGTGAGCGACTCGATCAGTTGGTCGGCGGCAGCGACGGCCAGTTCGACCTGACGCTGGCTCGGGCCCGAATCCCTCGGCTCATCGAACATGCTCTGGTCGGCATCGGCCACCACGTCGATGGTCATCTCCGCCGTTACCTGGTCGGCAGTGGCAACCTCCGGCGCGACATCGACCGACGGTACGAGGGCACGCGGTGTTCCGAGCAGGGCACCCTTCGGGGCCACCACCGCGGCGGCCGACGACTCGACAGTGGGCACAGACTCGACCGGTGCAGCCTGGCGCTGCTTCATGGCGGTCAGCAGCCGAGGCGACGCTGTGAGCGCTTGCAGTTCCTCGATGATCTTCTCGACCCGGATGAGACCGGGTGACTCGCCGGCGGACACGGCCGGCGCAACGGCCACACCGTTGGTGGAAGCAATGACGGGTACCTCGATGGTCGGCGTCGGGTCGTCGAACTCGACGCTGTCGCGGTTGCCGGCGAGGGCGGCCAGCAGATCGATCACATCGACCTCACGCGGTACGCGCTCGGGCTCCTCCTCGGCAGCGAGTCGCGCCACGAGGTCGGCGAACGCGTTGGCCGTGCGATCGCGGTCGGCCGCGGGTGGCTCCCACCACGACGAGGTGTTGGTGGTCGGGTCGCTCGGGTCGACCGGTGTCACCGGGGCACGCCGCGGTTGGCGCTCACCGGCCCCAGCGAGGGCGGCCTGGATGGCCTCACTGGTCGCGGCTGGCAGCGTGTCGGCCTGGTCGAGCAGCCAGCGGCGCCCGGGCATGTCGAGGCCATCCTGCGTGGTCGACGGCGCACGGTCGCTCGAGGCGCCGAATTGAGCTCCAACGACGGGCCCGGTGCTGCGCTCGGCGCCGCGCTCGGTCGTCCACTGGGTGCGTTCTTCGTCGGCCGAATCGTTGATCAGTCGCTCGAGGGCGTCCTCGACGGTCTCGGAGGCAGGGGTGACGATCACCTCCACACCGAGGTCGGCGGCGAAGAATCCGCCGACACCACCTCGGCGAATGCGATTGGCAGCAACCACTCTCACGCGGGTGCCGAGCGACTGCTCGGCGAGCGCCACGGCTTCTTCCAGGTTCGGGGCCCGGAAACGCAGGGTGTCCTGGTCGTCAGTTGTTTGCGTACGCATGGCGGTTCTCCTCGGGGAAGTCGTTGGCGTTGTTCATCGGGGACATGTCGAGATCGATGTTGGCGATCACGTCGATGGAGAGGTGGTCGCCCAGCTCGCCGTAGGCCACCACCGCGACCGCCGGCACCGACGGGCGCACGAGACGGCTGAGGGCCGGTCGCAGCGGAGCCGAGCAGACCAGCACCGGTGTCGCACCACGGTGGGCGTGGCTCGCCACGAGCTGATTGAGATCGCGGATGAGCGCATCGGCCTGGTCGGGGCGCAGCTCCACCTGGGTCTGGCCGTCGAGGCTGCGCAGGCTGTTGAGCATGCGGTTCTCGGTGGTGGGCGCGAGGGTCACCACGCTGAGGCGATTGTCGTGGGCCAGAGCACTGGTGATGGCGGGTCCCAGCTCGTTGCGGGCTGCCTCGACCATCGCTTCGAGCGTGCGCACCGTACGAGCTCGGTCGCCGACTGCCTCGAGGATGCGTACGAGGTCGCGGATCGCAATGCCATCGTCGAGGAGGGCGCCGAGCACTCGCTGCACTTCACCGGTGGTGACGCCGATGGTGAGCAGGTCTTCCACCACCTGCGGGTCGCTGGCACGGACACCGTCGATCAGTGCCTTCACATCGCTGCGGCTCAGCAAGCGACCGGCCCGGCGGCGTACGACTTCGGCGAGGTGAGTGACGATGAGCGTGGAACGGTCGACCACGGTGTTGCCCATGATCTCGGCCTGCACTTGGTACTCGATGGGCACCCAGCGGGCGTTGAGACCGAACACCGGTTCGCGGACCTCCTCGCCGGGCAGGCCGTCGAGGACGTCGCCGATCACCATCACCCGGTTCGCCGGCGCGGTACCGCGACCCACTTCCACACCGTGCACGCGGATGACGTAGGTGGAGGTGGGCAGTTCGGCCGAGTCGCGGGTGCGGATCGAAGGCATCACGAAACCGAGTTCGCCGGCGAGTTTGCGGCGCAGTGCACCCACTCGGTCGAGCAGGTCGCCACCGCTGGCCGAGTCGACCAGCGAGATGAGATCGAACGAGATGCTCAGCTCCAGCGGATCGACGCGCGCGTCGACCGCCATCTGCTGCGGCGACGGCGGTGCCACCTCGACCTCGGGTTCGAGGAGCGGCCTGGTGGGCAGCGAGTCGTCGATGACCGGCAGACGATTGGCGACGAGCACGAGCGTGATGCCCACCAAGAGGAAGGGCAGCTTCGGTAGGCCGGGGATGACAGCCATCATGAGCACGACGATGCCGGCGGCCCGCAGAGCCGAACGCTGCTTGCGGAACTGGGCGAAGACATCGGAGCCGAGGTCGGCACCACCGGCGGCACGGGTGACGATGAGGCCGGCCGAGATCGACACCAGCAGCGCCGGGATCTGCGAGACCAGGCCGTCACCGATGGTGAGGAGCGAGTACTGCTGGATGGCGTCGGTGACCGACATGCCGTGCTGCACCACACCGATGAGGAAGCCACCGATGAGGTTGACGAATGTGATGACGAGCCCGGCGATGGCATCGCCCTTCACGAACTTCGAGGCACCGTCCATCGCGCCGTAGAAGTCGGCCTCGTCGCCCACTTCCTTGCGGCGGGTACGCGCCTCGTCCTCGCCGATCACGCCGGCACTCAGGTCGGCGTCGATCGCCATCTGCTTGCCGGGCATGGCGTCGAGGGTGAAACGAGCGGTCACTTCCGCCACTCGACCCGAACCGTTCGAGATGACGACGAACTGCACCAGGGTGAGGATGAGGAAGATCACCATGCCGACGATGATGCTGCCGCCCACGACGATGGAGCCGAAGGTGGCAATCACCTCACCGGCATGACCGTTCGAGAGCACTGCACGCGAGGTCGCGACGTTCAGGCCGAGGCGCAGCAGCGTCACCACGAGGAGCAGCGAGGGGAACGAGCTGAAGTCGAGCGCCCGGCGCACGTTCATCGACACGAGAAGGATGATGATCGCCGTCGACAGGTTGGCGACGATGAGGATGTCGAGCACCGACGAGGGCAGCGGCAGGATCATCACGGCGACGACGAGCACGACAGTCGCCGGCAACATCACCTGCCCCAACCTGCTCCGCTCCACCCGTACTCCTTCGTCGTGTCCGATCGTCCCGGAGAGCGGCTTGCGCACTTCCCGCTTTCCCGGACGGTTACGACCGTTCGCAGCGAGAGGCGTTTGTCAACTGGTTCACCAACGGGGTGACTGGAGGCGAGCGCAGACAGGAGGTCACATGCTGCTCGACACCACCCGGTTCGGACCGATCAACATCGAAGAGTCCGAGCTCTACGCCGTTCCCGGCGGAATCCCCGGGTTCCCCGACATGCGCCGGGTCCTGCTGCTGGGCGCCGGCCAGGCCCCCGGCCAGACCGAGCCGCACAGCGACCACACCTTCTACTGGATGCAGGACGCCGACAACGGCGAACTGGCGTTCATGTGTGTGGTGCCCTGGGCGATCGTGCCCGACTACGACATCGACTTCGACAGCGACGCCCTCGGCATCGCCGACGCCGACGATGTACGGGTGCTCACCCTGGTGACGGTGCGACGCGAGAACGACGTCGCTGCGCTCACCACCAACCTGCGCGCCCCCCTCGTGATCGATATCCGGCAGAACGTGATTCAGCAGATCATCCTCACCGATTCGGTGTGGCCCGTTCGCGCTCCGATCACGGACCTCTCGACGAACGGGGCCCGCTGATGTTGGTTCTGGCACGCCGTGTGGGCGAGAACATCCTCATCGGTGACGACATCGTCGTGACCGTCCTCGAAATGGGTCGCGACCAGGTACGCATCGGCATCCGCGCACCGCGGTCGGTCTCGGTGCACCGTGAAGAGGTGTATCAGGAGATCCTGCTGTCGAACCGGGAGGCGGCTGACCAGGCCGACGCATCGACCGGTCTCGAGACTGCCGTCATCGCAATGCCGACCGGTAGTTCGGCACTCGCTGCGGCTCGCAAGCCGCACTGATCTCAACCAATCCCCGAGCGATGCCCCCGCCCTGAGCGGGGGCATCGCCGCGTCTGGGCACCGATCCGGTTCGACGTGACGGGCCGACGTGGCAGGCCACCCCGGGAACCTGCCCCACCGAGGTGCGTCAGGCCGCAGCTCGACGGGCGCGGCGGCGACGATCAGGCACAGCGTCGAGCGCGGTCTGATCCACGTTGTACAGACGCGGCAGCGGCATCGGCGACGACGGCAGGTAACTGCTCCGCAGCCGGCGCACGAAGGCCAGCACCTTCGCCACAGCCTCGTACAGGGTGGCGGGGATCTCGTCACCCACGTCGCAAGCGCGCCAGAGCGCCCGCGCCAGAGGCTTCGCCTCGACGATGGGCACATTGGCCTCGGCCGCCTTCTCGCGGATGCGTTTGGCAACAGCATCGACGCCGATGGCAACCACCCGAGGAGCACCACCGGCCGCGGGGTCGTATACGAGCGCCACGGCGATGTGGGTGGGGTTCGTCACCACGACCGAAGCGCCCGGCACTGCGGCCATCATGCGGCTGCGGGTCATGGCCATCTGCAGCGACCTGATGCGCTGCTTC
Source organism: Actinomycetota bacterium (assembly GCA_037130535.1). Classification (GTDB taxonomy): domain Bacteria; phylum Actinomycetota; class Acidimicrobiia; order Acidimicrobiales; family Ilumatobacteraceae; genus VFMC01. The sequence continues at coordinate 14,853 of JBAXSU010000011.1, forward strand.
ACCTGCGGGTCGCCCTCGCTGCTGCGCATCTCGTCGCGAACTTCCTGCTTGGTCATCTTCAGGTCGAGGATCTTGTTGCGCCGCTGGAACGCGTAGTCGAACAGGCCGACCGCCACCACAGCCCACGCAATGGCACGCGTCATGGCCATGATCTCGGCAGCCGTAGCGCTGAGGCCCGGCAGGAGCGGCACACGGCCGTGGCCGACGAGCAGGTCATGGATCGCCTCGATGTGCGGCCAGGCGATCCAACCCACGAGCAGCGCCTTCACCACCTGTTTGACGGTCTCCCACAGCGACATCGGCGAGAGCAGCCGCTTCACACCCGCAATCGGGTTGAGTCGCTTGAAGTCGGGCTTCAGCGGATGGAGCGACAGCACCAGACCGGTCTGGGCAGCCTGGGTGAGCACCGTCACGAAGGCGATGACCGCCATGAACGGGATGACGGCGAAGAAGCCGGCGCGCATCGCTGCGTCGAAGAGGTGGAGTGCGTCACCGACGTCGGGTTCGGCGGCGAGGTCGCCGAGGGCCTTCAGCGCATCGACCACCGCGCCGCCCACCGAACCGATCAACCACGGCAGCATGTAGGTGGCGATCAGCAGGGTGAGCCACGGGCCGAGATCGACCGACTTGGCGACCGTCCCCTTCTTCTTGGCCTCCTGCTTCTTCTTCGGTGTGGGTGCCTCTGTTTTCCCCTCGCGCTTGCCCATCGGTCAGCCCGTGAAGATCCCGAGGCCGAGACGGACCGCCCTACCGAGCAACGACTCCACCGACTCGGGCAGCAGAGCAAGCGTCGCGCCGAGGAGGAGGAACGTGATGAACGACTTCACGGCGAAGCCGATGACGAGAATGTTCAACTGCGGTGCGGCCTTGCCGAGGAAGCCCAACGCCAGTTCGGCACAGAACAGCGCAGTGAGGAGCGGTAGGGCGATCTCGATCGCCGCCATCAGCAAGATGCCGAGCAGGCCGGTCAGCGACGCGAGCGCTTTGTCGAGGTTGATGTCGCCCAGTGGAGCCTGCTCGACCGATCGGATGAATGCCCGGGCCACGATGACATGGCCGTTGATGGCGAACAAGATCGCCACGCCCAGCAACTGGTGGAACCGACCGAGCGGTGTCGAGTTGTTACCCGACAGCGGGTCGAGCACCGAACCCATGCTGAAACCAACCTGCAGGTCGAGCAGTTCACCCGCCATCTGTACCGCCGTGAACAGGACGAAGACGAAGAATCCGAGCAGCAGGCCAGCAATGATCTGGGTGAAGAGAGCGCCCACGAGAGCGGCGGTGCCCATGTCGCCCACCTGCTCGCCCACTCGCTCAGCCAGCAGGAACGACAGGGCGACCGACAGTCCGACGCGCACCCGCACCGGAATGGACGGCGCGTTGAAGGGCGGGCAGATCATCGCCCAGGTGGTGGCGCGAACGAGAACGAGGCAGAACCCCACAAGGAGGGTGGGTTCGACCTGCAGTTGCACGCGCGGATCAGCCGTTCAACAACGCAGGGATACCGGCCATCAGTTCGTGGCCGAAGGTGACGAGCGACTGCAGCATCCAGTTGCCGCTCACCGCGATGACGATGCCGGCGCCCACCAGTTTCGGTACGAAGCTGAGCGCCTGTTCCTGGAGTTGGGTCACCGACTGCAAGAGGCCGACCACTACACCGACCGCCAACACGACGACCAGGAACGGCCCGGCCACCTTGGCGCACATGATGAGTGCTCGGGTTCCGATATCGATCACCTGCTGAGTTGTCATGGGTCACCTGATCCTTGGGTCGTGTACGTGGGCGAGCGTTCGGCGTCGCTATCCGTACGACTTCAGCAGTGTCCCCACCACGAGCATCCAGCCGTCGAGCATGACGAACAGCAGGATCTTGAACGGGAGTGACACGAACGATGGAGGCAGCATCATCATCCCCAGTCCCATCAACACGGCGGAGACCACGAGGTCGATGATGAGGAACGGGATGAAGATGACGAAGCCGATGATGAAGCCGCTCTTCAGTTCCGACAGCACGAACGCCGGCACGAGGGCGACGAGGGGTACGTCGTCGCGGGCGACTGGCGTCTCGGTGTTCGACGCATCGAGGAACATCTTCAGCTCACCTTCGCGGGTGTGCTCGAGCAGGAACTCGCGCAGGGGCACCTGGGCGGCGTCGTACGCCTGCGACACCGAGATGGTGCCGTCGAGCAACGGGTCGAGGGCGACGTCCTTCATCTGGCTCAGGGTCGGCCCCATCACGAACAAGGTGAGGAACACGCTGAGACCGACGATCACCTGCTGCGGCGGCGCGGTCGGCAGGCCCAGCGCGTTGCGGGTGAGCGACAAGACGATGACGATGCGTGTGAACGAGGTGCACAACACCAGCACGCTCGGCGCCACCGACAGCACCGTGAGCAGCAGAATGATGACGACCGAGTTCGAGGCCTTCTCGGTCACGCCCGGCAGGTCGAGACTGATGCTCGCATCTGCGCTGTCGCTACCACCGTCGGACGTAAGGGTGCCCGAGTCGGTCGACCCGGTACCCGTCTCGGTGCTGCCTCCGAGCGTTGAACCCGAGGTCGACGGACGGTCGGGATTCGCCGGCGTGATCGGCGACACCGGGGCCACGGGCACCGGCGGCGGACCAGGAGCGGCAGCGGCTCGACCCGTGCCCGACAGGACGGCGAAGGCCACGATCAGCCCGAGGAACGCGGCCGAGCGCAGGGCCCAGCGACGCTTCTCGGTTCGGGTCGCGGCCCGATCAAGCACGACGGACGGTTGCCTCTCGCAGCGCGTCGACAAAGCTGCGCGGCGCCGTGTGCTCGGCACCGCCGTCGATGGCGACCAGTTCGGGCGCGATCGGGAAGACCGACTCGACATCGTCGGTGGCCTCGAGCCATTCGTCGAGTGGCACCTGCGTGATCACGCTGGGCGCACCCTGCTCGGAGGCAGCCACCAGGTACACGTGCTCGGCGAACTGCACGGCCACCATCTGGGTCGAGCGACCAATGGTGATGCGACCTACGACGCGCAGGGCACGACGCTGGCCGCCACCCTTGGCAACCGCGTTCGCGCGAGGGGTTCGGCGCGACCGCGCACTGCCGGTCGAGTTGTGGCTGCGGGCGGCGATCCGCATGGGCGAACGCGGTGCTCGCGACGACCGCGGCACGGATCCACCACCGTTCTGTCGGCGACGCATCAGGACGTAGCCACCACCGATGAAGGCGAACACGATCGCGAGGGAGATGAGCATCCGCACGACGAGGCTGCCGAAACTTGCGTCGGTCATCGGGTCATCTCGTCGGGAGGCGCGATCTCCGTGATGCGGATACCGAACTCCTCGTCGATCACGACGACTTCCCCGACGGCGATGCGCCTGCCGTTCACCAGCAGGTCGATGGGGGCGCCGGCCACGCGGTCGATCTCCACCACCATGCCGGGCGACAGGTTCAGCAGTTCGCGCACGGGCATCGTGGTGCGGCCCAACTCGGCGGTGACGGTCATCACCACGTCGTTCAACACCGTCAGCGGTGTGGCAGCGCCACCTCGGCCACCGAAGCCGGCTCCATCGAGCGGGGTCGGGATGAAGGTCGATGCGTTGGAGCCCGGGTCGCCGGGCATCGCCATCACATCGAGCGTCACACCGGCCAGCGCTGTGAGCTGCTGTTCGTCGAGGATCTCGACAACGACCGACGGCCTGGCTGCGGTGGCGCGCACGACATCACCACCGGTGAGGGTGGTGCCGATCTCGCGGCCGAGTGCGCCCAAGGCCTGGTTGAACACCTCCGCCAGCGTGGCCGGATCGGCCAGCAAGCGATCGGCGACCTCGTCGTTCACAGCAAGGATCATCGAGGAACCGGGCTGCTCGGCAATGGCCATTCGCAGCACGGTGTCGTTGGGGTCGATCGGCCATCCCTGGCCCTCACGCGTCGTATCGCCGAGGATGAGACGCTGGGCCAGAATCAGCGCTGCTGCTTCACAGCCGGCCACCATCACCGCTCGCGAGTTGTTTGCGTCGATCACGTCAACTCCTGTTCCGCCACATCGGTCGTGTCGTCGACCGGAACTGTGCGGTGAACGCGGAAGTTGTCAGGCAGGTAGCCGGTATCGCTCCTGCTCGGGTGTCCACCGGGTGGGCGAGGCGACCTCCTGCGGATCGACCGAGGAGTCGATCAGCACCGCGATGTGGCGGTTGCGGCGACCGATGCGCGCGTTGTGGGTGGGTGTCTGGTCGACGATGAGGGTGAGCGGCTCGTCGAGCGGGTGGCTGAGGGGCAGCACATCGCCCACCTTCAGCCCCACGATGTGGCGGGCCAACACCTCGACCGGCCGGAACTGAGCCGCCACTGACACCGGCGTCTCACCGAGGTGCAGGTGCAGCCGCGACTGGTTCTCGGCACGGTTCGCGCTCGACAAGTTGCCGTACAGCGAGCTGGCCGACAGTGCTTCGAGGTGTGGCTGCAGGCTCGAGAACGGGATGCACAGCGACGCGATACCGGTGACGCCTTCGATCTTGATCTCGTACGAGACGACGATGACCATGTCGGTCGGCGCCGCGATCTGGGCGTACTGCGGGTTCGACTCCTGGCTCACGATCTTCGGCTCGGTGGCCACCACCGGCTCGAGCGCGTAGCGCAACTCGGGCAACGCGCTCTCGAGGATGCCGCGCATCAGACCGAGCTCGAGGTCGGTGAGGGCCCGCTCGGGCTGCGTACCGTCGCCGCTGCCACCCATCAGCATCTCCACGGTGCAGTAGGCGATCTCGAGCGGGATCTGGAAGATCGCGGCGCCCGACAACGGAGCCAGGCTCAGCATGGTGAGCAGGTTCGGGTTCGGCAACCACCGCACGTACTCGTCGTACGAGCGCTGCTCGATCGCGGTGATCGTGACCGAGGTGACACTGCGCAACTGCGAGGCGAGCACCGTGGTGAAGCCACGGGCGAACGTCTCCTGCACGATCTGCATCGTGCGCACGTGGTCGCGTGACAGCGTGCTCTGTCGACGGAAGTCGTACAGCTTGGGCTGCCCGCGGCGCTTGCTTGCAGCGGCCGCAGCTGTCTTCGCTTCGGATTCCTCGGTTGCGATGGTGTCTGACATGGTGCCTCGGGTTCAGCGGAGAATGCGGTGGGTGCCGGTGGGGTGGGTGCCGGTCAGCGACCGATGCGGACGACTTCCTGGAGGATCTCGTCGGAGGCACTGATCACACGGGCGTTGCCCTGGAAGCCGCGCTGGGCCACGATGAGCCGGCTGAACTCCTCGGCGAGGTCGACGTTCGACATCTCGAGCGTGCCGGCGCTGATCTTGCCGCGACCACCGGCCGAGGCGGGGGCCACTTGGGCGATGCCCGAGTTGCCGGTCTCGCGCCAGCCGCCGGCCACACGCTCGAGTCCCTGCGGGTTGGTGAACAGCGCCAAGGCCACCTGACCGATGGTCATGGTCTTGCCATTCGAGTAGACGCCCTGGACGGCCCCACCGGCGCTGACGGCGAACGACTGCAGCGAACCGGCCAGCGACCCGTCCTGGGAGATGATGCCGACGGTGTTGGTACTGCCGAACTGGGTGACACGGTTCACCGCACCGGCGGCACCGAGGTTGAACGTGACAGCACCGGTGATACCAGGGATCTGGCCGGCGGCGACGTTGATCGTGCCGTCGGCCGGAGCGGTGATCTCGCCGTTGGGGCCGAACGTGAGCACATTGTCAGTGAGCGTGATTGCGGTGCCGGGCGAGCCGTGACTGCCTGTCACCGTCCACTGGTTGGCGGCCGACTTGGTATAGGTGAGGTTGATCTGAACTGTCGCACCCTGCGCCGTGTAGCCGGTCATCGAGTTGGTGACGACGGCGCCCACGGCGGCCGCAGCCGACAGGTTGCCCGACAGTGCGACGTTGGCGGTCTGGCTGGGCGCTAGCGAACTGCCCACCGGGACGTTCAGGCGGGTGATCTGACCGGTGCTGTCGACGGCACCGGTCGCGTCGGCCTGCCAGCCCATCACGAAGTTGCCGTCGGAGGTGGCGAGGTTCCCTGAGGCATCGAGCGACAGGGCGCCGCCGCGGGTGTAGATCTGCTCGGTCCCGTTCGACACGACGAAGAATCCCTCGCCCTCGATGGCCATGTCGGTGCTGCGGCCGGTGCGCTGCAACGCACCCTGCGAGAAGCTCTGGGTGGTGGCGGCCAGACGGGCGCCGAGGCCCACCTGCGACGGGTTGGTGCCGGCCACGACGCCGTTGGGGTCGCCGGCGGTGAGCGTCTGGCTCAGCACGTCGGAGAACACGACATTCGACGCCTTGAAGCCCGAGGTCGACACGTTCGAGATGTCGTTCGAGATGACGTCGAGCATGAGTTGGTGGTTCTTCATCCCGGAGATGGCGCTGGACATGGAGCGGATCATGGTGACTTCCCTTTGTTGTGAGACTGGAGCTGGTGGAACTGGCTGGTGAAACTGGCTGGTGCGCTCAGCTGGCGACAGCGCCGGAGACCGGTGCTGCAGAGGCCGGCGCTACGGAGACCGGCGGTGGGGTGTCCGGTGCTGTGGTGACCGGAGCTGTGGTGACCGAGCGGATGGAGTCGACCGGCACGTCGAACGAGCCGGCGCGCACCACCATCGCAGTGCCGTCGAAGCTGATCGACGACGCGATTGCCGTCTGGCTGACCCCGTTCGGATCGAGGAACGACACCTGCTTGCCGATGAGCGAGCTGCCGAGCGACAGGCGGTTGGCGACACCGCTGTCGCTCAGCACCTGCGAGATCTGGTCGAGCTTGTCGACCACCGACAGCGACGCCGACTGCGACACCATCTCGGCCGAGTCCATCGGCTTGTTCGGGTCCTGGTAGCGCAGCTGGGCGACGAGCAACTTCAAGAACGCGTCGCGGTCGAGCATCGCCGGGTTCGTGGTGGCTGCGGTGGTGGCGCCCGTTGTCGGTCCGGTGGTCGCCCCAGCGCCGGAGGCGGTCGATGACGGACTGCCGGTGGCCGTTCCGGTGGCCGGCGGCGGTGTGGTGGCTGCGGTGACGCTGCCGATGGGTGAGATGGACATGGCTTCTCCTCGAGGGACGATCAGATGAGCAGGTCGACGCCGTCGCCAGACGGGGTCGGTCGCGGGCGGACAGTGGCGAGCGTTGGCGTGGCAGAGGAACTGAGCGACGAGCGCGTGGCACCTGCTCGATCGACCCGACCCGACGGGGTGCCAGCACCCCGTTCACCCGACGAGCCCGGGCCGGAGTGCTGGATGTCGAGCGAACCCAGCGCGGTACCGCCGGATTCGAGTTCGTTGCGCAGTGCCCGGCCCTGGCTGGTGAGCAGGTCGCGGGTGGCCTGGTCGGCGGCCTCGATCGTGAGGTGGACGCCGGAAGCGCTCTGCAGTGCGTGCAGGGTGAGCGGCCCCAGGCCCTCGTCGGAGAGGTCGACACTCATGGCTCCGCCCACCACACCACCGAGTGCCGCACGATCGCGCATGCGGAGAAGTTCGGTCACCCGCTCGGGCGTCGCCGTGGTGGTGGCACGCGGGTCGGTCGGATTTGCAGTGCCCGAGGCACTTCCGGCGCCGGGCGCTGTGGTGCCCATGGCCGAGCCCGGGCCCGAACCCGCGGGCGTCGTCGTGGAGGGGCCATCCACCGCGGTGGTCACTGTCGACGCCGCAGATCGAGCCGTTTCGATACCGCCGGCAGCGAGCGCGTCGTCGGGCAACGCATCGGCAACGCCTACCGCCTGTGCAGCCGCCGACGCGAACGTCGGAGGGGCTAGTGTGGACGTCGGCGGCTCGACGGCCGACACGGCCGACACGGCCGGATCGGCGACGGGCGCCACCGGCGACGACGGACGAGCCGACGACGACATGACAGCTGCAGGCGAAGCATCAACCGACTCGACTGTCGCAGCAGCCGACGACTGCTGCCAGGCGGTGGCATCCACCGACAACGGCTGAACTGCGGCATCGAGCGACGTGACGGCCTGCTCGTGAGCCGCCGCCGCGAGCGACTCGACAGGCAAGGGCACGTCGTCGGCGCCGGTCGACGGAACGCTGGTTGCGACCACAGGATCGGTGGGTGTACCTGCCGGTGCTCCCGGTGTTCCCGGTGCTCCTGGAACGATCGAGGCGACCGTCGGCAGAGCGTTGTCGGGCTGAGCTGTCGCAGCATCGATGGTCGACACGGCGGTGTCGCTCGCAGGCACGACGCTGGGCGCAACGGACGGAACAGACGTGGGCGCCTGCACCACGAGCGGGGCGACGATCACCAGTGGCAGCGCCACTGTCGCCGGATCGTTCGAGTCGCTGTCGGTGCGCGAGCGGGGCGGCCGGTCGGCGGCGCCGAGTTGGTCGGTGGTTTCGGCCCGGGCGGCGCGGTCCGCCGGATCGGCCGCCCGGTCAGCAGCCCGGTCTGCAGAGCGGTCGGCAGAATCGTCGACGCGCGTCACTTGGCGATCGTCGGCCACAGCGTCGCGCTGCCGATCGATCCCAGCACGGCGATCGGGCAGCCCCGGGGCTGTCTCCGCTCGGCCGCCAGCGAGAGCTGACGAGTCGTCGGCCTCGATCGTGCGGCTGAAGAGTGCCTCGAAACCGCCGTCCGGCGACGGTCCTGCTCCGCTGCTGCGCGTCGCGCTGCCGTCGCCGAGCGTCGACAGGATCGACGCCGACATCGTGGCCGCGCTGGTGCCGACTGCGGTCATGCCATCCTCCCTGCGGCGGCCCGAACGGCCGTCACATAACGATCTGCTTGTGTTCCGGGGTTCACCGAACCGGCGCGAGCCATCGCTCCGGGGCCGATGTTGTAGGCGCCGATCGCCATGTCGAGCGATCCGAACCGGTCGAGGGCGTTGCGCAGATAGCGGGCTGCACCGTCGACGGCCGAGTTCGGGTCGTACGGGTTCACACCCATCGATGCGGCAGTACCCGGCAGGAACTGCATCATGCCCACCGCACCCGCTTCGCTCACGACGTTGTTCTGGAAGCGCGACTCGACGTAGGCCATGCCGGCGAGCACAGTGGGCGGAATACCCCACCGAGCGCCAGCCTCGTTGAAGAGCGCCGCATGGGGGGTCGCGGCGTTCACCTGATCGGCCCCCGGCACACCGCCCGAGACGCCGGGTAGCCCCGCCGGGGCGGTGGCGCCATAGGCCTGCGCCGCGCCCAGTTCCACCTGACGAACCACCGACCCGAAGTCGGGGGTCGTCGTGCTGGCGGTCGCCGTGCTGGCGGTCGATGCGCCCATGCCTCCTGCCGCGCCTGCCGCGACATCGGCGTACCCGAGTGGCATCGCCGACACGCTCGAGCCGAGCTGGTTGGTGAGCACCGGCATGGCACCCATCTGGTCCGAACGCGATCTCCCGACGCCGAGCCGTGACTCGATGGCGCCGATTCGTGCCTGCACTGCGGCTACGCCTGCGACAGCGGTCATGCGGCGTCTCCAGCGATGTCGGCCTCGCGGCCACGCCGAGCCAGGACGAGGTCGTCGATCTCGTTGCCGGCCAGCCGGGCCGATTCGGCCTTCTCAGCCTCGGCGATGCGCTCGGCCAACCGATCGAGTGCCTCGACACGGCGGGCGGCTACGGTCCAGTCGGCCTTGGCTACCTCCATCGACTCGTGCGTCCGCTCGGTCTCGGCCCGCAACGGGTGGGTGCTCAGCAGCCCGGCGGTCACCTGGGCGTGACGCCCGGCGAGGTGGTAGGCGTTCACGCCCCGCGCCACCGGTGCGGCGAGTTCGTCGATCAGCTCCCAGGTGCGCCGCTCCACAGCAACTGCGTACTGGTGATCGCGACGGGTACGGGCCAGTTCGCCGCGGGCGCTGCGCTCCTGGAGGGTGCGGATGCGCAGTACTGCTGCAAGCCTCTTCTGGTTCATTGCCGACCGCCCATGCGAGCGACGGTGTTGGCATTGTCCTGACTGGCAAGCAGGTTGCCGAGCCGTTCGAACGATTGCGCCGCGTTCCAGTGCTCGTCGACGAACTGGCACAGGAAGTCGCGGATCGGCTCGCGGAGCGCCACGGCCCGGTCGACAACCAGGTTGGTACCGGGCACATAGGCGCCGATCTCGATCAGGTCGCGCGCCTCGGCCTCGGCCGCCATCAGTTGTCGGAGCTCGCCCATCAGTCGGCGCTGCTCGGGCGTCGTGACCGCACCCGAGACACGCGAGATGGAGGCCAACACGTCGATGGCGGGATAGTGGTTGGCGTGCGCCAGTTTGCGCGACAGCACGACGTGCCCGTCGAGAATCGAGCGTGCCGCGTCGGAGATCGGTTCGTTGTGGTCGTCGCCGTCGACGAGCACGGTGTACAAACCGGTGATCGAGCCGCGTTCGGCAGCACCTGCCCGCTCGAGCAGACGCGGGAGCAGCGAGAACACGCTCGGTGGATAGCCGCGGCTGGTGGGCGGCTCGCCTGCCGACAGGCCGATCTCGCGCTGGGCCATGCAGAACCGCGTGAGCGAATCCATCATCAGCATCACGTCGTTGCCCTGGTCGCGGAAGTACTCGGCGATCCGGGTGGCCACGAAGGCGGCACGCAGTCGCACCAGCGCCGGGCTGTCGGAGGTGGCGATCACGAGCACCGAGCGGGCGAGGCCCTCGGGTCCGAGGTCGCTCTCGACGAACTCGCGCACCTCACGGCCACGTTCGCCGATGAGGGCCACCACGTTCACGTCGGCCGCCGTGTTGCGGGCGATCATGCCCATCAGCGTCGACTTGCCCACGCCGGATCCGGCGAACACACCGACGCGCTGGCCACGACCGGCAGGGATGAGGGTGTCCCAGGCCCGCACGCCGAGCGACATCGGCAGGTCGACCTTGGCGCGGCGCAGCGGATGCGGCGGCTCGCCGTCGATTTCCACGTCGACCAGGCCGGGGATGGGGCCCTTGTCGTCGAGGGGTCGGCCGAGCGCATCGATCACACGGCCGAGCAACTGCGGGCCTACTCCGATCGACGACGGCTTCTCCGAACCGCTCACCCGGGCGCCGACGCGCAGGCCCTTCACCTCACCGAACGGCATGCAGGTGACCGAGCCGGCACCGACCGCCACTACCTCACCCGACAGGTCGATGTCTCGGTCGAGCACGCGCACGGTGGCACCGATCGGCAGATCGAGACCCTCGACGTCGAAGCGCAACCCGAGCACCTTGCTGATCGCACCGGTGCGCTGCGGCACGGCAGCATCACGCACGGTCTGCAAGATGCCCGAGAACTCGTGACTCAACACGGGTGCGACGACGGACATGGGGCTCCTGGGGTTGTGCTCGGCGCCGATCCATGGACACTGGCGGCGCCATCCCTGTTGCGCCTTGATTGCAACCGTCCGGGTTTCCCGGCGCAGTCACGAAGGTGGGTGGGTGCACCGTGGGTGATTCACCCAGGCCCATCGCGCTGCCCTCGGGCCAGCGCAGGTCAGTTCACGTATTCGTCGGCACCGCGGGTGATGACGATCTGGCCGCTCTCCTCGAGGGCACGGATGACACGCACGATGCCGCCCTGCGACTCTTCGACCGACTTCATCTTCACCGGGCCGAGCAATGTGATCTCCTCAGCGAGGTTCTGCGCCGCACGCTCCGACATGTTGCGCATGATCTTGTCGCGCACTTCCTGCTTCACACCCTTCAAGGCGGTGGCCAGCTCCTTGGCCTCCACCTGACGCAGCACCAGCTGCACCGAGCGGTCGTCGAGGGTGACGATGTCCTCGAACACGAACATGCGCGAGCGCACTTCGTCGGCGAGTTCTCCATTGTGGTCGTCGAGGCCTTCGAAGATCGAACGCTCGGTGGCGCGGTCAGACCGGTTGAGGATCTCGATCAGCGTCTGCACACCGTCGGCGACCCTCGTTTCCTGATTCTTCACGCTCGACGAGAGCCGGCGCTCGAGCATGGACTCCACCTGCGCAATCACCTCGGGCGAACTGGGCTCGAGCATGGCGATGCGCACCGACACGGCGCGCTGCACGTCTTCGGGCAGGCCACCCACCACCTGCGCGGCGATGTCGGGGTGGGCATGGGCCACCACCAGGGCGATCGTCTGCGGGTGCTCGGCCGAGAGGAAGTTGAGGATCTGGCGCGGGTCGGCGTTCTTCAGGAAATCGAACGGACCCTTCACCATCGACTGGTAGAGGCCCTCGAGGATCGCCGCTGCGCGCTCGGGTCCGAGCGCGCCCTCGAGCATGCCGCGAGCGGCCTCCGGACCGCCGGACGCAACGTGGCCGCCTGCCACGAGCAGCGTGGCGAACTCTTCGAGTGTCGTCGTGCTCTCGTCGCGGGTGATCTGGCCGGCCTTGACGATCTCGGCGGTGATCTGGGTGACCTCGCCCTCGCCGAGGAGCGACATCACCTTCGCCGAGTTCTCGGTCCCCAGCGACAGCATCAAGATGGCTGCCTTCTGGGCCCCCGACAGCTGGGCCGATGCGGATTCGATCATCGACGACCGGCCTTCGATTCATTCAGCCAGGCGCGCAGTACGTTGGCGACTTCCTGTGGGCGCTGATCGGCGATCACCGCCAACTCGTCCTCGGGAGCCGCCGGCCGAGCGGCCATCAGCGCCAAGGTGTCGCTCTGCTGCGACGCCTCGATGGCGATCGGCTGTCCGGCATTGAGGCGAGGCATCGAGGTGGTCAGCTCACCGATGTCGATCGGGATGGCGGTCACCTTGCGGGCCTGCTTGGCGCTGCGGTAGGCGAGGAACAGGGCGATGACGATGACCAGCACGATGGCGCCGGTGCGGGCCATGCTCATCATCTGGGCCTGGCTCGCGGCAGCGTCCTCGGCGGCGGCAGCGTCTTCGGCCTCGGTGATCATCGAGGTGTCGAACGGCAGTCGGGTGATCGTCACCGTGTCGCCGCGGTCTGCGTCGATACCTGCAGCCGTCGCCACCATCTCCTCGATGGCGGCCATCTGCTCCTCGGTGACAGCGGCTTCGTCCACCAGCACAGCGACGGTGAGCCGGGTGATCTCCCCAGGCACCTTCAGGGTCGACGACACGGTGCGGTCGAGCGCATACGTGCGGCTCGCCTCGTCCTTCAGGTAGTCGGTGTTGCCGTCGACGCCGGTGACTGCGTCGTTGGTGGCGTCGGTGGTGAGGGTGGCACCGTCGGGACCGAGCACACCGGCATCGCCGTTGATGGTGGCATTGCCGTACTGCTCGGTGAGCGTCTTTTCGTTCTGCACCAGGCCACCCGCATCGTCGGTGCCGATGGGGGTGAAGTCCTCCGAGGTCGACTGCACCTCGTCGAGATCGACCGCGGCGTTCACCGACACCGACACCTTGTTGGGGCCGGTCATCCGGCTCAGCATCGACGTCACCTTCGCAGCAGTGGTCTGCTCGATCTCGTTCACGTACTTCGACCGTGAGGAACCACCGGAACCACCGGACTGGCCGCCCGACGACAGCACGGCGCCGTTCGCATCGACGACCGTGACCCCTTCGGGCTTCATGTCCTTCACCGACGAGGCCACGAGGTGGACGATCGCCTGCACTTCATCGTCGGTCACGCTGCCGCTCATGGTACCCATCACCAGCACCGAGGCCGTGGGGCTCGAGGGCTGGTCGACGAACACCGACTCGTCGGGCAGTGCCAGGTGCACCGACGCCGACTTCACGCCGTCGAGCGCAGCCACTGTCTTGGCCAGTTCGCCTTCGAGGGCCCGCTGGTAGTCGATCCGCTGACGGAACTCTGAGGTGGTGATGCCCTGGTTGTCGAGCAGTGCATAGCCGTCGTTGGCCGAGGGCAGACCCTGGCCGGCCAGGTCGACGCGCAGGTTGTACACATCGGTTGTCGGCACCAGCACGGTGCGCCCGGCATCGGTGAGCTCGTACGCGACACCCTGGGCCGAGAGCGCATCGACCACCGACGAGGCGTCGGCCGATGAGAGGTCGGTGAAGAGCACACCCATGTTCGTGCTGCCCTCGGCTCGCGACAGCAGCAGGCTGCCGGCGATCACGGTGAGCACGACGGCGCCCAGCGCCACCTTCTGCACCGGGGTGAGCCGACTGGCGAGATCCTTCGCCTTGTCGGCCATGGAGGAGTTGCTGTTCGTTGCCATTTAGACCTGCATTCGCATGATGTCGTTGAACGCCTCGACTGCCCGGTTGCGCACGGTCACCGTCATCTGGGTGAGCAGCTGCGCTTCGGTGGAGGCGATGGTGTAGTCCTGGATCGACTGGAGGTCGCCGGTCGCCGCCTTCAGGGCGAGATTGTCTGCCTTGTTCTGGGCAGCCGACACGGCGTCGAGTTGGTCGGCCAGCATCGAGGCGAACGACGAGCCGCCGGTACCGGCGGTGGCCGCGGCCGACTGCACCTGGCTGGGGGCAGCGATCTGGGTGATCGGGGTGATGGGCATGATCGGGACGATGGGCATGAGGGTCACTTCCCGATCGACAGGATCGACTCGTACGCCTCTTTGGCGCTCTCGAACGATCGGACGTTGGCCTGATACCCGCGCTGGGCAAGTTGCATGTACACCATCTGCTCCGTCAGGTCGATCGACGTGTGCCGCACCATGCCGTTGGCATCTGCGTAGGGATGCTCGGGATCCCACACGACTCGACCGTCCGCGTTTCCGAACATCACGCCAGCAACATCGACGCCCTCGCCGATGTCGTCGGTGCTGGGCTTGGCCTGCACCGAGATGAATCGCTCCTGGAACGCCGGCTCGCTGGTGCGCGAGACGTTGTTCATGTTGGCGATGTTGTCGGCCACGGCGTTGAGCCAGGTCTTGTAGGCGCCCATGCCTGAGGTGGCGACACCGAAGACGCCGAACATCTGAGTCATCGAAGTCCTCCTTCGATTCGGGACGGGAGACGGAAAGCGATCACTGGCCGAGTGCCGTGCGCAGGAGTGCGTACTTGGCGTTGACCGCCTGGACGACGAGCTTCTGGCGAAGCACGTTCTCGCGCCCGGCCAGGAGTTCGAAGTCGAGGTTGACGTTGTTGCCGTTCGAGCGGGTCGGGGCCACCGACTGGTTCACCGAGATCGACGTCTCGGACGGGTCGCCATCGGCGATGGCTGCACGAAGGCTGTCCTCGAAGCTCACTTCACGGGCCTGATAGCCCGGTGTCTCGACGTTGGCGATGTTGGAGGCGATCACCCGCTGCCGGGCGTCGAGGCCGTTGAGGGCCGAATGAAGCGCTGTCGTGACGCTGTCGGAGATGGCGCCGATGCTCATCGGGCGATCACCACAGCGGTGCAGCAGGAAGCGGAAGCGACGACCATGGGCGTGACTGTCCAGAATGCGTCGGCAACGCAAGCATCTCTGCCGTCATTGGGCGAGTGCTTCGGCGATCCGCTCGATAGCCGAGCCGATCTGCGCGTCCACGAGCAGCGGTCCGTTGGCGGCGATGCAGCCGCCCCGCTCCACGCCGTGATCGGCCACCACGTCGACGTCCTGGCGATGATCGGCCGATTGCAGGTACTCGGTCACACTCCTACGGTCGGCTGGATTCACGTGCGGCACCACGGCGCCGCGATCCGGGGTGAGGCTCATGGCCTTCATCACCGACCCGAGCACCACGTCATCGAACGTGCGCGCCTCGCGGCCGAGGATCTCGCGCGCCACCGCCAGGGCGAGGGCCACCACATGCTGCTGCAGATCCTCGAGGCCCTCCTGATCGAACAGGCGCAGTTGCAGGGCCGCAGCGTTCAACGCCCGGCCGGCCTGTTCGGCGTCGAGCTTCGACCGGCGGTGCTGCTCGACGACGTGCTCCATCTCGGCGAGGGCCTGCTGCCGGCCCTCTTCCCGGGCCTCGTTCAGCGCACCGATGCCGACAGACGCGCGGCTGATGCGGCCGGTGCCCGCACTCGACAGACGGGGTGGCTCGAAGCGCATCGGCTGCACTGCGACTCGTGTCGGCGGAACGCTCACACATCCTCCTCGTACACGCGCACGTCACTGCGCAACCACTGCTGGATGACGTCGACGATCCGGTCGGGATCGTTCGAAGCGAGATGGCTCGCCAACGACGACGCCTCGTAGAACGACAGCTTCTCGCCCGGGGCGGGCACCATCGGCACCTCGATCACCGGGCCGCCGACGGGTCCCCCCGCCGGTCGCACGGAACCCTGGGGAACCTCGATGATGGGCCCAGGGGGTAGCGCGATCGGCTCGTGGGCGGGGTGGGGCGCCATGGTGACGGCGCCGGGTGGCAGCACGATGGCCTCGATGGTGTACGGATCGACCGGCAGTTGCTGGACCGGAACGACCCGGTCGATGCCGTCGAGACCGAGTTGGCTGGCGATCAGACCCGGATCGGCGCTCGCCAGCGCGGCGCGTTCCCGCGCCTGAGCGATCAGCCGGGCGGCCCCGGGCGACAACCGGCGGACCCGCGGTTCCCAAGTAGGAGGCCTGACCGCGCCGCGTCTGCCGGGCATCATGTCGATCACCATCAGCGTGGTGCTCACGATCATCGCGATCACACCACCCATCAGCACGATGGTCAGCAGATCGAGGGTCAGGCCGGCGGCAGTCACGGGCGACTCACATCTTCCAATCGATCACCGAGCGGGTCTCGCTCGGCGTACGCGGCAGCCGCAGACCCGCACTCGGCCGGTTCTTTCCGAGATACTCGGTGGCCAGATCGATCAGGCCCTGTGTGTCGCGCTCGAGCGCTGCCACCCAGCCCGCGAACGCGGCGGGCAGCGGCGGCATGCCCGTCGGGGCCTCGAACATCGGGACGAGCGCCATCGAGTCGTCGCCGAAATCCTCCACACCGACGGTCAGCAGCAGCACACGGTGCTCGTCGAGCAGGGCTGCGTACGCGCGCAGCACCGGCTCCCACTGCGCTTCGGCCGAGGTCGATCGGCTCGGCGTCATCAGCATGCTCAGGCCTGCAGCGACAGGCGCGAACCGGTGGCCTGGCCAGCGTACGGTGCGGCTACTGCAGGAGTCGGCGCCACCTGGGCGGCTGCCTGGGCGAAGGCGGTGCCCAGTTCGCCGAGCAGGAAGCGGGCCTGCTGCACCTCGACCGGCGACTTCTTCACGTTGGCAAACGTGAGCAGTTCGATGACATATCGATAGATCGAGGCCAACGAGGTGGCGTGCTCCCACGCGTTGGTGTCGAGCATCATCAGCAACTCGTTCACCAGGTCTTGGGCGTGGGTGAGCGCCGCGTGCGCCGGCTCCACTTGCCGGGCCTCGATCGCGGCGAGCGCGCTCGACAGGTCGCGGTCGAGTCGGTCGTAGGCCATCTCGATCACCTTCGAGCCCGAGGCAGTCGCCAATGCTCCACTGACGAAGCGATCCCGGGCTGACTGGACTGTGTTCATGCAATTCCCTCGATGGTGTTCGGCGATGCGACTGTGGATGCATCGGCAACTGTCCGGACAGTGGCGGAACTGACCAGCAGGCTGGGGAGCGGACTCACGAGTTCGAGTTGCTCATCGCTGCGGCCTGGTTCTTCAACCAGGTCTGCTGGCTCTGGAGCCCGGCGAGCGAGGCCTGTACACGCGACCACTGACGACGAAAGTTGTCTTCTTTGGTGATCATCCGCTCGTCGAACTTGTCGAGCTTGGTGGTGAAGTCGGCGAACTGCTTGTCGTAGCTGGCCAGACTGTTGGTGAATTCGCCGGCGGTCGCCGTCAGCGCGCTGATGGTCGACACCAGGCGGGCGGCGATACCGGGGGCATAGGCCACCGGCAGGGCGGTTCCCACCTGGCCTTCGGTGATGTTCACCGCAAGACCCTTGGCGCTCGAGGTGGAGGTCGTCGCCAGGCTCAGTGTCTGTCCGAGCCCCACGGCCGTTTCCCCGTCGATGGTGCCCTGCGCGTCGATTCCGGTCGACGCCGACCAGGCGCCGCCACCGCTCATGTCGAGGTTCACCTCGAAGTTGCCCGCGGCGCCAAATGCGTTGGCCGTAATGGTGACAGCTCCACCCGTCACCCCAGAGGTGAGGTTCAGTCCGGCGCTCGACAGCGATGTCGACAGTGCCGAGGCAACAGCCTCGGGCGTGGCGTACGCAGGGATGTTCGCGGTGGCCACCACCGACCCCATGCGCACTCCCACTACCCGTCCGGTGTCCGGTGTGCCTGCCAGCAGATCGGTCACCCGCGCCTTCGTCGGCGCGGTGGTGACGTTGACGTTGTATGTGCCGGGCACGGTTGCGTCGGTGGCGGTCGCGAACTGGGCGATACCTGTGCTCGTACCTCCACGGCCGAACGCCCGCTCGACATCGGCGGTGTTCGAACGCAGTGCGTTGAGGAACACGGTGCGGTCGAAGTTCAGCGTGCCGTCGCGCGCAGTGGTGATCCCCACACCGCCGGCGCTGGCGAACGCCGCGCCCGACACGGCGTCATTCACCGCGGAGCGCACCTTCTCGATCAGGCCCCGCACGGTGGCATTGCCAGTGAGCGGCGAACCCCTCTTGGTGGTGGGGTCGAATTTGGTCTGCATCTGCACTTCGCCGATGACTGCATTGGCGGAGGTGAGCAACGCCTGCACTGCGTCGGCAGTAGCGGTCTCGTCGCGCGACACGC
Organism: Actinomycetota bacterium; assembly: GCA_037130535.1. Lineage (GTDB taxonomy): Bacteria > Actinomycetota > Acidimicrobiia > Acidimicrobiales > Ilumatobacteraceae > VFMC01. The sequence continues at coordinate 33,266 of JBAXSU010000011.1, forward strand.
TCACCGTCACCGGGGTGGTGGTGGTCGCCTGAACCGTCAGCGACGTCCCGGGCATCACATCGGTGAACGTATTCGTCGACGACGACACCGACAGCGCGTTCGCCCCCGAACCGAGGGTGATCTTCGCGTCCTGCGCCGCACTGAGGGTGCTCATCTGGAGGCCGGCGCCGCCGACGGTGAGCGTGCCGGTGGTGCCCGACGACGACGAGGCCATCTGGAGGTACCAGTTGCTGTCGCTCTGTCTCACGGCGCCTGCCGACACGCCTGCGCCCGCTGTGTTCACGGCAGCCGCCACGGCAGCGAGGCTGCGGTCGCCGGTGTCGACAGCGGCGACCGTCGAGGTGCCGACACGCAGACCTGAGGCGACACTGATGGTGAGGTTGCCGCCGGTAGCAGCGGCGCTGTAGCTGTAGCCGCCCCCTGTGGAGGTGACGGTCACTTCAGTGCCCGTGCCAACCCGGAACTTGCCGTCGGTACCAGTTGTGGCGACTGCGGTGGCACTCATCCCGAGCGTCGACAGAGCCGATCCACCTGTCACCCGCAGACTGGCCGCCGACCCCTCACGCGTCGTGACGATCGACAGCGCGCCGGTCGTGGTGTCAGCTTCCACGCTGACATCGGAGCCGAGGGCCGTCTGCACGGCAGCGGCGAGCTGACTGCGCGAGTAGGTACCCGTAGCGAGTGTCACCGATCGCGCCGTCCCGTTCACCTCCACCGCTAGTGAGCGGTTTGCTGTCGTGACGACGGTGGTGGCATCAACCTCAGTTCCCGTGCGACGAGCCGCCGCCGATGCCTGGGTCACCTCGAGCGTGTATTTGCCAGCGGTGACTGTGTCGTCGAAACTCGCGGTCGACACACCGAGACGAGCAGCCGTGTTCGACACCGCGAGGCGTGCGGAGGTGGTGACTACCGATGTCGCCGACGCAACCGGCGTGGAGGTTCGCACACTGTGCGATCCAGCCAACTGGTCGACGGTGAAACTGGCGGTACTGGCGGCTGCAGTTGCACCGACCGACGCCGACACGGCGCTGGAGTTCGACACGCTCGAGCTGAGCCTGTTCACACCTTTGGTCACCAGACCGTTGGCAGCGGTGCGCAGCGACTCGAGTGAGTTGCGCAACCGACCCATGGCATCGCTCTTCAGCTTCACCTCGGCCTGTTTGGCCTTCATCTTCTCGCCGGGCAGCCGTTCGACGCCCATCAGGCCCGAGACGATCGCCGAAACGTCGATACCACCGGCGTTGAACCCGACGGAGTTGGTTGACGACACGACTCACCTCCCACGCGTCGACCGACGCGATGACTCTGGACCTTGACGACTGTTCCGACTGTGCGCCTGCACGCCAGCAGGTAGTTGGCGCTCCGCACGCTGGCCTGCTCACCGACCCGGCCCACGACCTGAGCGATGACGCGACGAAGGGGGCCCGGCAGCGCCAGACCCCCTTCGTCGATCGAATGGTTTCGGAGAGACTCGATCAGCCCTTGAGCAGCGAGAGGATGCCCTGCGGGATCTGGTTCGCCTGGGCGAGCATCGCCGTA
>JBAXSU010000110.1:0-11716 GCA_037130535.1 Actinomycetota bacterium
GTCGGTGACCGCCGTGGTGGTGGCGGCCGCCGTGGTGTCGGTGGTGGCGGCGTCGTCGTTGCCGACCAGCTTCGCCGCGACGAACAGCAGCACCAGCGCGGCCACCACGGCGATGCCGATCTGCAGACCGCGCTTGCGTGTCTTGTCGCGTCGGGCCTGATGGGCCAGCTCCTCGAGCCGCTTCTGACGGTTGGCTTTCTGACGTTCGCGCTTGGTGGTACCCACGAGCACGGCAGGTTAGCGGCCCTTTCCCGTGCACCGGCCAGCAGCACCGACTGTTCAAGGACTGCGCCATGCATGCCGACATTGGCAACGGACGGTTCTTCGCGGAGATGCTGTCGCAGTACGGCGGATCACGGACGAACTCTCATGACGGAACGGACACCACGTATCGGGCGGGCCCTCGCCCTCTCCAGTGCTGTGTTCGGCGCGTCGTGGCTGGGGTGGCGGATCACTGCCTCGTTCTCCGGGGCGCCGCTGTGGCTGGCTGGTACTGCACTTGCCGTGGAAGTGGTGGGGTTCGGGGCGTTCGCTCTGCTGACCTGGGCGCTGTGGCCCGGTCGGGGTGTGCCCGGTGTGGTCGGCCCCTCCGACGATGCACCCGTGGTGACCGTGGTGGTGCAGTGCGGGCAGCGTTCGCTCGACATGGTGCGCGGCACCGTGCTGGCGGCGCGATCGGTCGGTCCGGTGGTACTGCTCGACGATGCGCCGCAACCGCGGGCCGACCTCGCCGAGATGGCCGCCGGTGACGGACTGCATCTGCACCGCGCAGCGCAGGACGAGTCGGTGGATTCCCTCGTATCGGTTGCCCGTTCGACCACGACCGACGTGTTGGTGCTGCTCGATGCCGGTCAGGTGCCTGCACCCGACCTGCTGAGTCGCCTGCTGCCCTGGTTCGAGCCCGATGTGGCGGTGGTACAGGGAGCGACCCGCCCAGTCGGCAGCGGCCGGCCGAGCGAGCGGCGTGTGTCAATCGCGCATGAACTCGCCGTGGGTCTCGGTGCTCGCGGCCTCGCGTCGCTGCAGGGTGGCGGAGCGCTGGCGCGGCGATCGGCGATTGCATCTCTCGACGACCAGATGGTTCCGCCCAGCCCGACCCCGGCGATGAGCTACCAGCGGCTCACACTGGGTCTGTTCGCTGCCGGATGGCGCGTTGCCGCGCCGGGAGAAGAGGTGGTGGCGGTACCCGCACCGCTGCTGTCGCCCGCAGACGAGTCGGTGGACTCACCCAACGACCTGGTGGTGGCCGAACGCAGGCGAGCCGACGAAGCCTGTGCCGCACGCCTCGGCGTGTCGGTCGCTCTCACCCGTCGCCCGACACAGCCCGTCACATCGGCTCACCGCAGAGCCCTGCTGGCCACAGCGGTGCTGCCGCTCGCCGGCATCCGTCGGTCGGTGCTGGTGTTCGTGCTGGTGGGCTCGTTGCTCGAGGGATCGCTGCCCTTCCGTCTGGCTCCTGGTCCGCTGCTCGGACTGTGGTTGCCCTGGTTCACGCTCTCGTCGGTCGCCCTGTGGCGGATGAGCGGGGGAGTGCTTCGACCCGGTGATCGCAGCCGTGAGGCGATGGCCCGACTGGGAACGTCGTGGCGTGGCCTGACGGCGCCCAACGGCGCGCCGGTCGTCACTCGCTCGGCGCTCGGGATGCTGTTCGGCCTCGATCACGGTGCCGCCGTGGTGGCCATGGTGGCCGGATTGAGCGTGGTGGTGGGCCTGCGCGGGTTGAGCGACCGTGTGACCCACGCCCTGCAGCCGCTGCCGGTGACCGACATGGTGCTGCTGCTGGTCGCGGTGCTCTGGGTGCTGGCCGCAGGTCTGTCGGCGTTGCGCCTGCTGACGGTGCGCGCCCTGACGCGGCGCACGATCCGAGTGCCGACGTCGTTCACCAGCACGTTCGCCGGTGCTCCTGCTCTGGTCGCCGACATCACGCCGCACGGTGCTGCGGTGATCGGGTTGCTGCAGGTCGACGAGGGCGACCGGGGCGAGCTCGAACTGGTGGTGCCCACGGCCACCGGGTGTGTGTCGGCGCGGATCGACGTGGTGGTGCGCAACATGCGCTCGGGGTTGGGGGTCGATTTCGACGGCGAACGCCGAGTGGGCGTCGAATTTGTGGTGCTTCCGGCCCATGTTCGCGACGCGCTGATCGAGTTCTGCATGGTGCAGCCAGCTCTCGTGGCACTTGGCGGTACCGAGTCGACACCGGCCACCGACTTCTCGACCCCGCTTGCCATCGATGCCGACCGGTCGAAGGCGCCGCGCCGCGCCGGGCTGCGCATCGTGGTGGTGGTGGCGCTGGTGGGAGCTGTCGCCAGTTCGCTCACCCCGGTCGGCGGTGGCCGACGCGGCGATGCCCCTGGCGCTCAGCCTGGATCGTCGACCTCGCCACCTTTGGCGGTGAGGTAGCCAATGGCCCGCTCGGTGCGCGGATAGCGGTGCACGAGCGCCCAAAACGCGGCGTTGTGCGCCGGCACGTCGAGGTGGGCGAGTTCGTGCACGATGACGTAGTCGACGACCCAGTCGGGGAACGGGGCCAGCGCCGACGACAGCCGGATGCGTCCGGTGGAGAACGTGCACGAGCCCCAGCGCCGCTCCATGTTGTCGGACCAGACGATGGACGTGGGCACCTTCAGCCCGTGGGTGCGCGCCAACGCTGCGGCGCGCTTGGGCAGGTCGAATCGATCGGCCGATCGGCGGCGGCGATAGGCAGCCCGCGTCCTGCCGACCCAGAGGTCGATCTCTTCGTCACTCATCCACCAGGGCACGGTGATGAGCAGCAGGTCGCCGCGAAGTTCGGAGCCGACCGAACGCTTGCGACGGCGGGAACGGGTGACTTCCACCTGGAAGTCGACGAGATGGTCGAGGTTCGAGGTCATGACACCTCCTGGGATGACTCCGACGGTGGCGGAGTGCCGGGACGTGGCGGGTCGTTGCCCGCGAGAGAGGTGACGAGTTGGACCACCTCGCCGGCGCTGACGCGACCGGAAGCATCGACCGAGAACCAACTGCCCGACAGATTGGGCATGTGTGGATCGGAGCTGTCGAGTGCACGCCGAACGGCGCGGATGACGCCGCCGTGGCTGACCACCAACACCTCGCCGCCCCGGTGCTGGGCCGCGATGTCGACCAGCGCTGCCAGCACACGGGCCGCCGCGTCGGGATAGGGCTCGAAGCCCTCGGGCCGCTGTTTGGCAGCGAGGAAGCCGGGCCAGCCGGCCTCGACCTCGTGCGCTCGCAGCCCTTCCCACGGCCCGACATCGGTTTCGCGAAGCCGAGGGTCGATGAGCACCGGGCCGATGCCGTGCAGTTCGGCGATGATCTGTGCTGTGAGCGTGGCGCGCTGCAGATCGCTGGCCCACACCGCGTCGAAGGCACCGAGCACCTCGGCGGCTATCACCGCCTGCTGCATCCCCTCGTCGTCGAGCGGGATGTCGGCATGACCCTGCCAGCGGCCCTGGGTGTTCCACACACTGCGGCCGTGGCGCACCACGAGCAGGCGGGTGGTGCCCGGCGGGGCGGAGGCGTGGGTCATGGACGGCAGGGTACCGGTGCGGTGTGACACGGTTCGCGAGGTTCACCTCTGACCGGAGGCATCGGTGCACGAAGTGGTGAGCACGAACGTGCCACACCGGTACGATCACCGACGTGGCCGTCATCAGGTTGTTCGCATCGGCGCGTGAAGCCGCCGGCACGGGCTCCGATTCGATCGACGGCGCCACGGTGGGCGACGTGCTCGACCAGGCGGTGGCCCGCTACGGCGCAGCGTTCGCCGCTGTGCTCGGTACCTGTCGCATCTGGCTGAACGGCAGCGCGGCCGACCGGGCCGACGCCGTCACCCCGGCCGACGAAGTGGCGGTCCTGCCGCCCGTGAGTGGAGGATTTCAGTGACCGACATCGACCCCACCCTGTTGCCGCTCGACGAGCTGCGCGCCCTGCGCAGCCATCTGCTCGGCGAGGAAGACGCGGTGTCGTACGTGCGCCGCCTGGTGCAGGCCCGCATCGACCTCGTCGACGCCGAACTGCGCCGCCGCCGCCTGAACGACGAAGCGGTCACCCCCGAGGCCCTGTCCGGCATCTTGGCCAGTCGGCTCACTGGCGGCCCGGCCCGGCCACCGCGCCCGGCGGTCGACGCCAGCGAGCACCCCCTCGCGGTCGAGTTCGAGGATCTCTGCACCCGTCTCGGTGCCGCCGAGCCGTCGGCGCTCACCGACAGCCAGCTCGCGTCGCTGCGCGACGAACTGCGCGCCTTCGAGCAGGCCCGGTCGGTCGAGCGGCAGGCGATGTTCCAGCGCATCGACGCCCTGAGCGGCGAGTTGGTGCACCGCTATCGCGAGGGTGAGGCCGACATCGAGGGCCTCCTCGCCGACGAGTGACCGCCAGGCCGCTGCCCGACGTCGGCTCGTTCATCAAGAGCCAGCGCGAGCACGCCCGAATGAGCGTGCGCACCCTGGCCGAATTGGCCGGGGTGAGCAACCCCTATCTGTCGCAGATCGAGCGCGGTCTGCGCCGGCCCAGCGCCGAGATCCTCCAGCAGATCGCCAAGGCGTTGCACATCAGCGCCGAATCGCTCTATGTGCGCGCCGGCCTGCTGGCTGATCAGCCGGTGGGTGCCAACGAGGTGCGCGACGCCATCGTCCGCGACCGATGGCTCACCCCCGAGCAGCGGCAGGCGCTGCTGAACGTGTACGACAGTTTCGTCGCTGCCAACGCCCCACCTCCTGCTGCGCACTGAGCCGCACCCCGGACCGGTTCCGCGGGCCGTGCCGGGGGTAGCGGGGAATGGGGTGCGGCTGGCTAGCGTTGGGGCTTCCGTGCAACGTCTGGCCGTGCTCTCGCTCCACACGTCGCCGCTCGTGCAACCGGGCTCAGGCGACAGTGGCGGCATGAACGTGTACGTGCGCGAGTTGGTGTCGGCGCTGGCCCAAGCAGGCGTCGACTGCACCACGTACACCCGGGCCACGACGTCGAGCCTGCCCGAGGTGGTGCAGATCGAACCCAATCATCGGGTGGTGCACGTGTCCGCCGGTCACCACGAACTCAGCAAGGAAGACCTGCCGCACGTCATCGACGACTTCGTCGCCGGGGTGAACCACTACCTCGATGGCCCGTTCCCGGCCGATGTCACCCACGCCAACTACTGGCTCAGCGGCCAGGCGGCGCACCGGCTGAAGCACCTGCGCGAGATGCCCTTCGTCAGCACGTTCCACACGCTGGCCAAGGTGAAGGCCGAAGGTGGCGACCTCGAACCCGAGTGGCGAACCCAGGCCGAGCACGAGATCATCGGCTGTGCCGACGCCATCTGCGTCAGTTGTGTAGAGGAAGAGCAGCAGTTCCGCCGCCTGTACGGCGACCCGCCAGGGCGCATCGAGGTCATCGCCCCCGCGGTCGAGCACGCGTTCTTCGCGCCGGGCGAGCGGTCGGGTGCGCGCTACGCGCTCGAGCTACCCGACGACGTGCCGGTGCTGCTGTTCGTTGGCCGCATCCAGCCCCTGAAGGGTCCCGACGTGGCGGTGCGCACGCTCGCCGCGCTGGGTCGCCGCGATGCCATCTTGCTGATCGTCGGCGGTGCCAGCGGAACCGAGGGCGATACCGAGTTCGACCGCATGGTGGCGCTCGTCGACGAGCTGGGTCTGCGCGACCAGGTGCGTTTCGTTCCGCCGCAGCCGCACCACATCTTGTCCACCTACTACCGCGCCGCCGATGTGGTGCTGGTGCCCAGCCGCAGCGAGAGCTTCGGCCTGGTGGCACTCGAGGCGTCGGCCTGTGGCATCCCGGTGGTGGCCAGTGGGGTCGGTGGTCTGCTCAGCCTGGTCGACCACGGCGACTCGGGCTTCCTCGTACCCGACCGCGACCCCGACCAGTTCGCGGCGCACGTGCGCTATCTGCTCGATCACCCCGCCGACGCCGCAGCCATGGGCGCCCGCGGTGCGGCCCGGTCGCAGCGCTACCGGTGGAGCCTGGCCGCGGCTCGGCTGCGGCGCACCTACGCCGACCTGTCCACCCGGTCGTTGGTGGCGTGTCGATGACCGACGTCTTCGAACCGGGGGCGCTGGCCCTGCTGGAACGGCAGATCGACGAGTGGCTGGGCGGCTTCCGTGCTGCCAACTCCACCATCGAGGCCGTCGACCGCGGCGAGGGCGACGAGGTGCGCTGGTACGTGCGCATGCGTGGCGAGCAGAAGGAGTTCACCACCGTGTGGCTCACCCTCGGCCAGCGCACGCTGCGGTACGAGACCTACGTCATGCCAGCGCCCGAAGAGAACCACGCCGCCGTCTACGAACAGGCGCTGCGCCGCAACGAGCGGCTGGTCGGTGCGCACTTCGCCATCGGCGTGGAAGACGCTTTGTTCCTGCGCGGCGAACTGCCCCTGGTTGCCGTGGGCGAGGCCGAACTCGACCGCGTGATCGGCTCGCTGTACGCCTACGTCGAGCAGAGTTTCCCGGCGCTCATCCGGCTCGGCTACGCCAGCCGCTACGCCGCCATCGACGCCGCTGCTGCGGCCGACGGCGACGACTGACGCACGCTCGATTTCCGTCAGCGCCGCGCTGCTGTCGTTCATTGCTGTCGTGCGGGTGGGCGGGTGGATCGGGGAAGACACAGCCGCCCACCCGTACCCGCGGCGGTCGCCGCGTAGGCTGCAACGCATGACTTCGCACCTGGCAGTGATCGGTGGCGGCAACATGGGCGCAGCGCTCGTCGGCGGGTTGTTGCGCGCCGGATGGGCCACCCCCGAGCAGATCGCCGTCGTGGAGGTGCTGCCGGCACGGCGCGCCGAGCTGATGGCGATGTTCCCCGGTGTGGTGGTCACCGACACGGTGCCGGCCTGTTCGGCAGCGCTCGTGGCGGTGAAGCCCTACGACGTCGCGGCGGCCACAGCGCAGGCAGTGGGAGCCGGTGCCACGCGCATTCTGTCCATCGCCGCCGGCGTGTCGATAGCGGCCATCGAGGCCGCTGCTGGCCCCGATGTGGCGGTGGTGCGGTCGATGCCGAACACGCCTGCACTGGTGGGTGAGGGTGCCTCGGCCATCGCCGGTGGCTCGGCGGCAGGCCCCGCCGACCTCGACTGGGCCGAGCAGATCCTCGGTGCGGTTGGCAGCGTGGTGCGGGTGCCAGAGGCGCAACTCGACGCCGTCACCGGCCTCGCCGGCTCGGGGCCTGCGTACCTGTTCCTCATCGCCGAGGCCCTCACCGACGCGGGCGTGCTGGCCGGGCTCAGCCGGGCCAACGCCGAGGCACTCGTCAGCCAGTTGTTCGTGGGGTCGGCCGCCCTGCTGGCCGACCGGGGCGACCCGGCGGCGTTGCGGGCGATGGTGACCTCGCCGGGTGGCACCACGGCCGCCGGACTGCGGGCCCTCGAGAGCGCCGGGGTGCGGGCCGCGATGCTCGATGCCGTGATGGTGGCAACCGCCCGCAGTCGCGAACTCGGTCACTGAACGGACGCAAATCACATGAGTGTGATCTGCGGAAAGAATTTTCGCCCTTTTTCGACGTGACCCTTTTCTCATTGCCCGGGCCATGTCTAATCTGCGCTCGGCGATACGACACCCGGTTCTCACGAGCCGGAGTCGCGCCCCGCAAGGGCTGCGCCGGACGGGTTGGTGCCATCGGGGGGTTGGCACCAACCCGTTCGCTCTTTTTCGCCACGCCTCGCCGGTAGCGTGCCCGACCATGGGCCGGCGGTACGACACGGTGACGTTCCTCACCGATTACGGCACACGCGACGAGTTCGTCGGTGTGGTGAAGGCGGTCATCCGCGACCTCGCCGCCCACGTGACGGTGCTCGACCTCACTCATGAGGTGCCCCCGTTCGACGTGCGCGCCGGCAGCCTGGTGTTGGCCCGTTCGGTCAGCTACCTGCCCGAGGGCATCGTGCTCGCCGTCGTCGACCCCGGTGTGGGCACGGCCCGCCGCGCCGTGGCCGTCGAGGTGGCGGGCGGCAACGGTGTGTTCATCGGGCCCGACAACGGCCTGCTCGCCTCGGCCGTGGCGCTGGCCGGCGGTGCCGAACGCGCCGTGGTGCTCACCAACACCGACTATCAACTGCCTGCGCCGGGTGCCACGTTCGCCGGCCGCGACATCTTCGCCCCGGCCGCGGCGCATCTGGCCAACGGCGTCGACCTCGCCGAACTGGGCGAGTCCATCGACCCTGCGTTGCTGCTGCCCGGTGTGGTGCCGCTCAGCCGGCTCGAGGCCGATGTGCTGCTGTGCGAGGTGCTGTGGGTCGACCACTTCGGCAACTGTCAGTTGAACGTCGGGCCCGACGAACTGGCCGAACTCGCCGAAGCCGACACCCGGGTGCGGGTGTCGGTGGGCGACCTGGCCGACCCCACCGTGCGCGTGGCGGCCGTGGCCGACGCCTTCGCCGAGGTACCCGGCGGTGCCGTGGGCCTGGTCGTCGACTCGTACGGCATGCTGGCCCTGGCACTCGACCGCCGGTCGGCAGCCGAAGAACTGGGCATCGCTGCCGGCGATCAGGTGCGCATCACCCGTCTCGAACCCGGCGGCGCCGGCTCGGCCGTCGGTCCGGTCACCAGTCCGGTCGAACTCCGCCCCGGCCGCGGCCGCTGACCAGAACTCCGATTAGCCTCCACTGCGATGCGTCCTGCCACCACCCTCACCCTCGGTCTGCTGCTCGACCTCATCCTCATTGCAGGCATCGTCGCCCTCGTGCGGCTCTGAGGTTCCACGGCACGGTCCCAGGCGACCTAGCATCGCCAGTCGGGGACCACTGTGAACTACGCGCATCTCATCGACGACCATCCGGGCGACCATGTGGCCATCATCAGCCGCGGTCGGCCCACCACCTACGCCGCGTTGCGCGACCAGGTGGCGCACGTGCGTGGTGGTCTGGTCGCGCTGGGCGTTCAGCCGGGTGATCGTGTCGGCCTGCTGTGCAGCAACGGGCGCTACTTCGTCGACACCTATCTGGCGGTGCTGGGCATTGGCGCCGTCGCTGTGCCGCTGAACCCCACCAGCCCCGGGCCCGAGATCCAACGCGAACTCGCCGTGGTCGACCCGGTCGCGGTGGTGGTGGATGCGGCTGCCAGGTCGGCGTGGTCGGAGGTCGACCACCAGGCGTTGCCGTCGCTGCGCACCGTGGTGAGCACCGAGAACGACATCGCCGGTGCCGCCTCGTTCAGTTCGCTGCTCGACGCCGGCCCGGTGCCCATCACCGAGGTCGAGGCCGACGCGCTGGCCGTGCTCATCTTCACCAGTGGCACCGCCGGGTCGCCGCAGGCGGCGATGCTCAGCCACGGCAACCTGGTGGCCAACCTCGAGCAGAGTCGCTCGGTCGGGGTGCACATCGAGCCGACCGATGTGGTCTTCGGCGTGCTGCCGCTGTTCCACATCTTCGGCCTGAACGTCGTGCTCGGTCAGTCGTTGCTCGGCGGTGCCACGGTGGTGCTGGTGCAGCGGTTCGACCCGTCGACCGCGCTCGACACCATCCGCGACCGGGCGGTGACCGTGCTACCGGGTGCGCCGCCGCTCTGGGTGTCGTTCAGCGTGTTCACCGAGGCGCCGGCCGACAGTTTCGCCGGGGTGCGTCTGGCACTCACGGGTGCGGCACGCATGCCCGATGAGGCGATGCATCGCCTCGAGGAGCGGTTCGGCCTGGTGCTCGCCGAGGGCTACGGCCTCACCGAGGCGTCGCCCGTGGTCACCAGTTCGGCCGGGATGCCCGTGAAGTACGGCTCGGTGGGACGCGTGCTGTCGGGCATGGAGGTGCGTCTGGTCGACGAGTCGGGCGACGACACGCTGGAAGGCGATGCGGGTGAAGTGTGGGTGAAGGGCCCCAACGTGTTCCTGGGCTACTGGAACGAACCGGCACTCACGGCTCGTGTGCTCACGGCCGACGGGTGGTTGCGTACGGGCGACATCGCCACCGTCGACGCCGAGGGTTACCTGTACCTCGTCGACCGGGCCAAGGACCTCATCATCGTCAGCGGGTTCAACGTGTACCCGGCCGAGGTGGAAGAGGTGCTGGCCGAGCACCCGGGCGTGGCCGAAGTGGGCGTGGTGGGCGTGCCGCACCCGCACACGGGCGAAGCGGTGAAGGCTTTTCTCGTGCCCGACGACGGCGTGCACCTCGACGAGGAGCAACTCATCGAGTGGTGTACCGATCATCTGGCCCGCTACAAGTGCCCGAACAAGATCTTGTTCGTCGACCAACTGCCGCGCAACGTGAGCGGCAAGCTGCTCCGTCGCTCGCTCGTCTGACCCCGGGTCGGTGAGCGGCGGCCGACTGGTGCCCGGTCCAGGCTCACGAACCGGTGCGTTCAGGCCGGGTCGGTGAGCGGTGGCCGACTGGTGCCCGGTCCAGGCTCACGAACGACGGTGACGGGTCGTGCTGTGGCCGAATGTCACGTCCGACCGGCTTTGTGAACGTGTGCACGAATGCCTAACGTTGGCGCTGACTATGCCGAGCGAACGCCCCCGACGTCGCATCCCGGAAGCCACCGTTGCCCGCCTGCCGGTCTATTTGCGCATCCTGGGCGAACAGTCCGAGGCCCAGGTCGACCGCATCTCGTCCGACCGTCTGGCCGAGCTGGCCGGGGTGAACGCGGCCAAGGTGCGCAAGGACCTGAGCTATCTCGGCAGTTACGGCACCCGCGGGGTGGGCTACGAGGTGGATTACCTCGTGTACCAGGTTCGCCGCGAATTGGGCCTCAACCATGACTGGCCCGTGGTCATCGTGGGCGCCGGCAACCTCGGTCAGGCCCTTGCTGGCTACGGCGGGTTCGGCGATCGCGGCTATCCGGTTGCGGGCGTGGTCGACGTCGACCCGGCCAAGATCGGCAGCGTCCTCGGCGGCGTGAGAGTGCGCCACATCGACGAGTTGGCGCACATCGTGCAGGCCCGACGGGTGAACATCGGCGTAGTGGCCACCCCGCCCGCTGCCGCCCAGGATGCGGCCGAGCGATTGGTGCGCGCCGGGGTGACCAGCATCCTCAACTTCGCGCCGGTGGTGCTGAGCGTGCCCCGATCGATCGAGGTGCGCAAGGTCGATCTGGCCGTGGAACTGCAGATCCTCAGCTACCACGAGCAGCGGCGTGCCGACGGCAATCTTCGCGCTGTCGGCGGCACTGGCACATCGCGACCGGCGAGCGCGTAAGGTTCGGGCCGTATGTCCATCGTGGTGATCGGCGTCAACCATCGCACCGGGCCCTTGTCGTTGCTCGAGCGCGTGTCGATCGACCCCACCGACCTGCCCAAGGCCATCGCCGGACTGGTGTCTCGCACCAACGTGCGCGAGGCCGTGGTGCTCAGCACCTGCAACCGCACCGAGGTGTACGCGGTCGCCGAACGCTTCCACGGGGCCTACGCCGACATTCGCGACTTCTTCTGCGAGCTCGGTGGACTGCAGCCCGACGACCTGCACCCTCACCTGTACAGCCAGCACGATGATGCGGCGGTGACGCATCTGTTCGAGGTCACCTCCGGCATCGGTTCGGCAGTACTGGGCGAGACCGAGATCGTCGGTCAGGTGCGTGCTGCATGGGATATCGCCCAGGCCGAGGGCGGCGCGAAGAGCACGCTCAACCTCCTGTTCCGCCACGCGCTCGAGACCGGCAAGCGCGCCCGCACCGAGACGGCCATCAGCCGGTCGACGGCGTCGGTCAGCCATGCCGCGGTCGAGATGGCCCACGAGCACCTCGACAGCCTCGACGGTCGCCGCGTGCTGGTGCTCGGCGCCGGCGAGATGGGTGAAGGTGTGGCCGTG
>JBAXSU010000111.1:0-11553 GCA_037130535.1 Actinomycetota bacterium
AACTCACCCATTCGCCACCGCTCTTGATGACGTCCTTGGCGCGGTCGCTGATCATCACGTAGCCGTTGGGCAGCACCGAGGCGACATCACCGGTGCGCAGCCAGCCGTCGTGGAACTTCTCGGGATCGTCGACGTTGTAGTACTCGGCCGTGATCCACGAACCGCGCACCTCGATCTCGCCGAGCGACTCGCCGTCCCACGCCACTACGTCGCCGTTGTCGTCGGTGATGCGCAGTTCGACACCCGGCATGATGCGACCGGTCTTCACCCGCCAGTCGGTTTCGCTGAGGCCGGCCATGTCCTTGGGCGGGTGGCCGATGGCGCACACCGGACTGGTCTCGGTCATGCCCCAACCCTGCACCAGCGGTACACCGAACACGTCGCGGTAGCCGTCGATGAGGCCGCGGGGCACGGCCGAGCCGCCACACATCACCAGGCGCAGACTCGACATGTCGGTGCCCGGCGCGTTCACCAGCAGGTCGTTCAGCACCGTGGGTACGGCACCGGTGAGCGTGGGCTGGGTGTCGGCGATGACCTTGCTGAGCGGCCCCGCCTGCAGGAACTGCTGCGGGAACACGAGGTCGGCACCGATCATCCACGCCGCGTACGGCGTGCCCCACGCGTTGGCGTGGAACATCGGCACGATGACCAGCATGCGGTCGGTCTCGGCGAGCGCGATGTTGGCAGTGGAGGTGACGGCGAATGAGTGCATGTAGGTGCTGCGATGGCTGTACATCACGCCCTTCGGGTTGCCCGTCGTGCCGCTCGTGTAGCACATGGCCATGCCCTGCTTCTCGTCGATGTCGGGGTACTCGAAGCCACCCGGCGCTGCGTCGACGAGCGTGTCGTAGTCGAGCAGGCCGTCGCCGAGCCCCTGCACCGCCGAGGTTGGCGCAGCGGCCGAACCCTTCACGATGATGTGCTGCACCGTGGTGAGCTGATCGCGCACCCGGGCCAGCAGCGGCGCGATGGACGCGTCGATGATGATGACCTTGTCCTCGGCGTGGTTGATGACGTAGGCGAGCTGCTCGGGGAACAGGCGGATGTTCAGCGTGTGCAGCACCGCACCCATGCAGGGAATGGCCAGGTAGGCCTCGAGATGGGTCTGGTTGTTCCACATGAACGTGCCCACCCGGTCGCCCGGCTGCACGCCCAGCGACGACAGCACGGCGGCCAGTCGGTCGGCCCGGTCGGACACCTCGGCGAACGTCGACTCGACGTAGCCGTCGCCGGTGAACGTGATGACCTTGCTGTTCGCGTGCACCGTTCGGCCGTGCTCGAGGATCGGCTTGATGGTGAGCTGGTAGTCGTCCTGCATGGTGCTGCGCAGCATGTGTTCCCCCTGGTCGATGTCGACGTGTGCTGCGAAGAATAGACAGCGCGACAACGCTGGCCATCGTCCTGGCCATCGTCTTGGTGGTGCGTCACGGCGTACGCTCCTAGGCGATGACCAACCAGACCATTGTCACTCTCGACCTCGAGGGCGTGCTCGTTCCCGAGATCTGGATCGCTGTGGCCGAACGCACCGGCATCGCCGAACTGCGCCGCACCACCCGCGACGAACCCGACTACGACGTGCTCATGCGCGGCCGCCTGCAGATCCTCGACCAGCACGGCCTGACGATGTCGACGATCGCCGATGTGATCGACGGCCTCGGCCCGATGGAAGGTGCCCGCGACTTCCTCGACGCACTGCGGGCTCGCACCCAGGTGGTCATCCTCTCCGACACGTTCGAGCAGTTCGCCGCTCCACTGATGCGCCACCTCGGGATGCCCACCATCTTGTGCCACCGCCTCGTGGTCGCCGACGACCGCATCGTCGACTACCGCCTGCGGATGGCCGACCAGAAGCGACACGCGGTGAACGCCTTCCAGGCGTTGCAGTACCGGGTGGTTGCAGCGGGCGATTCGTACAACGACGCCGCGATGCTGGGGGCCGCCGACGCCGGGTTCTGGTTCCGGTCGCCCGACTCGATCGCCGCCGAGTTCCCCGACTTCCCGCGCGCCGAGCACTACGACGACCTGTTCGCGCTCATCACCGGCGCGCTGTGAACCCCACTGCGGTCACCGAGCACCACGACGCGCTCGCCGCGCTGGTGGCCGACTACGCCGTGCACCACCGCTGCCCGAGCATCTCGTGGGGCATCGTCTCGGGGGGTCAGGTGGTGGTGGCCGGCGCGGTGGGCACGCTCGACGTCGACGCACCCACTCCGCGCACCCCGACGGCCGACACGGTGTACCGCATCGCATCGATGACCAAGAGCTTCACGTGCGCGGCCATCCTCGCCCTCCGCGACGACGGCGTGCTGTCGCTGGCCGATCGCATTGCCGACATCGCTCCTGAGTTGGCCGCGGTGACAGGCCCGACCGCCGACGCTGCGCCCGTCACGGTCGGCGACCTGATGTCGATGGCCTCGGGACTGGCCACCGACGATGCCTGGGCCGACCGTCACCTCGAGATCACCGACGACGAACTCGATGCGCTCATCGCACAGGGCGTGCTGTTCGCCCACAGCCCGGGCACCGCGTACGAGTACTCGAACCTCGGTTTCGGTCTGTTGGGTCGCGTGGTGCTGCGCGCCACGGGCCGAACCGTGCAGACCCACATCAGCGAGCGACTGCTCGCCCCGCTCCACATGACCCGCAGCACGTGGGTGCAGCCCCACCACGACGACTGGGCCCGCCCGCACCGGGTGCAGGACGACGCAATCATCGCCGAGGGCACACCGCTACAGGGCGACGGGGGTATCGCCCCGATGGGTGGTATCTGGACCACTGTCGCCGACCTCGCCCGCTGGGTGCATTTCCTCGACGAGGCATTCCCCCCACGCGACGATGCCGACGACGGGCCGTTGCGCCGTGCGTCGCGACGCGAGATGCAGCGGATCCATACCTTCGACGGTTCACGCCTGTTGGCCGGCCAACGGCTGATGATGGGCTACGGGTACGGCCTGCGAGTGGGCGACAGTCCCACGCTCGGCCGCATCGTCACCCACGCCGGTGGCCTACCCGGGTACGGATCGAACATGCGCTGGCTGAGCGGACGTCGCCTGGGTGCTGTCGCCCTGGCGAACGGCACCTACGCACCCATGAGCGAGCTGACGATGCGCATGCTGATGCTGCTCGACGAGGCCGGGGCGGTGCCGTCCGCACCACAGCCGCCCTCGCCGGAGCTAGCTGACGCGGCGGCAGCACTGGTGGGCCTGCTGGGCGACTGGCGCGACGAGGTGGCCGACGAGAGAGCCCACGAGGTGTTCGCCGACAACGTGGCCCCCGACGAGTCGTTCGCCCGCCGCGCTGCTGGCGCGCGCCGACTGGTCGATGCCTGCGGAGGGGCCCTCGAGGTGCTCGCGATCACCCCGTCGAGCGGCGCCGGCGCCACCATCGACCTCGGCCACCCGTCGGGCACGCCCGCCCGTGTGCGCTTCGAACTGGCACCCAGTCGGCCGCTGCGCGTGCAGTGGTACGAGATCACCCTGCCCGACAATCAGGCCTGACCGGCTGGCCGCCAAGGCCGGCACGCTCACCAAGTTCCTGCGCGACGTTCGCCACTCGTCGGCCGTCGCCACGCGGGCCTTTGGTCCCAGGGCGGTGGGACCTGAGCCCCTGCCTCGGCCGGTGCACGGTCGGTACGTTCGTCGTGTGCTCGTAACTCCCCGTACCGCTCCCGTCCGCATCGGCCGTGCCCGCGCCGGTCTCGCCCTGGCCGCCACCGCCGCGCTGGCGCTCGCAGCCACCGCCTGCGCCGACGACCTCTCCGACGCACCGGCCACCACCACGATCGACTCAGGCACGATCGCCCCGGCCACCAGCGCACCGGCCACCACCGAAGCGCCCGCCACGCAGTACGACATCGTCGGCACGGCACTGTCGGCCACGGTGTTCACCGAACTCGCCGGCCTCGTCGTCGATGCCGGCCTGGTCGACACCCTGCGCAGCGAGGGCCCGTTCACGGTGTTCGCCCCCACCGACGATGCCTTCGCCAAGATCCCCACGGCCACGCTGCACCAGGTGCAGGACGATCCCGAACTCCTCGCCACGGTGCTCACCTATCACGTGGTGCCGGGCAAGCTCACCCTCGCCGACCTGCAGCCCGGCAAACTCACCACCGTCGCCGGCATCGACCTCGAGGTCACCCGCAAGGGCGACAAGGTGTTCATCAACGGCTTCGAGATCACCGCAGGCGACGTGATGGCCACCAACGGCGTCGTCCACGTGATGAGCGACGTGCTGTTGCCGCCCTCTTGATCGGGAACGGCTTGATCCAGACCCCCCACCCCCCAGCTGCATCAGATGGCCGGCAGTAATGTCGGCCATCTGATGCGCATCGGGCCCCCCATCACCTTCGCCGACGTCCTGGCCGCTGCCGACCGCATCCGCGGTGCGGTGGCCGCCACGCCGACGGCGCTGTCGTACACACTGTCGGCCATCACCGGGGCCGAGGTCGTGGTGAAGTTCGAGAACCTCCAGTTCACCGGCTCGTTCAAAGAACGCGGCGCACTGAACCGGCTGCTCACCCTGTCGGCCGAGGAACGAGCCCGCGGCGTGGTGGCGATGTCGGCGGGTAACCATGCCCAGGGCCTCGCCCATCACGCCACGAACCTCGGTATCGCCTCCACATTGGTGATGCCCGAGGGCACACCGCTGGTGAAGATGGCCAACACCCGCACCCTGGGGGCCGAGGTGGTCACGGCCGGGGCCACGCTCGCCGAGGCGGCCGTGCACGCCCGGCGGCTGGCCGGTGAACGCAACCTCGTGTTCGTGCCGCCCTACGACTGCCCGGTGGTGATGGCCGGCCAGGGCACAGCCGTGCTCGAACTGCTGCACGAGGCACCCGACCTCGACACGGTGGTGGTACCCGTCGGCGGCGGAGGTCTGCTCGCCGGTTCCATCGCCGCGGCCCGAGGGGTCGACCCGCGCGTCGAGGTGGTGGGGGTGCAGGTCGCGGCCTACGCCGCGTTCGCGTCGCAGATGCACGGCGGCGACGGCAGTGTGCTGGGCGGCGACACGATCGCCGAGGGCATCGCCGTCGCCCGCCCCAGTGCATCGGCGGTGCGGTTCGCCCAGCAGCAGGGGGTCGACATCGTGGTGGTCGACGACGACCACGTCGAGGCGGCGATCGCCCTCTACCTCGAGGTCGAAAAGGTGATGGCCGAAGGCGCCGGTGCCGCACCGCTGGCCGCGCTGCTGGCCCATCCCGACCGGTTCCAGGGTCGACGGGTGGGCCTGCTGCTGTCGGGTGGCAACATCGACCTGCGGGTGCTGGCCTCGGCCATGCTGCGCGCCCTCGCCCGCAGCGGGCGACTCACCACCCTGTCGGTGTCGCTGCCCGACCGTCCCGGCGCGCTGCACGCGCTCACCGGGGTGCTGGCGGCGCAGGGCGCCAACATCGTCGAGTTGTCGCACGACCGCATGGGCCCGGCCACCCGATTGCGTTCGGCCGTGGTCGATGTGCAGGTGGAAACCGCCGACCGGGCCCACAGCGACGCCGTGGTCGCCGCCCTCCAGGCCGCCGGCTTCGCCGTCACCCGCCCCGACTGACCCGAGTTCCCTCAGGCGCCGAGGCGGGCGAGGTCGCGCGAAATTCGCTGCGGGCTCACCGACACCGCGGTGCCGAGGGTCTGGGCAAACTCGCTCACCCGCAACTCTTCGAGCAACCAACCCAGTTCGACGGCCTCGGTGGGTAACGGCCGCTTCGATCGCTCGTAGGCGTCGAGCAGTGCCTCGTAGCGCGCCTCGAGGGTGGCGACGGTGCGCAGGCGCTGCGCGTCGCGCATCGGGCCGTCGTTCACCTTGTCGAGCCGGCGTTCGATGCCGCGCACGTAGCGCAGCACATCGGGCAGCCGACGGACCCCGGCTGTGGCCACGAATCGGCGGCGAACCAGGCGGCGCAGATGGCGTCGGGCATCGTCGACCGTGGTGGCCACCAGTGGGCTCACCATGCGGTCGAGTGTCGACTCCACCCCGTTCGCCGCTGCGATCACCTCGGCGGCGGCGCGCAATGCGTCGCCCGCCGTGGGTGCCAGCCGAGCCCGGCCGTCGGCGACCAACTCGGCGAACACCTCGGCGTCGAACGGCAGATCGCCGTGTCGTTCGACGAACTCGCTCACCACCAGGTCGGCGGCCGAGGTGATGCATTGGTCGGCAATCTCGTCGAGCTCGACCCGCTCGCTGCGGGCGATCGCCAACCGTTGCGCGTTGGTGAGGCCCTGCACCACCTGCTTGCGGGTGACGTTCACGGCGAGCAGCAGCAGACGGCGCACCCCGGCGCGCATCACCCGCGTCTGCATGGCCGGCGTGGTGAAGATTCGCAGGCTCACGCTGTCGCCGTCGTCGAGCAGCGCCGGATAGCCGAACACGCTGTGCCCGTCGCCCACCGTCTCGACCTGCTGCGGCAGCGTGCCCAGGTCCCAGGCGACGATGCCTGCGCGCTCGGCCAACGGTGCCGCAGCAGCGATGGCGGCGCGCATGCGGCCCTCGAGCGCACGGCGCAGCGCATGGATGTCTTTGCCGGTGCCGAGACTGCGGCCCGACGCGTCGTCGATCGAGAACGTGATGCGCAGATGGTCGGGAATGCGGGTCCCGTCGAACATCGAGGCCGTGACCCGCTCGCCGAGCATTTCGGTGAGCACACGAGCCAGCGACACCACCAGGCGTCCGTCGGCCGGATCGATACGACCGCACGCCGCAGCAACCGTCTCGGCCGCCGGCACCATGGCCCGCCGGAGCTCTTTGGGCAGCGTGCGGCACAGGGCCGCGACCAACTCTTCGCGGAAGCCCGGCACCGACCAGTCGAAGCCCTCGTCACCCACCCGGTTCAGCACCGTCAGCGGTACGTGCACCGTGGTGCCGTCGTCGGGCGCACCCGGCTCGTAGCGGTAGGTGAGGGCCAGGTCGATGCCGTCGTAGTGCCAACTGTCGGGGAAGTCGTCGGTCACCCCCGGGGCAGCCACATCGCCCAGCAGCGCCTCGGCCGTGATGCGCAACGCATCGGGCTGGGTGCGCTGCTGCTGTTTCCACCACCGGTCGAAATGACGGGTCGACACCACGTCGGCACCCACCCGGCGGTCGTAGAACCCGAACACCAACTCGTCGTCGATGAGATCGAAGCGCCGCACCCGGTCGCCCATCGTGCGCAGGTCGTGCAGCGTGTCGCGGTTCTCGGCGACGAACGAGTGGTGCGTCTCCCAGTCGCCATCCACCAGTGCGTGACGGATGAACATCTCGCGTGCCAGGTCGCGGTCGAGCCGGTCGAGGCCGATGGTGCGGCCCGTCACGATGGGCAGGCCGAACAGCGTGGCCCGTTCCACCACCACCGCCCGGCCGCTGCGCGCCTCCCAGGTGGGGTCGCCGTACGAGTACTTCACCAACGGACCGGCCAACCGCTCGGCCCATTCGGGCTGCACCGCCGCAGTCATGCGACCCCACAGGCGATTGGTCTCGACCAGCTCGGCGGCCATCAACCACTTCGGCGACTTCTTCGCCAGCGTCGAGCCCGGGGCGACGACGAACTTCGAGCCGTAGGCACCGCGGAACTCGCGGCCGTCGCCGTCGCGTACGCCGAGGTGGCTGAGCAGACCCGACAGCAGGGCCTGGTGGATGCGGTCAGGGTGCGCCGCCTCGGTGCCGCTGCGCACACCGAGTTGTCCGGCCACCTGGCGCAACTGGCTGTAGAGGTCTTGCCATTCGCGCACCCGGAGGTAGTTGAGGTACTCGGTGCGGCACAGCTTGCGGAACTGGTTGCTGCTCAGTTGCTGCTGCTGTTCGCGCAGGTGGTCCCACAGTTTCACCAGGGCCAGGAAGTCGCTGCCCGGTACGGCGAAGCGGCGATGTGCCTCGTCGGCTGCCTGGCGATGCTCGGTGGGGAACTCGCGTGGATCTTGGATCGACAGCGCGGCGGCGATGACCAGCACCTCGCGAACTCCGCCGTGCCGGTCGGCCTCGAGCACCATGCGCCCGAGTCGCGGGTCGACAGGCAGCCGGGCCAGTTGCTTGCCGATGGGCGTGAGACGCCGACGCGCGTCGTCGGTGCCCTCGGCCGGTTGCAGCGCGCCCAGTTCGTCGAGTAGCGCATAGCCGTCGCGCACCGAGCGCCGATCGGGCGGCTCGACGAACGGGAACGCCCCCACATCGCCCAGGCCCAGCGCCGTCATCTGCAAGATGACCGAGGCCAGGTTGGTGCGCAGGATCTCGGGCTCGGTGAACTCGGGTCGCTCGGCGAACTCGGCTTCGTCGTAGAGGCGGATGCAGATACCGGGTGCCACGCGGCCGCAGCGGCCCGCACGCTGGTTGGCCGAGGCCTGCGAGATCGGTTCGATGGGCAGGCGCTGCACCTTCAGCCGGTGGCTGTAGCGCGAGATACGGGCCACCCCGGTGTCGACCACGTAGCGCACGCCCGGCACGGTGAGCGACGTCTCGGCGATGTTGGTGCTGAGCACCACCCTCCGACCGCTGTGCGGCTGGAAGATGCGGTGCTGTTCCACCGAGCTGAGTCGCGCATACAGCGGCAGCACCGTCGTGTTGCGCAGGTCGAGGCGACGCAGCGCGTCGGCGGCATCGTGGATCTCGCGCTCGCCCGACAGGAACACCAGGATGTCGCCCGGGCCCTCGGCGCTCAGTTCCTGCACTGCGTCGCAGACGCCCTGCACCTGGTCGGCTGCGCCGTCGGCGCCTCCACCGAACCCGTCGGCCTCGAGCGGGCGGTAGCGCACCTCCACCGGGTAGCTGCGGCCACTCACCTCCACCACCGGGGCACCGTCGAAGTGCTCGCTGAAGCGCGCTGTGTCGATGGTGGCTGAGGTGACGATCACCTTCAGGTCGGGCCGCTTCGGCAGCAACTGTTTCAGATAGCCGAGCAGGAAGTCGACGTTCAGGCTGCGCTCGTGGGCCTCGTCGATGATGATGGTGTCGTAGCGGCGCAGCATGCGGTCGCGCTGGATCTCGGCCAGCAGGATGCCATCGGTCATCACCTTCACCAGCGTGCCGGGGCCCACCTTGTCGGTGAAGCGAACCGTGTAGCCCACGGCCGCACCCACCGACGAGCCCAGTTCCTCGGCCACCCGCTCGGCGATGGTGCGCGCCGCAACACGACGGGGCTGGGTGTGACCGATCAGGCCGTCGACCCCGCGGCCCAGCTCGAGACACAACTTGGGCAACTGGGTGCTCTTGCCCGACCCGGTCTCGCCGGCCACCACCACCACCTGGTGGTCGCGGATGGTGGCCAACAACTCGTCGCGCATCGCTGCGATGGGCAACGACGCGGGCGTGTCGAACGCGCCCGCAGACCGCATCGAGGCGGCCAGCACTGCGCGGGGTGACACCGTGTCGTTCATGGGCGGCAACCAGTCTGCCGCCGCGGCGTGCCGGCGCGACTCAGCGCAGCAGGTCGAAGTCGACCGGGTCGACCTGCTTGGTGCGCTGCCAGTACTCGAGCAGGGTGAATGGCCAGTTCTGCGCCACCCGGCCCGTCGCGTTCTTGTACCAGCTGTTCACCGTGCTCCAGCCCCACGCCATGCGCTTGTTCTCGTCATCGACCAACTCGTTGAACCGGTCGTGCACCTCGCGCTTCACGTCGAGCGCCTTGGCCCCCTGGCCGAGCACCAGCTGCAGCAGGCCGAGGATGTAGCGCACCCCGCACTCGCTGAAGTAGATGATGCTGCCGTTGATGACGATGTTGGTGTTGGGTCCGTAGAGGCAGAACAGGTTGGGGAAGCCGGGCACCATCACGCCGAGGTAGGCGCGGGCGTCGCCCGCCCACTGCTCGTGGAGGTCGATGCCGTTGCGGCCCGTCACACGCATCGGGGTGAGGAAGTTCGACGCCTGGTAGCCGGTGCCGTAGATGATGACGTCGGCGTCGTAGTGGCAGCCGTCGGCCATGGTGACCCCGGCGGCATCGATGTGGCCGATGGCGTCGGTGCACAGCTCCACGTTCGGTCGCTTCAGCGTGGCCGCCCAGATGCCGTTGTCGCGCACAGCACGCTTCGCCCCGGGCGGGTAGTTCGGGATCACCTTGGCCAGCAGGTCGGGCCGGTCGCCGAACTGCTCTTGGTAATAGAGCAGCAGCATCTGCTTGCCCATCTCGCTCAACTCGCTCACCGACGAACCGTCGCCGTGCCAGTTCGGGTCGACGCGTACCCCTTCGAGGGCACCGTCGCCCATCCGCCAGAAGATGGCGAAGCGGGTGAGCTCGCTGTAGGTGGGCACGTGCCGGTACAGCCACTGCAGGCCGGGCGCCACCGGCTCGTGGTAGTCGGGCGTGGGGGCGATCCACGGCGGCGTGCGCTGGAACACCGTCACGCTGCCAGCCGCTGCGGCCACGTGGGGGATGAACTGGAGCGCACTGGCGCCGGTGCCGATGACCAGCACCCGCTTGCCCGTGAGGTCGATGTCGTGACGCCACTCGGCCGAGTGGAAGTACTCGCCCTGGTAGTCGGCGATGCCGTCGATGGTGGGCCACAACGGCCGGTTCAACTGCCCCACCGCGCTGATCACAGCGTTGGCGCGGATGGTCTGCTCGGTGCCCGAGGCGTCGGTGTACCGCACGGTCCACAGCAGGTCGTCGTCGCTCCAGGTGGCCGACTGCACGGTGCACTGCGAACGCACATGGGCGCCGATGCCGAACGCCTCGGCGCAGTCGCGGAAGTACTGCTCGAGCACCGGCTGGGGCGAGTAGTGCGAGGGCCAGTCGTGGCGCTGGGCGAAGCTGTAGCTGTAGTTGTGGTTGGGGTTGTCGACCCGACAGCCCGGGTACGCCGCCTCGTGCCAGGTGCCGCCCACCGACGGGTTCTTGTCGAGGATGGTGTAGTCGATGCCCGCCTGCTGCAGGCGGTGGGCCGACAAGATGCCCGACATACCGCCACCGATGATGACGACGCTGAAGTCGACGTCGGGAGCGAGTCGCTGCTTGGTCCAGCCCGGTGCCCGGCGGTCTTCACCGCGGTAGGCCAGTTCCTCCTCCAGCAACGGCAGGTACGGGGCCATACCCTCGCTGAGGCCGACGGTGTACTCGAGGATGCGCTGCAGATCGGCATCGGCGGGCGGCTGGGCGGGTACACAGCCGCCGTCGCGGTACCGGCGCAGCACGTCGAGCGCAAGGTCACGCACGGCTGCCTGCTGCTCGTCGGTGAGACCGCCCTGGGGCATCGAGATGAGCATCGGGTCGATGCGCAGGTCGGGCCGCAGCAGCGACAGGTCGCCGGTGAGGTACGCCAGCGCCGGCAGCAGCGGCGGCAACTGGGCGTCGGCCAGCGCGGCACGGATTGCATCGTCGGGCTCGGTGATCGGCTCGACCCCGCTGACGAACGGGCTGGGCGACGACGACACGGTGAGTGACATGGGGGGATCATCGCCGCCGCGGCCCGGCCCGAGCGAAGCGGAGGCGCCCACCTGCGATGGTGCCTCGGCACCGGCAGGGGTAGGGTCGCGGGCGATGGCCGACGACGGACACCAGACCGCCACCGAGTGGCTCGACGAAGAGGAGTGCCGCACGCTGCTGGCGATGCGCGGTATGGGTCGGGTGGCGTTCGTGGCCGACTCGTTCCCCATGATCCTGCC